>PKUE01000105.1 GCA_002869685.1 Desulfuromonas sp.
CTTTCACAATCCACGAAAAAGGGGAGAGGATTGCTAGACATGACTAGAGTTTCAGTCATTTTCAAACAGTCCGCAGAAACGGAATAGAACCCGTTCAAGCACTAGTTCTCGATCGTTTCTTCACAGATTCCGTAGTCAACCATCATACCAACAGTGAAATGAAGGAAAATATTATCTTGCCCAACGACAGGGACCCAGAAACTGACAAACTCTTTTCCGTCCATACTGATTTTTCTAAATTTTGCTTTCTGTTCAGCAAGCGCTTTATTTGCAAGGCAACCTCTATGGGATTCTGGCGAGCCCATTTTAGAGCAGATCATACCTTCTGCAAAACCGAGTGTTGCACAAGCAGCATTCACAGCAAGGATATGTCGACTTTTGTCGATCAGCATCACACCTTCCGGAAATTTCCCCCACATCATCTGAAAAGCATCAATCACACTTTCATCAACCATTTTCCATCCTCCATCATAGTCAACGACGTTGTCATTCTCTGCACACATTGCCATACGGGGCAACTCATGCTACGGTGAAAAGCATAATACAAGGCCTTATGGCTTTTATCTTATCGTATCGGACATTAATCATAATCAATTGGACATAAAATGTTTTGGAGCGTAACCACGACCCTCTCGGATTCTTCTGAGTGGCATTCTCACGACGTTTTTGAACTTATTCTCTGTCGTTCCGGCTCGGGACTGTTGATTCTCGATCAAGAAAATATTGAATTGGTCAGTCGGAGGGCGATCCTGATTGCATCAAAAGCACGCCACAGGTTTGTTTTTCGAAAGAATGAAACGGCAGATTTTAAATTTGTCTGCTTTACGCCTACCGATATAGCGACTCATCTGTCTGCAGCTCAATCATCGTTCCTGTATAATTTGAATAAACCTGAATACTCGTTTACTGACTTTCCTGAACAAACATCTCTGCCATGGGAGTTAGTCGAGATGATTCCGGATGGTCTCGGAGATCAAGATCCCGGTGAGGTGCACATTGCATGGGCAGTCATTGGTTTGCTCTTAGCCTCATGCATGGGAAACAAACGAGACCCTGAGATGGCTTCAGGATCTAATCATCTGAATACAATAAGAAAAATATGTGAGTGGCTGGACAAAGAGCCGGAGGACCCGGGAGACTTAAACGAGATCGCGTTGCGGTTCGGACTGTCTCGAAGCTTGCTTACACGCGAATTTAGAAGTTATACGAATACAAGCATTGTTGAATACATCAATATCCGACGCCTCCAAAAGGCTGGGATCATCCTTTCATCAACAGGTGAAGGTGTTGCCGAGGCAGCATTTCAGAGCGGTTTTTCAAGTTTACCTAACTTTTATAGGCAATTTAAAAGAATGTATGGTGTGTCACCATCTGAATTTCGCAATCAATTCTTCAAAAAAGTCGAACAGGATGTTTGAAAGATCACACGTTAATGGAGACCTCGGCGAGAGAGTGCTTGCCAAACTGAATGTCTCCTCCAGTCGATACCCCACATTGATGTTTCTACGGTATATCTGCAATTCGAGTCAGCCCAAACCCTGACAATGCCCCAAGCACCGTTCAAACGTGCCCCCCTTCGACATTTCGTTTCTCGCCAACCGCTAGCTGTTGAATCCGTGTCTCTAAAAAACAGGTTGGAAAATAATAATTCCCTATAAAGATTAACCCCTTAAAACATTTTGACAGTAGGATTAACTATAAAAAGTTTGATGATAAATCCAAACGATCTGTTACAATACTAATGTTTTTCATTGTAAATTGACATACATTAAACCAATAAAACTAAGTGTCTCCGTCACATTCATTTTCGACTTTATAGTATCTGAATCTTAGACGAATTAAGGAAGATGATATGAAAATAATGAAAATATCTCAGGTGATCGGCATCGTAGTGTCCATACTATGTGTATTTTTGGTTTCCTCCACCGATCAATCAACAAGTTCGGGTGTCAATGTATCGATTATTTTACTATTGGCGTTAACAGGAGTATTAATCTTTACTCTGATATTAACCGTTAAAGTGGAAAATCAAGTGCTGGAGAAATATCACTGGTATGAGCAAATCATCGATCTTTGGGAGAATCCCCTGTCCATAACCGACATGGATATGAACTGGACATTCGTCAATAAAACAGTTGAAGATTTGCTCAAGAAAAAACGTTCCGAGGTATTTGGTCAACAATGCAGTAATTGGGGAGCGAATATCTGTAACACCGACAACTGCGGAGTCATCTGCCTGCGCAAAGGAAAGCCCAAATCATTCTTTAATCAGTGGGACATGGATTTTCGCGTAAATACACATTATCTGACAAACCGAAAAGGTGAAAAGATCGGCCACGCGGAGATTGTCACAAATATTCACGCCCAAAAGCAATTGAGTCAATTATTGAAAAGCACTCGCCAAGCAGCAGCAAATGTCGCGTCTGGTTCAAACGAACTGACAAATTCCGCGCAGACGTTGTCAGCCGGGACGACAGAGCAGGCGGCCTCGATTGAGGAGATCAGCGCTTCAATAAATGAAGTCGAGAATCAAACAAAAACGAACAGCGATAACGCGGAACAGGCGAAAAAATTATCCAATGAGACCAGAGAAACCGTTCAACGGGGTAACCGGCAGATGGAAGTTTTGGTCGAATCCGTAAAAAATATAAATGATACCAGTTCTGAGGTAAGCAAAGTAATTAAAGTCATTGATGAAATCGCCTTCCAAACAAATTTATTAGCGCTAAACGCCGCGATCGAAGCCGCCAGAGCGGGAAAGTACGGAAAAGGGTTTGCGGTTGTCGCTGAAGAAGTCCGCGCCTTAGCTGGGCGCAGCGGGGAGGCGGCCCAGGAAACCGCTCAACTAATTGAAAAATCCATTAAAGGCGTTGAGGCGGGAGTGCAAAATGCCCATGAAACAGCCTTGATTTTGAATGAAATTGTTTCCTCAATGGACAAAATGAACGATCTCGTCAGCGAGATCTCCGGCAGTTCAAATGAGCAGAACTCCAGCATGAAGGAAATCAGTAACGGTTTGTCTCAAGTCAATACCGTTGTCCAGCAAAACGCGTCAATTTCTGAAGAAAACGCTTCCGCTTCAGAGGAACTGAAGTTTCAGGTTAATCGGCTATTAAAACTGACCGAAGGAATTTCCGTTACGGAAGATATTGGCGAAGAACAAACCGAACTGGAAGGAACGGTTTAAAAGCCCCGTGAAACACTTTGAACGTGAAAGCGGTTCCCGCAGGGTCAAAAAATTTTGGATTACAACATTTTCTCTAAAAATATTGCAATTCAAGACCCGACCCTCTGCTCGTGATAATACCAACTAA
>PKUE01000146.1 GCA_002869685.1 Desulfuromonas sp.
AGTGGCGCGCGATATAGGATTCGAACCTATGGCCTCTGCCTCCGGAGGGCAGCGCTCTATCCAGCTGAGCTAATCGCGCATAGAGGCAAGTGTATAGCTTATTGCGGGATAATTTGCAACCGCAATCTTGTTATTTACAGCCCGGACTGGTTTTCCAGCTTGTTGAGGGCCTTGTCCAGTTGTTTCTTTTTGATCTTTTCCAGCAGGGTGGTGCGCTTGAGGTTGAGTAGCTCCGCGGCTTCTTTTTTGTTGCCACCGGTTTGCATCAGGGCCTGGAGAATCAGGCGGTCTTCAAATTCACTGACGCGGGAGTTGAAGTCGGTGTTGCCCTGTTCACTGAAACGACCCAGTAGCACGGGATCAACGTCTTCATGGAGATACTTCTCCGGAAGATCCTTAGGCGTGACGGTTTCACCAAGGTGAAGGATCGACAGGCGTTGGACCAGATTCTCCAACTCGCGCACATTGCCGGGCCAGGGATAGCGTTTAAGGCAAGCCATGGCTTGTTCGGTGTAGCTGAAAATATTGCGTTTTTTGCTGCTGCAGAAGCGTTGGGTGAAGAAGTCGAGCAGCAGGGGGATATCATCGCGCCGATCCCGTAAGGGGGGAATCTGCAGAGGAATCACGTTGAGACGGTAGTAGAGGTCTTCACGGAAATTCCCTTTGGCCACGGCATCGTCAAGGTTGCGATGGGTGGCGGCGACAATGCGGACATCTACTTTGATACTTTTGACACTGCCAACCGGCTCAAATTCTTTTTCCTGAATAACCCGGAGCAATTTAGCCTGCAGGGAGGGTTTCATGTCGCCGATTTCGTCGAGAAACAGCGTGCCGCCCTCGGCGTGTTGCAAGCGTCCTTTTTTGTTGTTCATTGCACCGGTAAAGGCCCCTTTTTCGTAGCCGAATAATTCGCTTTCCAACAGCTCATCAGGAATTGCTGCACAGTTGAGGGGCACAAAGTTGGCATTGCGGCGCGGACTGTTGAGGTGAACGGCTTTGGCGACGAGTTCTTTGCCGGTGCCGCTTTCGCCCTGAATCAGGATGGTGCTTTCGGCATCATCTGCCAAGCGACGAATCATGCTGAACAGATGCTGCATCGTTGTAGATTGGCCAATGATCTGGGCAAAGCCGTTGTCCTGCTGGGTGTGCGCCGGTTGCGCCGGCTGTAACAGCGAAGCATGGTGCAGTGCCCGCTGGGTGAGTTGAACAATATCTTCGGGAGAGGTTGGCGCGTGAAGAAAAAAATGGGCGCCTGATTGCAGGATCTCGCGGGTGCCGATGGTCGTTTCTTCTGGAACAAGCAGGATGGAAACAACATGGGGGAACTGATCGTTCAGTTGTTTAATAAGCTGGATGGCCTCATTGCTGTTCGCGGACAGTTGACAGAACACCAATGTGACGGCAGTTTCACGGATCTGTTCCAGAGCTTCTGCGCATGACTGTGCCGTCAGGATTGCGGTGGAGACTTCGCCACGCAAGGTGTCCTGAAGGGCTTTAAGTGTAACGATATTGCTGTCAAACAGAAGAATGTGGGACACGATTGTTTCCAGAGGGTTGAACGGGTTAACACAGAAGAAAACGTGCTGGTATTGTCGCTGTTTGAGCGACTATTGGCAAGTTGTTTTGAGGTTGATCTCGACTTTTTCCCTGATCTCCTCTTCCGTTGCTGGCGTGACGATAATATCGTTGGCGCCATAGCGAACAGCCTTGATAACATCAGAGCGGGTCCACTGTGGTCCGGCAACGATCAGGGGCCTCTGGGCCGGGAGTTCTGAGCGCAGTTTGATCATGTGGGCAAAGCTCTGTTCGTCGACCTTTTCAAGCAATAAAAAGGCGCCGAGAACAGAATATTTGCGTGATTCACCGAAATTGTCCCCAGTGGCAAACTGAAGTGTTTCCGGATCAAAGGGGGCCAGTGTCGATGTGAAGAATTCGCGCATGGCTTTGTCATCGCTGACGATGACGATCGCCGCTGGTTTTTCAGCTGCCGGGGCTTTGACGGCAGGCTTCTCCGTGTTGTCTGGAGAGGGCTTGGCTGCCGGCTGTTTTGCGGTGGTTTTTTCCTCTTCCGCAGGTTCTCCCCAGCCGCTTGTCGGTGCCGGACGTGGCGCAATATGCAGGACAGACACCGGGCACAGGAAGCTGATCTCACCCAGATCGCGGTCTTCACTGCCCAGTGTCGCGGAAACCTGATAATACTCGTCATCGGGAAAGGGCTCAGGGTCCTCAACTTTAACTTTGGTCGGAGTGAAGAGTTTGAGCTCCCCTTTTTTAAGGTGAAACTTGCGTGGGTACAGTTCTTCGAAGTTCTGGACCAGACCGCCACTGATGATGTTGGCAACCTCGCCAAAAGCATCTTCAAGGTCCTCTCCAAGCTCGCCGGATTTGATATGGTTTTCAATCTCTTCGGCAGGCAGCATGATCATCGTGCCGCCGAAATAAATGGCATCCCTGACTTCGGTGACGAAATAGCCACTTCCCTCGCCATCTCCAGTGATGATCATTTCTGCGGCAATCGCCTTTTTTCCCGGTCGGGAGAAATATTCCTCTTTGGAAACGTAGCGGGTTGACAGGTTTTCCAGTTCCAGCTCAAGCCCGAGCATCCCCCCCACTTCTTCGGCGCACTGGGTCAGTGATGCTTTGAGGGTCCGGTCAGCTGTTGCGGTGTCAACATATTTTTGCGCAGGTTTCTGTTCGGCAGCCGGAGGTGCCTCTTCTGCCTCTTCTTCGGACTCGGGCGCAGGTTCGTCAGCGGCGGGTTCCGGTTCAGCGGCAGGGGCTGGTTCTGGCTCTGCTTCGGGCCGGGGTGGGGTTGCCTGTGCTGGTTCGCTGCCCAAGCCGAGCAAGGCCGCAGGAATGATGACTTCAAGGCGATGAAGCTCATAGTCTTCCAGTGCCATGGCGCAGCTGGCGTGGAAGTATTCTCCCGGCGGAAAAGGCAGATCGGCTGCAGGGTCGAGCTGTGTGGGAACAAAGTCGGTGACCGTCGTACGCTTGAAATGCATTTTTTCCGGATACATATCCAGAAAGACCGAGGTGTAGACACCGGCAATGATATTGGCGACTTCGCCGTAGGCATCTGCCGCTTCGCCTTCAAAAGTGCGCAGCTTGCAATTTTCTTCGATCTGGTCTTTGGGCAGCATGATCAAAGTGCCGCCGAGGACGACAGAGTCTTTGAGGTCGCTGATGATAAATGCTTCGCCGGCGTGGTCACCGGAGATCACCATGGTCGATAAAACGGAACGACCACGGTTGATGGAAAAAAGCTCCTCTTTACCGAGGACTTCCATGCGGTGTTCGGAGAATTCAACCGGAGCCCCCAGCAGGGCACCAATTTCCTCCGCCAGTTGTTCTAAAATGGTGTTGAAAACACTTTTTACAACTGCTGAAACCGCCACAAAGTTACCTGCTATTTAGGAGCTTTAAGTTTGAGTTCTACGAGAAATTCGCCTTCATCAAGGTAGAAGGGCACCGTGGTCCAGGTCGCATCGTCCATACCGCTGACGCGATAGGAGCGTCCGGCCAGTACCGTAGGGACAGCCAAGTTGATTTGAACGCCGAATTCGGTAAAGCCATCCTTGATGCCACCGAGGATCATGTTGGCCATTTCACCGATGGTGTCTTTAACATCGGCGTCAACTTCATCTACATCAATGCCGATCAGGGCGCTGGTGATGGCAAAGGCAATTTCCTGCGGACAGTGGATGGTTAACATGCCCTGAATTTCACCGGCAAAACCGAGCATGCCGGAGATACTGTTCTTAAAATCGTACACTTTTTCTGAAAGGCTGATCCCTGCGGTTAGCGGCATCATTAGCATGGTATCAAATACCGCTTGTGTACTGTCGATTATCTGCTTTTGAAGGTCTAAGTCCACACACGTCTCCGTGATTTGATCTGGCGTACTTCCCTGGCACGTGGTTGTTGGTCCGCCGTGCCAGGGACTGGCCGTATCTTATCGTGTTTCGTTTGAATTGACAGGGTTTTATCGCAATGGCAGGTCAGCAATTTTTAAGCTGCAATTCTACGAGGAATTGACCGGACTCAATCGTGAATGGGACCACCACCCAATCCGCATCGGCAACACAGTCCATGCTGTATTCTTCACCGTGGATGCAAGACGGGATGGACACTGTCACATCCTTGCCCGCGCCGTCCAGAGCCATTTTGATGCTGCCGGCCAGCATATTGGCCAATTCGCCGATGGCATCTGTGACATCCTCATTGATTTCGTCGACGTCCATTCCGAGAAAACTGCTGGTGATGGCTTTAGCGACGTCATCTGGAGTATGAATCGCCAGCATCCCTTGACAATTTCCGGCCAGGCCGATTACGCCAGAGACGGAGCACTTAAAGCTTTTTACGCTTTCTTTGAGAGGGTCGCCGGGGGTGATGTCCAGCATGATCATGGTCTCAAAGATCTCTTTGGTGGCGTCTGTGATGTTTTTTAGTAGATCCAAGGTATATTCCTCCTACATCAATTTGATTCAGTCCAGGGCAGGTGTCCCGAAACAAATTTTAAATCAGACCGCCGATCACTTCTTCGATCTTGTCCGGAGTAAAAGGTTTCTTAATGTTGCCAGCCGCGCCCAGAGCTTTCGCCTCGCCAATGATGTCCGAGCCACCTTCCGTTGTGATCATAACGACCGGAATGCCTGCAATCCCGGCGATCTCTTTTTTCTGACGCAGGAATTCAATCCCGTCCATGTTGGGCATGTTGATATCACTTAAAATCAGATCAACGCTTTGGCTTTCAAGCAGGGTAAGAGCTTCCTGGCCGTCACCGGCTTCGAGAATCTCGTCGAAATCAAGACCTGCCTGGCGTAAAGAGCGGGAAACAATCTTTCTCATGGTGCTGGAATCATCAATTACGAGTACACGTTTACCCATCGGTTTATCCTTTCTTGTTGGCTTAATGTCTTAGTCGGTTAAGAGTGTTGCAAGTGCGTCTTTGTCCGCCGAAGTCAGCTCGACAATGACAGGCAGTTCATCTGCCAAGTAATAGAACTTGTGGCTCCCCGCCTCATTAGAAGGCTCACTTTCCTCTTCATTGACCTCGGGCAGGTTCAGAGAGAAGGTCTGGTCTTCGGGCAGGACCTCTGTCATGAACAAACCTGCCAGGGTATTGAGGGTTTCGGCCAGAAGATCCTCTACCTGTTTAGGCGTGATTTCATCACGATCTATGGTATAGACGGTTTCAACAACCTGCAGCAATAGTTCCTCATCCATCTCCAGGCGCATTTCCAACAGCAGCGGCTTGGTCACAAGCAGGGTGACACTCAGCCGTTTACCGGTGATTTCTTCGATCTCTTCCTTGCTGCTGTCGTCTACACCAAGAAACGCCATGTTCTCGAGAGTTTCCCCCAGAACGGATGATATTTTTTCCTGTAACTTCTGATTGAATTCTTCCATATCAGTCTTCCTCCGATTCCAGGAATGGGGTCAGAACTTCACTGAGGATTGCCGGATTTACGGGTTTATTAACCACAGAAAACGCTCCCATGTCGAGCAATTCCTGTGACTTCGCCGGGTTGCCTGCGCTGGTGATGATCAAAACCGGCATATCAGTAAGCTTGGGACTGGCTTTGACCCATTTGAGCAGGGCTTCGCCGTCCATCACCGGCATATTCAGATCACTGACGAGAAGGTCTGTCGGCTCCTGCTTGACCAGCGCCAGGGCTTCTTTGCCGTTTTCCGCCTCGGCAAATTCAGCATCCATCAGACCGACAATTTCCAGGCATCGCCGGATCATCATGCGAGCGGTGGAGGAATCGTCAGCGATAACTATCCTTTTCATAGGGATGTCTCCTTTGTATCAGACATTGCGCTGTCGAGCGTATCGAATGCCTCGTTAACTTCAAGCATAACAGATGCAATTTGCTCTGACGTTAAATCAAAATATTCAGTGTAGTTTTTATTAAGATGATATTGCAATGAGTCGGAAGCTTGACTACCACACATCATGGCAATAATGCAACCGAGGTGCACGGCGTACACCAGCAGTTTGTATTCCTCCGGCGCCTCATCCGGACGGTGATGATAGCGAATGGCCATTTGCAGGCTTTCAGGCAATTCCCAATTCTTGGCCAATACATAACCGGCTTCGGTATGGTCAATGCCCAACAGGTCACGCTCTCCGGCCAGATAGTCGCTGACTTCGTGGCTGTCAATCCCGACCAGAACTTCGTTGGCCGTTTTACCGAGAAAGTCGGATAGGACCGCTTTGCCCACCGCATGAAGTATGCCTGCGGTAAAGGCCAAATCTGGACTCAGGGGTTCTTTGGCAAAGCGGGCAATTTCGCGTGCGGCAATCGCGGTGCGCAGGTCATGGTTCCACAGTTCACTCTTGGGACCCTCATAGCCTGCAAGTTCCTTGTGGAACAGAGCCGAGGCACTGTCTCCAAGGGCGATTCCGGCCACCATGCGTTCTCCCAGATAGGAGACCGCCCGGTCGATGGTGGTCACCTCATGCGCCAGACCATAGGCGACAGAGTTGACAATTTTAAGAACGCGCGCCGTCAGGGACGCGTCGCATTTGACAATGTCGATCACTTCCTTGATGTCGTGGTCTTCCTGCGACGTAATCTGCAGCAGTCGGGAAGCACTGGGAGATAACAGAGGAACTTCTTCAATCGCTTTAAGGATCTCTTCTTTACTGGCACGTTGTTTCATCTGTCCCTCCCTTCTATAGTTTCCACTCGCCACGTCCGGGCGAGGATAAAACAACTTCTCCTGTGGTGACGGAAACCGAAACCGTTCGGCTGTATGTCGCCCCGAGATCTTCGGCAACAGGTCCAAGAGCGTATTTCCACAAGATTTTCTTAACGGCAAGCGCATTGCGTTTACCAATGTTGAACGTGTTGTTGGGGTCCATGATTTTGGCACCACCCGCCAGCTTGACAATGAAACCGCGACCTCGTGGGTCGCAGCCCATGCCAGCCATCTGTTGCATCAGGGCCGGTATGCCGGTATCGGCAAAGTAGCCTGGACGGGTTTTGACTTTTTCGGGGTTGATCTTGGATTCCGGCAGCGCGACGTGGACCATGCCGACGGTGCGTGTTTTCGGGCACATCAGAATGACCGCGACACAGGATCCGAGTGCGAATGTTTTTACAATATCACCGGAGGTCCGTGAGGCCCCGAATTCGCCAACCCCTAGAATCAAGTTGCTCATAGTGTTTACTTCTCCGTCAGCAGGGAAATGACCTGGGCCGCAATGCGGTCGATCGGAAACAGTTTTTCTGCTCCCCCTCTTTCGTAGGCGACTTTCGGCATGCCAAAAACGACCGAAGAAGCCTCATCCTGGGCAATGTTGCGTGCTCCTGCGTTTTTCATGGCCAGCATTCCGTCGGCTCCATCCGATCCCATGCCCGTTAACATGACGCCGACGGCGTTGCGCCCGACCTGCTTGGCAACGGAATGCATCATGACATCGACGGAAGGGCAGTGGCCACTGACTTTTTCGCCCGGAGCACAACGGACCTGGTAAATGCCTCCCGAGCGGATAACTTCCATCTGCATGGCACCGGGGGCGACCAGGATCCGTCCGGGGCGGATACGGTCACCGTTTTCCGCCTCTTTAACTTCCATGGCACACAGTTGATTGAGGCGCTCGGAAAACATTTTGGTGAATCCGGGGGGCATGTGCTGAACAATCACCACACCGGGCATGGTGGCCGGAAACTGGGTGACCACCTTCTTGATGGCCTCGGTACCTCCGGTTGATGCGCCGATGGCGACCACTTTGTCCGTTGATTCGGCCAGGGCTCTTGACGCGCCCGATGTTATCGAACTGCGTGCTTCGACCCGCTTGCCTTTCCAGTGGGAAACGTTGGCTGTGGAGGCAATCTTGACCTTGGCGCGAAGCTCCATCAGCATGGCGTTGAGCCCCTGGGCAACATTGGTCGTCGGTTTGGTGACAAAGTCAACGGCACCGGCTTCAAGAGCCTCCATGGTGATCTGCTTCCCTTTCTGAGTCAGGGAGCTGACCATGACGATGGGCAACGGATATTGAGGCATGAGTTTGCGCAGAAATTCCACGCCGTCCATGCGGGGCATCTCGACATCCAGGGTCAAAACGTCCGGCTTGAGTTGAACGATTTTATCCCGAGCCATATAGGGGTCGGCCGCTGAGCCCACGACTTCAATCCCCGGATCCATCGCCAGTCCGTTAGTCAGAATCTGGCGGACAAGGGCGGAGTCGTCAACGACAAGAACACGTACCGGCTTAGCCATTACAAGGTTCCTTTTTGATAAGCCGCAGGCATGAGATAACGGAAGAACTGGCTGTCTCGGCCCAGAGTCTCCGAATGGCCGATGAAGAAGTAGCCATCAGGTTCCATGCTGCGGTGAAAACGTTGCACAAGAGCGTTACGGGTCTGTTGGTCAAAGTAAATCATGACATTGCGGCAGAAGATGATCTGAAACGGCTTCTTGAACGGAAATGTCGTATTCATCAGATTGAAGCGACGAAATGTCACTTCCTTGCGAATTTTGTCGATCACCTGCATCCGTCCGTCGGGCAGGCGGGTAAAATATTTTTTTTGCAGATTGTCGGGCAGCGATGCCACTTTGTCGGCAGAGTAGATCCCCTGACTTGCGGTTGAGAGCACCCGTTCGGAGATGTCTGTCGCCAGAATGCCGGCATCCCACTGACCATATTGGGCGCCGAGAAATTCGTGCATCAGCATCAGCAGCGTGTAGGGCTCTTCACCGGTGGAACATCCGGCACACCAGACCCTCAGGTCTTTGCGTTTTTGCTGCTCAAGCTTTTGACACACGGCGGGCAGCGCCGTTTTGACAAAGTAGTCAAAATGATCCTTCTCGCGATTAAAATAGGTGTAGTTCGTTGACACCATGTTAATCAAATCGCTGACCGCTTTGCCCGAGGTATCTGTTTTCAGGTAGTCATAATAATCCTGAAACGTACCGATTTTGTTGGTGCGCAACATCTTCTGCAGGCGTCCGACCAGCAGTGAGCGTTTTTCATCCGTCAGATTGATGCCAAAACGATCGTAGATCAAACGACGCAGTGCGTTGAACTCTTCATCCGTAATGGTCATCATGGATGTGTTGCGGAGTGGCATGGTCGCGCCGTTATTGTTGTCAGGGGTCATAAAAACCTCAGTCGGGTTATTTCAACTCAACAAGATTGCCAACATCAAGAATGAGACTGACATCGCCATTCCCAAGAATAGTACAGCCCGAGCAGCCGCGAACGTTGCCGATGTATTCGGACAGGCCTTTGATGACGGTCTGCTGTTGACCGAGGATTTCGTCGACCATCAGGCAGATGCTACGTCCCTGGTATTCCAGAACGATCAAAATAGAGTCAACCAGTTCAGAGTGCTCAGGCTGGGTTTCCAGGAGCTCATGCAGGCGTACGACAGGGAAGAAGCTCTCGCGAACACGAACCAACTCTTCATTGTCTGGTGTGACTGTGATCGCATCCGGTTGCGGGCGGAACGCTTCTTTGATCGACAGGATCGGCACGATGCAACGGGCTTCGCCTACCCGGACCAACATGCCATCAATGATGGCCAGGGTCAGAGGAATGCGCAATTTGATCTTGGTGCCCTGGCCGGGGATGCTATCGACGTCAACTTTACCTTTGATTTTCTCCAGGTTCTGTTTGACGACGTCCATCCCGACGCCACGGCCCGAAATGTCAGTGATCTTGTCCGCTGTCGAGAAGCCGGGTTGGAAAATCAGGTTGTAGATTTCCTTATCGGTGAGGTCGGAACCGTCACCGTCAACCAGACCGTTGGTGATGGCTTTGGCGAGGATCTTTTCCTTGTTGAGTCCACGGCCATCGTCTTCCAGAGTGATCCAGACCTCTCCCTCCTCATGGCAGGCATTCAGACGGATGATGCCGGTTTCACTCTTGCCGGCGGCCACGCGCTCTCCCGGGGGCTCCAGGCCATGGTCCATGGAGTTACGCAAAATGTGCACCAGTGGGTCGGTGATGGTTTCGATAACGGTTTTGTCCACCTCGGTGGATTCTCCGGACAGTTTGAGATCGACTTTTTTACCCGATTTGACCGACAGGTCATGGACCAGGCGAATCATGCGGCGGAACAGGCCAGACACCGGAATCATGCGGATGATCATCGCCATTTCCTGCAGTTCGCGGACCAGCTTGCCCATCTGTTGCGCTGCTTTGTTGAAACTTTCCAACTCCAATCCTTCAAGGTCCGGATTGTGGATCAGCATGTTTTCGGCAATAACCAACTCGCCGATCAGATTGATCAGGTTGTCGAGTTTTTCAAGGTCAACGCGGATATCCTGGCGCTTGACCGCGGAGGCTTTCGGCTTCGATTTTGCCGCCGGTGCCGGTACGCTTTTCTTGACCTGACTCTGGCTGGACAGGGCTTCGTCAACCTGCTCCTTAGACGCCTTGCCCATTTCAACGATCAGGTCGCCGAGGGGTTTTTTCTGCTGGCTCAGGGCTTGGTTGACGGTTTCCTCATCGACAACGCCTTTTTCGACCAGAACCTCGCCGATACGCGGTGAGGGGAGTTGCTTGAGGGCTTCAATGTGGGTGTCGATATCCTCAATGACATCCTGGCCGTTTTCACCAAGTGAATTGAGGCCGTCCTTCAGCGCGTCGACGGACTGCAGTAAAACCTCAAAGGGGTTTTCTGTGGCAAATGAACCGCCGCTCTTGACGATATCAAGAACGTTTTCAATCTGGTGGCTGAGTCTTTCGAGGTTGCCGTAACCGAAAAAGCCACTATTCCCTTTGAAGCTGTGAATGCTGCGGAAGATGATGGCAACCTGGTCCTGGGTGTCTGGGTCTTTTTCCCACGACAAGAGGCCCTGTTCCGCTGCGTCGAGCAGCTCGTCCGCTTCCTGAACAAAGCGTTCGACCATTTCACTTGTGATTTCAAGGGTCAGGTCGTCATTGACTTCGATCTGGCTGGGATCTAATTTCTCTTCTTTAGCTTCGCCAGGAGTCTCATCGGCTGCTTCTTCGGTTGAAGCAGTGGGGGGCTCCTCCACCGTTTCGCCAGTGGTGGGTTCGTCAGCGGCGTCATCTTGTGGTGCCTCCATGGCTTCATGGAACTGTGCCGCCATGGCGATACCCTGTTCCTCCATGGCTTCATCGTTGAAGTGCTCGTCGACGACATCGAGGGCTTCTTTGGTGAAGTCGCAACATTCGCAGAGCAGAGTGACGTGCTCGGGCAGCAGAGTCATTTTGCCGGATCGAACCAGATCAAGGAGGCTTTCCGCTGCGTGGGCCACACTTGTGATGTGGTTGAATTCGAGGAAGCCCGCACTGCCTTTCATTGAGTGGAACAGCCGGAAGACCGCGTTGATGGTCTCATTGTCGGTGTTTTGTCCCAGCTCAATGATCGTCGGTTCAAGTTGCTCGATCATGTCGCGGCTTTCCTGGACAAATTCCTGGATAATTTCTATTTGATCACTGCTCAGCTCGTCGGTCATGGCGTCTTCAGTTCTCCGTTCTAGAGGTAGCGGAACATAGGGTGAAGCAAAAAAGATTCTCTTGCAAAGTTTGGCGGGTGTTGAGCCCGCTGTCAACAGGCCATTTCATTAAAAAATGAAAACATATTGGTCTGTGATGCATATTAAGAAACAGTCAGTAATTATAATGTAAAAAAGGAAATTACTGAACCGCTTTTTCAGGAAAGTCTGTCAAAAAAATGACTTTTCTGGCTGTTTTGTCAGGAAAATATCTTCTGACGTGTTCGCCCTTCCTCTTTTATTTGACCGGGAGAGCCTGAAACCGTTGTTTAATGATGATGGTGCGTTTTTTGCATTTAGTTGAGGATCTAGACGTAATAAAAGTCGTTTTGACCTTTTGCCGTTGAATATGGTGGTCCATTGAAGCTTTATCCTTCATTTCTTTGCATCGTGTTGTTCGCAGGTCTGTCGTTGGCCGTGGCATCCAGTGCGCGAGCTGAACAGAGTTTTGTGCTGAAAAAGATCGACAAAGAAGATGAGGTGAATGTTACCCGGTTTGTCCTCGAATTCAACAAAATGCCTGAATTTCAAGTGCGGACGTCGGGGCAAAAACTGGAAGTTGACCTGCAGAAAACCGTGGCCGGGTCCGATATGGTGTTCCCGCCAGAGGATGAGCGTCTAGTTCGGGTTCTGTTGGGGCAGGGCAAAGATCGCCTGATGGTGTCGATGCTGTTACGGCGTCCACCCTATTTTGTTAACACGTCGAAGGATCCACGTACGGAGCGGATCACGGTTGATGTCCATTGGCGTGATGCACAAAGTGGCATGCGTCCGGCTATCGCACGCAGCCTGCCGGGGCAGGTTTCTCAGCGTGACGGAATTGTCCGGCGCGGCATTGACTCAAAGTACCGTGGTGATTGGTTGCAGTTCTTTGAAGAGTACGAACTTCCGGTGGTGATCCCGACGACTGTGCACTACACTATGCCGCCGTTTCCGGCTCTGTCGTTGTTGGGTCCGGTAGAAGATGTGCTACCGGTAGAGGTGGAGGAACTGGCGCAGGCGGAAGACTGGGATGCTGCGGTTAATGCCCTGCGCAATATTGGCTTTGAGTCGACGACAGGGACGACCCGCGCCCGCTTTCTGTTGATGATTGCAGAACTGGAACTGCGTGGTGAGCATTATTCCAAAGCGCTAAGGACGATGGAGAACATCCGGGACCTTTTGCCGGAGGATGACGAAGCATTGCGCGGCTATCACCGTTTGCTGCAAATGTATATTGACGCCAGTGCGCTGAGCGACCCGTATCAACTGATGGCAGCGCTGGAGTTGGATGTGCAGCGAGACGATAATGCCTTGTTGCTGCCATATTCCGAATTGTTGCATGCCGAAGTGGCTCTGGCCACCGGGCATATCAAACAAGTGAAAATCGTCCTCGAAGAGCAGATGCGGCGTGATGTCGGCAGCCTCGGGGTTTCGTATCAGCAGCGCATGGCGGATGTCTTGTTTGAGCAGGGAAACTATACTGCTGCGATCGAGCGTTATGAAGGGCTGAGTGAGCAGTTGGCGGGGTTCCCCCATTCGTTAGCCGGGTTCGCCATGAGCCTGTACCGCAGTGGTGATTATAATGGTGCCATTGTTCAGCTCAAGCGATTTCTGGATAATGTCGATGAGCCCGAGCCCCGAGACATGGCGCGCTATCTGATGGCAATGGCCTTGATCCACCGTGGCGACAAAGATGCCGGCTACGATCTGCTTCATCAGATCATTCCCGGGACCCAGGGGGCGTTGCTTGCCAAGGCCAAAATCGCCGATCTGAGCATGCTTGTGGATGATTTCTACAGTCGTCGACGGGCATGCAGCGACTATGGGCAATTGATCGACCAGATGGTGGACCGTGATCGACGCGCCGAAATGCAGTTTAAGAAGGCTTTGGGCGCTTATATTCTGGGGCAGCGGATGGAGGCGGTCGAAGAGATCCGTTTTTTGCTCAAGTCGGATCGGCTGACCAATCTGGCTGGTGATGCCCAGGCTCTGTTGGCGGATATTCTGCCCGATCTTATCCGTGGCATGATTGAGGAGAAGAAATACTTTAATGCTCTGGTGCTGGTTGAACAGAACCGTGAGCTGCTTGTGGCCAGCCAACGTAATTTTGATTTTCTCATCGGCTTAGGTGAGGTGTTTTCTGAGTTGGAATTTTCAGATCGGGCTGTGAGGTTGTATTTGTATCTGCTGGATCATGCCTCCGACGAACAGGAAACGTCACAGGTTTATATCCCTTTGTTGCGGGCGTTGATGCAGCAGGAGGACTACCGACGCGTCCTGACCTATTCAGAGCGTTTTATCCAGCAGTATCCGCAAGCGGAGCAGGGCGCCGAAGTCTTGTTATTGCGCCTCAAAGCCATGCTGGCACTGGGGCAGGAGGATGAGGTGTTTGCCGCTTTGCTGAAGCGGGACCGCCCTCATACGGAAGATTTGGATCACCTGTTGGCACATCTGGCATGGCAGCGTGGTGACATGCCCCGCGTTATTGCCAGCCTGAGTCCTTTGATCGGCGATGATCTGGATCTGGAAGAGCCAGACGATTTGATTGTGCTGGCGGAAGCATTGATGGCCACGGGTAAAAATGCCCGAGCTTTGAAGCTCTATCGCTATTTGCAGGGAAAAGATCCCTATCGGGATCAGGCTATCTATCGTGACGCTCAGTTGTCATTGCAGCAGGGTCAGCGTGCGGTGGGGCTAAAACTTTTGCGCCAACTTGTCGAAGAAGCAAAAGATTCACAATGGCGCTCCCTGGCTGAGGAAACTCTGGCGATTGAGCGGTTTAACCGTTAGAAGGGATAAAGAACAATGATGACTAAGGGAATGATGGACCAGACGGCATTGCTGTTGAAAAAGTCCCTGGACTTGCGTTTGCGCAACCAGCAGATCATTGCCGGCAATGTTGCGAATGCGCAGACGCCTGGTTATCGAGCCAAAACGTTTGAATTTGAGGATGCTTTGCGGCAGGCGGCAACGGGACAGGGGACCGATGTGGCGACGACCCATCCCCGACATATCTCGACTCATGGCGGTGCGATCAACAATGTCACCGGAACGATCGGTGAAATTCGTGATACCTCTGGCATCGGAGATCGCAACACGGTTCAGGTGGAACAGGAGATGATCAACCTGTCGGAAAACCAGATCATGTACGAAGCGACCACCCAGCTGTTAAATAAAAAACTCAACATCATCAAATATGTTGTTCAGGGGACATAGAGGAGTGAGCGATGAACATCTTCACGTCAATGAATATCAGTGCTTCGGCTTTGAAGGCGCAGCGGATACGTCTGGATACCATCAGTTCCAATATGGCAAATTCCGAAACCACCCGGACGCCGGATGGTGGTCCCTATCGACGTAAAATGGTGGTGTTTGAGCCGCAGCAGGTTTCTTTTGCCGATCACCTGTCCGCCAAAGAGAAACAGGCTTTGAACGGGGTGCGGGTCAGCGAGATTATCACTGAAGATGCCGAGCCGAGACTGGTTTTTGATCCAGGTCATCCCGATGCCAATGAACAGGGTTATGTTGCCTTGCCCAATATCGATATCATGAAGGAAACAACGGATATGATGTTGGCGACCAGGGCTTATGAAGCGAATATTACCACGATTAAATCAGCCAAGCGCATGGCGTTGAAAGCGTTGGAAATCGGTAAATAACCGGGACAAACGATAGCGAGGTGCCGTAATGAAAGATATCTCTATTGATACTCATCTCAAGTCGATGATGCCGACCCTCAGTGGGCCGGCCCAGCGAGCGCAAAGTGGTTTTGCCGAAATGCTGACCCAGGCGATCGACGGAACCAATAAGGCACAGTTGGACGCGGATAAAGCCGTGACCGATCTGGCAACAGGGAAAGCGGAAAACCTCCATGAAGTTATGCTGTCGATGGAGGAAGCCGATGTGTCGATGCGTATGCTGGTGCAGATACGCAATAAAGTGGTTGACGCGTACAAAGAAATTATTCAGATGCAGGTGTGATGCTGTTTTCTGGGGGAATACAATTGATCGATTCTGGAATGGAGTGTTCATAAGCTATGGCCGATGACACCAGGGGAAATATGTTGACGGCAATCAAGGACTGGCCTTTATCGCGCAAGATCAGCCTTGTCGCCGTTGCGCTGTTTTCAATGACATTGTTTGCGCTGATTATCATGCAGGCGCGCCATACCGATTATCAGCTGTTGTTTGCCAATCTGTCCGAGAGTGATGCATCCTCCATTGTCAGTTGGCTGAAAGAACAGAAGGTTCCCTATGAACTGCGGGGCAGTGGCCGCTCGGTCTATGTCCCCTCCGAGCAGGTGTATGAAACTCGCCTTGATCTGGCCGGGGCCGGACTGCCTCAGGGGGGCGGTGTCGGATTTGAAATTTTTGACAAACAAAGTCTCGGGATTACCGACTTTGTTCAGAAAGTGAATTACTTGAGAGCAATGCAGGGGGAACTGTCGCGGACAGTTGCCTCGCTGTCGCCCGTGTCTGCAGCGCGAGTCCACCTGGCATTGCCACAAAAGAGGTTGTTTAAGAGCGATCAGCAGCGCGTCACCGCGTCGATTATCGTTAAACTGGTTCCGGGAATGGCCTTGAAGGAGGCACAGGTTCAAGGGATTGTTAACCTCGTCGCCGGCAGTGTCGAGGGGTTGGATCCCGACTATGTCACCGTGGTTGATGCGGCCGGAAAAGTGCTGTCGAAAACCCAGGAGGAGGGGCTCAATGGTCCAATGACCCCTGGCATGCTGGAGTACCAGCGCGCCGTTGAGCGCCAGATGGAAAACCGTGCCCAGGCCATGCTGGATCGGGCACTCGGCATGGCGAACTCACTGGTCAAGGTAACGGCAGTGCTCGATTTTGCCCAGGTGGAAAAGCTCGAAGAACTTTACGATCCGAAAAGTGCCGTACCGCGCAGTGAACAGGTTCAGGAACAAAAAGAGGGCTCGGCATCACCGGGCGGTGGTGTTCCCGGCGTTCAGGCGAATCTGGGCGGTGCCGTAAATACGCCGGGCGGCGCTGGCTCAAGCAGTACCAGCAGTGCCGAAACAACCAACTATGAAATCAGCAAAGTGGTCAACCGGACCGTTGCGCCGGTTGGGACGATTAAACATCTGTCGGTTTCGGTTCTGGTCGCCGATAAAATGGCGGAAGGTCAGGACGGCGAAGAGGCCCAGCTGACACCGCGCTCAGAACAGGAATTACGCACCATTGAAAAAATGGTGCAAAGCGCTCTGGGGATTGATAAAACTCGTGGTGATCAGCTTAATGTCGTCTCGATGCCATTTGCAGACGAGTTTTACCAGCAGCCAGAGATTCCTGAGCCGGGGATTTCAGATCAGATTTATCTGTATATGCCGCTGCTCAAATATGCGTTAGCCGGGTTGGGGGCGTTGTTGATGTACCTGATGCTGGTGCGTCCGGCCATCAAGACCCTGAAATCCGAGGCGACTGTACAACATTTCAAAACGGTGAAAGAACTTGAGGCCGAGATGGCTTCAGGGAAAAGCTCAACAGTTCAACTGGATCCGACGGAACAGATGCGTCAGAATATTCTCAAAGCAGAACATTCACCTTCCCAGGTTATTCGTACCTGGATGAGTGATGAGCAATAGGGTGAAGAATGAGCGTGGAGGAATTACAATTTAACCGCATGTCCGGCCTTGAAAAGGCTGCTGTGTTGTTAATGTGTCTCGGCGAATCGGCGACGGCCAGGGTTTTTTCCGAATTGGAAGAAAACGAGATCCGTCTGCTGACCCGGGTGATGATTAATATTGACCATATTCCGGCAGATCTGGCCAATGATGTGATGTCGGAATTTCACCAGGCGCAGAAAAAAAATCCCGGCATGTATATCAAAAGTGAGGAGTTTATCCGAAACGCCATCACGGGGACCGGTGACGAAAATGGTGAACAGTTGGTCAATGAGATTCTCAGCGGCGTTGAGTCACGCCCGCTGGAGACTATTGCCACAATGCAGCCGCGCATGGTTGCCAGTCTGCTGGAGAACGAGCACCCTCAGACACTAGCCCTTATTTTGTCCACCCAGCGTTCTGATCACACCAGTAAGGTCTTGAAATTCCTACCCGATGAAATCGCCGGGGATGTCATGTACCGCATTGCCAAGATCGATAAGGTTATGCCGGAAGTTATTGCCCAGATCGAAGAAGCACTGCGGCGCGAGATTGGTGGCGTCAGCAAAAAAGAGCAGCAGGAAGTGGGTGGTGTTGACAAAGTGGTTGATATTCTCGGTCGCATGGAAAAAGGTTCGGACCGGAAGATTGTCGACAGTATTGAAGTGGCTGACCCGGAATTGGCCGAATCGATCCGCAAGAAAATGTTTACCTTCAGCGATCTGGTCAATATCGATAACCGTGGGATGCAGATGATCTTGCGTGAAATCAACAACGATACCCTCACCATGGCTCTCAAAACGGCCACGGATGATCTGAAGAATAAGATTTTCTCCAATATTTCCAACCGAGCCGCTGAGATGATTCAGGAAGACCTTGAGGCGATGGGGCCCGTGCGTCTGTCCGATGTTGAGGCGATGCAGCAGACCATTGTCAAGCTGGCGCTGAAACTGGAGGAAGAGGGACAGATCGTGATCCCGGGACGAGGAGCGGGTGATGTCCTCGTCTAGAATTCTTCGTGATCCCCAGGTGACCTGTCAGTGTGTCGTCATGACAGATTTAAGTGAGGTGAGTGCGGCGAAATCGGGCAGCTTTACCGTGGCGGAATGTCCTGCACAGGCCAGAATTCCCAGCCATGTTATGAACGAAGGGGGCGCGGAACCTGAAGGTGTGCCTCAGCCACAGATTGATGAAGAAGCGATCCGTCAGCAGGGGTTTGACGAAGGGCGGCAGGCCGGACTTGATGAGGCAGAATCCCGGCTGGGTAATGCGACCAAGGCTCTGGCAGAAGCCTGCCGTCAGCTCAGTACTCAGCGGCAGAAGCAGCTTGAAGGCAGCCGTGATGACATGCTGCGAATGGTGTTGGCCATTGCTGAGCGCGTTGTTATGGTGGAATTGTCGGCGCACAAGGAAGCAATAACGCAGACAGTGCAGCAGGCGATTCAGGCGGCGGTCAGCGCCGAAGAATTTCATATTAAAGTGAATCCCGCTGATCTGGAGATTGTACAGCAGCATAAGCCGCTGTTTATTGCCAGCCTCACCGGTTTGACCAATATCGAATTCGTCACCGATCCCGGAGTTACTGCGGGTGGGTGTGTCCTTGAATCCTCGGTCGGGCGGGTTGATGCCACCATTGAGGCTCAGATGGAAGAAATTGCCCAGACATTGAAAGAGGCAATTGGCGGAGAGTAGATGGCCACGGTAGAGTCGCGAATCAGATCGTGCAAAACCTTGCGGGTGTGGGGCAAGGTGACTAAAATTGTTGGCCTGGTAGTTGAAGGGTATTGTCCCTCGGCCTCGGTTGGCACCATGTGCGAAGTGCAGCCTTTGGATGGCAGCGCGGCTGTTGCTGCTGAGGTGGTCGGTTTTCGTGAAGGGCTGGCGCTGTTGATGCCGCTTGGCGAGTTGCGTGGCCTGGGGCCCGGCAGCCTGATCCGGGTGTTGCGTTCCCGCGCAACCATGCCGGTTGGTGAAGCGTTACTTGGACGGGTTGTTGATGCGATGGGACAGGCCATAGACGGATTGCCCACCCCTGAACTCGATCAGGAAATGCCCGTCTACTCATTGCCGCCCGGCCCAATGGAGCGCAAGAAAATTTCTGATCCCCTTGATCTCGGGGTGCGGGCAATCAACGGTCTGCTTACCTGTGGCCGTGGTCAGAGGATGGGGATTATGGCGGGCTCCGGGGTCGGTAAAAGTGTTCTGCTTGGCACCATGGCCAAACATTCCCAGTCGGATATCAACGTTATCGCGCTCATCGGTGAGCGTGGTCGTGAGGTGCGTGAATTTATTGAGCGTGACCTGGGTGAAGAGGGGCTGGCCCGCTCGGTGGTGCTTGTTGCCACTTCTGACCAGTCGCCGCTGTTGCGGATGCGTGGTGCTTTTGTCGCCACAACCTTGGCTGAGTACTTCTGTCGTCAGGGGCACAATGTGCTGTTGATGATGGACTCGGTCACCCGTTTTGCCATGGCCATGCGCGAGGTCGGTCTGGCCATAGGCGAACCGCCGACCACCAAAGGCTACACCCCATCTGTTTTTGCGACCTTGCCCAAGCTGTTGGAACGCGCTGGCAGCTTCAAGGATCAGGGCAGCATCACCGGTCTGTACACCGTTCTGGTTGAGGGGGATGACATGAATGAGCCCATTGCCGATGCGGTGCGATCCATCCTTGACGGTCATATTGTTCTGTCTCGTGATCTGGCGGCCCGTAATCATTATCCCTGCATCGATATTCTTCATTCCGCCAGTCGTGTTATGCGTGATATCGTCGACAGCGAGCACGTGCAAAGCGCCGCTCAGATCCGTGAAATCCTTGCCACTCACAAGGAGGCGGAAGATCTGATCAATATCGGTGCCTATGTGGCTGGCAGCAACGCCAAAATCGATTACGCCATCTCCCGCATTGATGCGGTGAATGATTTCCTGCGTCAGGGAATGGACGAGCGTGATGATCTGGTGGGAACCGTCGAGGCTATGCATAAACTGGTTCTGGACCGACGCGCGGAACGCCGCACTTCCTGATTTGTAAATTCCCCTTATTATTCCTGCACAAGTTGCCGAAGAGAGACACGATTCGTTACTGCGTATTGTTGTGTTCGGCACCGATGTGTCCAACCCTGCGGAAAATACTATGAAGCCTTTTAAGCTCCAGGTTGTCCTGGAACACCGTCAACGTCTCGAAGATCAGGCCCGTCAGCATTTGGCTCAGGCTCTTCAGGATGAAAAAAAGGTACGTGATGAAATGACCCATTGTCGTCAGCGCTCTGAAGAGGTGGGACAGGAGTATGCGCAACGCCAGGAATTGGGCATGCATGCGCACGAGTTTATGCTTTACGAAAATCAGCTCTACCATCAGCGCGAACGACTTGAACGCCTGGAAGGGCAGCTGCGGCAAGCCGAGCAACATGTCATCGCCTGTCGCAAAGCCCTCGGTGAAGCCAGCAAGGAAAAGAAATTGCTGGAAAAAGTAAAAGAAAAACAACAGTTGGCCGAATTGAAGAAAGAACAGCGCCGCGAGATGGCTGAAATTGATGAAGTCGCCATCTTGCATCGAGATGAGGATAGCCAATGAAGAGAATGACCTATGTTGCCCTGGTGTTGTCGTTGCTTCTGGTTGGAGCGCGACTCACAGAAGCCGTTGATGAGTTTCAGGATCTTGATACGGAGATCGGGTCGGTCGAAGAGCGCCGTCTGATTGTTCAACTCAATGAGCAGAAGGAACGCAATGAGCAGCAGATTAAACAGATCGAACAGGAAAAAATAGAGCTAAACCTGCTGCGTGGTGAAGTCGATAAGAAACTCGAAGAATTGAATGTGCTTCGCCGTGAGATTCAGCAGCTGTTGGCTGAGAAAGATGCCCGCGAGTTGGAGAAAGTGGCCCAGCTCAGCCAAATGTACAACAAGATGGATCCCGCTCAGGCGGCACAAATTATTCGACAGCTCGACCGGGAACTGGCCATTGGCATTCTCGGTGGCATGAAAGCCAAAATCGCCGGTAAGGTTCTGGCGAATATCGGCGGTGAAGATGCTGCAACACTCAGTGCGGCATACGCCACATTAAAAGAAGATTGATCGGCTGCTATCAGCCTGAGGCACCCAGGGACGGGTCGCCAAAATCAAGGTGCATAAAAGCTACCCCTTGATTTTGACAGCAGGAAGACGGTGTAACACTTCTTGCCTTGTTGTAAACAACTCCGGATGAGTTGTTTGTGACACCCAGCTACTTCATAGGAGGAGTTGAATGCAAACTCTACCCGTAGTGTCCCAAGCGGTGCCATCGAGGGTTCCCTCGACCCGCAGTGACAGCAAAAATTTCGAAAATGATTTCTTGCCCACCCTGAACAGGGCTGAGGCCAAAACGGCTGCAAAGACAAGTGATGCTCAGGCCAGCCGTGCCAGCGAACGTTCCGAGCCAACCCCCAAACGTGAGCGGACGGAAGCCCGTCAGGATGCCGACACCGGTAAAGAGCGTGTTGTCGAAGCGGACCAGAAGGCGAAACCGTCAGATGATGTCGATGTCGCTGAAGTGAGCGATGAGCAGAATACCGCACAGGCCGACGCGGCAACGACCGAGGATGGCCCCGCAGACGAGAACATCGTCGAATCCGATGAGAGCGATAGCGCCGTGGTGGCGAATTTCGCCGCGGTAAGTAACGAAGAGGTTTTGCCCGCTCCGGTTGCTGAAGAGCCCGTAGCCGTTGAAGGTGACGCGGTTGTAATGCAGGACATTGCCGAAGAGGCCGTCTCAGGACTTCCGGTGCAAGCCGAAGGCGACAAAGGGCTGAATGTGGCTGCTCAGAAGCAGGCTGACAATCATAACCGTCAGGAAGTTCACAAGGCAACGGCTCAAGCGCAAGACGTGGCAATTGAACCTCTTGACGATGAAGTGATCGCCCAGAAAGTCAAACAACAACTGGTGCAGCCGACCTCCATGAAGGCGGAATCTGTTCAGGTTGTCGCCGATGGCATGGGCAAGCTTAAAGAAACCGGATTTTCTCAGGTAGAGATTGTTGAAGGCCTTGATGATGTTGAAGTGGCCACTACCGAGAAGGCCGGTAAGGTTACCGATCCCCGCTTCGCCAGCCTGCTCAATCGACAGGATGTTGAAACGGTATTACGTCAGCGCCAGACCCCGGCGCAGGTTGCCGCGAATTCATCCGGCTTGTCCGCCAATGGTGGTGAAAAGATGGCCGAAACGCTGTTCGCTGCCACGACAAACGAAGGTGTTGCCGTCGATCCGGCCGCTAGCAACGTGGGTCCGGCGGTGGAAAATCTGTTGCAGCAGGGAGCGAAAGCGGGCAATGGCGGTGAACATCAGGCCGCAGCTCTGCACACTCAGGCCCAACCTGCAACCACAACGGCCACCACGTCAACATTTGCCCCGGGGCAGCGTCAGCCGGTGGCGGTACCCGACAGTCATATCGTCAATCAAACCGTTGAGCATCTTTCCATTCATGCCCGTGGTGAAAGTAGTACGGTTACGGTTCGCCTGCATCCAGAAGAACTCGGTGAGTTGCAGTTGCGCATGGTGATGGAAGGCGACCAACTTAAGGTTCATCTACACGCGCAGAGCCAGCAGGTTCAGGACGTTCTCGAACGAAATTTCCCCCGTTTGCGTGATGCGTTACAGGATCAGGGCGTCACCGTCGAAGATTTTCAGGTGAGTGTCGATTCAGGAAACGCCGAGCAACAACAATCTTTTTCGCAACACTCTCAGAGCTCTGAGCGTGGACCCGTTGCCGTCACCATGGATCAGGATATGATGGCTCAAGTTGCCGAAGTCGTGCCCGGAGTGGCCCTCGACTCCAGCCAGGGAATTAGTGTGCGGATCTGATCCGCAGGAGGTAAGCGATGGCAGAAGTCACGAGTGCAACACATTCCAATGCCCAGTTAAGCTCGGCATTGTCGACAGGGGCCAATGCCTTGGGGAAAGAAGATTTTCTGACCCTGATGGTCGAGCAGCTCAAGAATCAGGATCCCATGAACCCTTCCGACGCGACCGAGTTTACTGCACAGCTCGCTCAGTTTAGTTCATTGGAGCAGTTGTTCAACGTTAATGACAATCTCGAGAGTATGGGCAATACCTCGGCAGAGGTGCAGCGCCTGTCGGCACTGGCCATGATTGGCACAGACGTGGTGACTGCATCCTCGGAGTTCAAGTTTTCAGGCGGAGAGATTCAGTTTGGTTATGAACTGGATGCCCCTGCTTCGGAAGGCAGTTTGTATATCCGTGATGCTGCGGGGAACACGGTAGCGTCATATCCTCTGACCGAGCTCGATGCCGGACGGCATTACGTGGCCTGGGACGGGACCGACAACAACGGCAAGATGTTGCCGGATGGCAACTATACCTTGGGTGTCTCTGCCTACAGTGGCGATGACGCCGTCGCGACCACGGCGATGATCCGCAGCCGGGTGATCGGAGTGGATCTGGTCGACGGGGCAGATGTGCTGGTGACCAGTTCTGGCGATTTCAGTCTGGCCGAGGTCGAAAGCGTTCGCGGTTTTTAAAATTTCACAGATAAACGTACACATTTAACCGGGCCGGTCCTCGTGTAGGGGGCCCGCGACAAGCCACCGTCTGTGGCGTGTCAAGGGAGGAAAATATGGGAATCCAGAGTTCATTGTTTAGTGGTGTCAGTGGTCTGAATGCAAACGGTAATGCGCTGACAGTTTTAGGTAACAATATCGCCAACAGTAATACGATCGGCTTTAAGTCCAGTCGGACAATTTTCTCCGACCTGCTTTCTGCTGAAATTGCCGGTTCCGGTGGAACCTCCCAGGTTGGTCGTGGTGCCGGTTTATCCACGGTCGATAATATCTTCAGTCAGGGGACTTTTGAGACGACTGAGTCTAATACTGACCTCGCCATTGAGGGACCGGGCTTCTTTATGGTCAGTGATCCCAATGAGGCGGCGGTTTATTATACCCGTGCCGGTGCATTTAATTTTGATGAAACCGGAACTCTGGTTAATCCCGAAGGTTATGCCGTTCAAGGTTATTACCTGAACAATGATGGGGAGACCGTTGGTGACCTCACGGCCCTGCAGATTGAAACCCGTTCTTTTTCTCCAGCGAATGCCACAACTCAGATCACTCTGGCAACCAACCTGAATGCCAATGCGCCTTATCTGGGCGATGCGGGTGACGGGGTGTCGCCGTTCGATATTACAGATCCTGCTGATACCAGTAACTATGCGTCCTCCGTGCGTATTTTTGACTCTCTGGGGCGTGAGCATCTGGTAACAACCTATTTTAACAAGCTGGATACGGCCAGCAATCCGGATGGCATCATGCAGTGGGAATCGCACACGGTTGTGTCTGCTGCCGATGTTTTGGAAACTCCGGGTGATGTTGAATTCGTCGAGATTGCACGTGGCATTCTGTCGTTTGACACCGGTGGTCGTCTGGTCAACGTGAAGGATATCAGCGCAACGATCGATCCGGATGGTGACCCGTCGACGTATTCTCCATCGACGGATGCGGATCGTACTTATGATTCGGGCGGCGATCTTTATGCGACGACGGCGACACCGGATCCGGTAACGGGTGATGCCTACCCACTGACCACAGATGTTGATACCATTGATCCCGCCCCTGCGGTCGAAACGAGCCTGAATGCTTTGAGTTGGGTCAATGAGGCCGAGTCGACTCAGCAGTTTACCATGACGTTTGATGCGACCCAGTATTCCAGCGAGTCAGATGTTATTTCTCAGTCTCAAGACGGTTATGCCACGGGAACCCTGGTCAGCCTGACGATCGATAACGATGGCAATATTCTGGGCAACTATTCCAACGGTGAACCGCGCAAACTGGCCCGGGTTGCACTGGCCAAGTTCTCCAATCCCGTTGGTCTGGCGAAAGCAGGGAACAACCTCTACGAAGCGACCGATGATTCCGGTACGGCGATTGTTGGTACCGTCGGTTCCGGTGTTGGTAAAATCTTTACCAACTCGCTGGAAATGTCTAATGTCGACTTGGCTCAGGAGTTTGTTAAAATGATCACCACACAACGTGGTTTTCAGGCCAACTCAAAAATCATCACGACAACGGATGAATTGTTGGGCGAACTGATCAATTTGAAGCGTTAGAAATTTCAGGGTGAGTCCCTGATTCGATAAACTTAAAATGCCGGAAAAACCCTGTGTGAGTTTTTTCGGCATTTTTCTATCTAGGCGAAAATAAAAAGCTATTTATCTGTTTCATATCCGGTGATATCGGTGTAAAATAGCCGTTTAATAAAAGAAAAAGACAACATGGATGTGTGTTTTTCGGATTTTTTTCGGATAGTGACCAGCTGAGGGTTGAGCTTGTTATGGATATTTCAACAATATTAGGTGCTGTTGCGGCATTTGGCCTGATGATTGCCGCCATGATGAATGGTGGCTCCATTCTGTTGTTCATCGACCCGGCTTCATTGATGATTGTTGGCGGTGGGACTGTTGGCTCAACCTTGATCCACTATCCGTTTAAAGAATTCTTTCGTGCGATTTCCGTCGCCAAAAAGACTCTGTTTCATAAAGAACAGGCCCCTGGAGAAATTATTGCCCAGCTGATCGAGTATGCCGGCAAAGCTCGTAAAGAGGGGATATTATCGCTGCAGTCGGTGATGTCGAAGGTCGAAGATCCGTTCTTCCTCAAAGGGTTGCAGATGGCCGTTGATGGTCAAGAGCCCGAAGCGCTTAGAGAGATGATGGAGCGCGAACTGGAATATGTGCAGGAGCGGCATGAAAGTGGTGCCGATATCTTCACCACCATGGCTGCCTACGCTCCGGCAATGGGGATGATCGGAACCCTGATCGGTCTGGTGCAGATGCTGCAGACTATGGATGACCCCGCATCAATCGGCCCAGCGATGGCCGTTGCCTTGTTGACCACCTTCTATGGTGCCGTGGCGGCAAACGTTCTTTTTACCCCCATGGCGGGTAAATTGAAGCACCGCTCCGCATCTGAAATGTTATGCAAAACCCTGATTGCCGAGGGGATGAATTCCATTCTCGCCGGTGAAAACCCACGGGTGATGGAGCAACGTCTGCATGCGTTTGTGGCGCCTAATTTGCGCGAGAGCAACTTTAAAAAATAACGATCGGGCAATGACCTGGTTGCTGGAGTTGAACAGTGGCTAAAAAACCGAAAAAACAGTCGGGCGGCGCCCCAGAGTGGATGGTTACCTACAGTGATATGGTAACCCTGCTGCTGACTTTTTTCGTATTGCTGCTGTCGATGGCTAATATGGACCAGATCAAGTTCAGTCAGGCTGCCGGTTCGCTCAAGGGAGCGTTTGGTGTGTTCGGTGGCAAAGACCGCAAGGAGATCTCGCCACCGAGCCTGGTGGAGATCGCTCCGGTTCATGACGATCTGGTGCAGCGGCTCTATTCACGGATCATGACCCAGATGAACCGTCTGCGTCTTGATCCCTCCATCAAACTTGTCAAGGATCGTGGTGCGGTGATTTTGCAGGTGAATGATTCGATCCTGTTCACCCCCGGTTCGTCAACGCTGAAAACCGAGGCCTACCCGGTGCTGGCCAAGGTGGCCGAATTGATCCGGCCTTTGCCGCTGTCGGCGCGGATCGAGGGGCATACCGATGATATCCCTTTTGGCCGCGAGGATATGAGCAACTGGGACTTGTCCGTTGCCCGTTCGGTTTCGGTGTTGAAATATTTTCAGAAAAACTATCTGTTGCCTTTAAGCCGCATGTCGGCGGTCGGCTATGGCTCGGAACGACCGCTGGTTCCCAATGATTCTCCGGAAAACCGGGCAAAAAACCGGCGGGTTGAATTTGTTCTGGAGAGCTTGGGCGATTACCGTGAGGAGTTGCCGTATCTGATCGATGCCAATGAACAGCTGCCGTTTTAGACGGTGGTCGCGCTAGGCATAGTGTAAGTATCGGGCTGTTTAGGCCTTAGATAAACCAATGAGTCACAAGGAAGGGCTTGAGTGTTATGGCTGATGAGGAGAAGCAAGAAGGTAAAGGCGGCAAGAGTAAAATGATGCTGTTTGTGATCCTGGGGGTTGTCATCCTGCTGGTCGCAGTTGGTGTCGCCGCCTACCTGCTCGGATCACGCTCGGCTCAGGACGCCGCCCCTGCTGAATCTGCCCAAGTGGAAGATACCTCCACGGCGGAAGGGGTCGGTCCCATGGTGGATATTACCGACTTTATTATCAACATCCTCGACAAAAACGAAACGCGTTACCTCAAGGCGGCCATTACGCTGGAACTGGAAAATGAGGAAACTGTAGCAGAAGTCAACGAGCGGATGCCGCAAATTCGCGATTCGGTTCTTTTACTGGTCGGAAACAAGACCTTTGCCGAACTCAACGATCTTCAGGGGAAATTGCAGTTGCGGGCTGAAATCATTGTCCGTCTGAACAAGTTGCTTAAAAAAGGTAAGGTCAAAGGTATTTACTTCACTGAGTTTGTCGTGCAATAGGGGGCGTGCTTGGAGCGGATTCTCTCCAAAGATGAAATTGCCGAACTGTTATCGGCTGTTAAAGATGGCACTCTCGACACGGAACTCGAAAGTTCTGATGAGGATTATTCCGCCCCAGCGCGGACGGTTTCCGGCTTCAGTCTGGTCCAGAATAAAAGCCAATCGGCGACCCGTCTGGCCAACTTCGACATCGTCCTCGATGCGTTTGCCCGTAATCTTTCCTTTTCTTTGTCCAATCGGTTGCAGCGCGCCGTCAGTGTTCTGCGGGAGAGTATCTCTTCCATGGAGTATGAAACGCTGATCCACGAATGCAGCAACCACGAGCTCTACGGCATCATCAGCCTTGATCCGTTGAAAAAGAACGGTTTATTTATTTTTGATGCCAGCATTTCATTTGCCCAGGTTGAGATTATGCTGGGTGGTGTGGCCGAGCATGCCGGCGACATTCCTCGCCGGGGGATGACCACCATTGAAGTCAACATCATCAAAGATGTGATTAAGGAAGGGTGTCTGGAGCTCAATAAAGCGTTTTCCCCCATTGAACCCCTGGAAGCGGATCTGGTGCGGGTCGAGAGCAATCCGCGCCTGGTGACCATTGTCCCTTCCGATACCGAGATGATGGTGGCGTCTTTCCGGGTCAAGATTAACGAGGTCAGCGGCTTGTTGCGCCTGGCTATTCCCTATTCCTCTCTGGATCCCATTCGGGAAAAACTTAAAAGTGAATTAGGGGCCAGTACTCCAGGCGGGCAGTGGCGCAGCCATCTGGTGCAGGAAGTTGAGGAAATGGATGTTTCCGTTGCTGCCCGGTTGGCAAAAATCACCCTGACCGTTCGCGATATCCTTGATTTGCGCGTTGGGGATGTGCTGCAACTGGATTGCTCACCGGATCAACCGGTTGCGGTGCTGGTCGAGGGAAAAGCCAAGTTCTCCGGTCTGGCCGGATTGCGTGACGGCAAAAAAGCGGTACGCGTCTTAGAACGTTCGAAAATGAGGAGATAATCTGATGGAAGAGACCGAAGCGGTTCCCAATCCGACTCCGGAAACGGCCGAAGCTCACGATGAAGATCTGAAAAATCTGGAACTGCTCCTGGATATTCCTCTCGATGTGTCGATTGAGGTCGGCCGATCGAAGATCCTGGTGCGTGAATTGTTGCAGATGGATGAAGGCTATGTCATCGAGCTGGGTAAGAACGCCAATGAACCATTGGATGTTTATGTCAATTCACGTTTGATTGCCCGTGGTGAAGTGGTTCTCGTGAATGACAAGCTGGGGTTGCGGCTGACCGATGTTATCAGCCCTGCCGAGCGCATAGAGAAACTGGCCTGATTGTTGTGAAGCCTTTTCTGTTCAGCCTGATTCTGACCGGCTGGTCCGCATGTGCCTGGGCAACTCAGGACGCTGATTTGGCCTTGGTGCCGATGAGTTTGAAGGTTCTGGCCGCGCTGGCCATCGTGCTCGGCATCGTGTTGTTGTTGTATGCCCTGTTAAAGCGGGGACATCTGGTGCCGTTGGCGAAAAACGGTGCGATTCAGGTTGTTGAAGTGCGTCATCTGGCGCCCAAAAAAACACTCTATCTCATCGAAGTCCGTGGTCGCTCCATACTGGTCGGGGCTACGGCAGAGCGGCTGGAAACTCTGGCGCAGTGGCCGACAGAAGATTCCGCTCGGTTTGCAGACGTCCTGGAGCAGCAACAGGATGGAGATGACGAATGAAACGGTTTCTTGCGGTAGCGACCATTGCCGGGAGTCTGATTCCGACAGCCACTCAGGCGATTGACCTGCCGACAATTACGTTGGGGGTGCAGAATGCCGCAACGCCTAATGAGGTTTCCACTGCGGTACAGATTCTGCTGGTTTTAACCATCCTCTCGGTCGCTCCGGCGATTCTGTTGATGACTACCGCCTTTGTGCGGGTTGTCGTGGTGCTGTCATTTGTCCGTCAGGCCATGGGTACTCAGCAGATGCCGCCGAATCAGGTGATCGTTGGTTTATCGCTGTTTCTGACGTTTTTCATCATGTCGCCGGTGTACAGTGTCGTCAATGAACGCGCGGTGCAGCCCTATCTGGACGGAAAAATTGATCAAGCTCAGGCGTTGACCGAAGCGGTGGATCCGGTGCGCGAGTTCATGTATGGCCAGACGCGGGAAAAAGACCTGGCCCTGCTGATCAATATTGCTGGCGACGATCAGCCCCAGACCATGGCTGATGTGCCAACCACGACGTTGATTCCGGCTTTTATGTTGTCTGAACTCAACCGTGCGTTTCAGATCGGCTTTATGATCTATATCCCATTTCTGGTGATCGATATGGTTGTCGCTTCGGTCCTGATGTCAATGGGGATGATGATGTTGCCGCCGCCGATCATTTCGCTGCCGTTCAAGCTGTTGCTGTTTGTGCTGGTGGATGGCTGGGGCTTGGTTGTGGGGTCACTCGTGAAGAGTTTTTCCTGATCTCTTTCTGCGCAATGACAACTTTGAACGAAGGAGAACGCCATGACACCCGAATTTGTCATTGATCTGGGACGCAACGCGGTCAAGACTGTGTTATTGATTTCATCGCCCATGTTGCTGTCGGGGTTGATCATCGGTCTGTTGGTTAGTATCTTCCAGGCTGCTACCCAGATCAATGAACAGACCATGACATTTATTCCCAAAATTGTTGCGGTACTTGTGTCGCTGATCCTGTTTGCGCCATGGATCATCCGAGTCATGCTGGCCTTTACCCAAAATGTGTTTCAGGGCATTACGCTGCTCGGGGGCTAGGTCACCGTGGAGTTATTGCTCTTTCCCGTCGCCAAATTGCAACTGATCCTTATCTGTCTGGCCCGCGTTGCGGCGATTCTCGGCAGCATGCCGGTTTTTGGCAGTGGCCAGGTGCCGGCCCGTGTCAAAACCATGCTGGCGATCTTTGTTACCCTGCTGATTTTTCCCCTGGTAGAACCCGGCTTACCCAATTATTCGTTTGCTCCATTGCCTTTGATGTTGCTGGTCGCCAATGAAGCACTGTTGGGAATCATGATGGGATTTATCGCCCGGCTGATTTTTACAGCGGTGGAGTTTGGTGGCACCATTGTCGGTTACCAGATGGGGTTCGCAGCGGCGAACGTGTATGATCCGCAAAACCAACGACAGGTGTCACTGGTCTCGCAATTTCAGAATGTGTTTGCCATCCTGGTTTTTCTGGCTCTGGATGTGCATCATATTTTTCTCGAAGTTCTTGTTGATTCGTACCGGATACTGCCGCCGGGGCTGCTGGATTTTTCGAGCGAAGCCGTGCCGTTTATTATGGAACTGACCGGGAATATGTTTGTCCTGGCGATCCGCTTCAGCGCTCCGGTGTTGGCGGTGCTGTTACTTTCTGGTCTGGTGCTGGGAATCCTGGCGCGGGTTTTTCCCCAGTTGAACGTCTTTTTATTGTCATTTCCGATTAATATCGGCATGGCCTTTGTCATCATCGGCCTGACCATGAATCTGGTTGTGGCTCTGCTCAGCCGTGAGTTTTTCACGCTGCCGGAAACCTTTGAACAGCTGATGATTTATTTGCGCGGGTGACGCGCTGAACCGATGGGCCTGATGCCCGGAAACGCAGGTGGGGATGGCGGAGGAGTCTGGACAGGAACGGACAGAAGAAGCCACTAGTAAGCGGCGCGAGGATTTTCGCAAAAAAGGTCAGGTGGCCCAGAGTAAAGAGGTCAATACAGCTGCTTTGCTGAGCCTGTCGCTGCTGCTGTGGTACTTTTATGCTGGCTCGTTCTGGGATCAGTTGTCGTGGCTGGTGAGCCACTTCTGGGAACAGGCGGGGTCGCTGGTGGTGACGCCGCAATCCGTGGTGCAGATTCTACTCTTTGTCCTGCAAAAAACAGCCTTACTGTTATCTCCATTGTTTATGATGGTCCTGGTTGTCGGTTTCTTTGCCAGTTTTTTTCAGATTGGCTGGCTGTTCACCGGCAAACCGTTGATGCCTGATCTGACCAAGCTTGACCCCATCAAGGGAGCGGCCCGTTTTGTCTCCAAGCGTTCACTGGTTGAGCTGATCAAATCACTGGCCAAAGTCGCTCTGGTCGGCTATGTCGCCTACAGAACAGTCTTTCACGAGTTTGAGAATGCACTGTATCTGGTTGATATGGACGTTATTGAAACGGTGCGTTATGTCGGACGTGTAGCTATGACCGTCCTGCTCAAGTGCTGTGGTGTCATGGTCCTGCTGGCTCTGCTTGATTTCATGTTCGTCCGTTGGGAAATGGAAGAGAAGATGAAAATGACCAAACAGGAGCAGAAGGAGGAATTTAAGGAGAGCGAAGGTGATCCGCATCTCAAAGCGCGGGTGCGCTCCATTCAGCAGCAGATGGCCCGGCGGCGGATGATGTCGGAAGTTCCCAAGGCCGATGTTGTTATCACCAACCCGACCCACCTTTCGGTTGCGTTGCAGTATGTGCAGGGTGAAATGGATGCACCGATTATTATTGCCAAAGGTGCCGATAATGTGGCGATGAAAATTAGAGAAATCGCCACGGAAAATAAAATTCCTCTGGTTGAAAACGTCGATGTGGCACGCGCCTTGTATAAGGTTGATGTGGGGGCCGTTGTGCCTGAGCAGATGTTCCAGGCCGTGGCCGAAATTCTGGCCTATGTGTACAGTCTTAAACGAAAGTCGTAACGATATAATCCATGTTTGAAGCGATGGCAGAAAATAAATGGTTCCGGCTGATTGTGCGCAGCGACATCATGGTCTCTCTCGGCCTGGTTATGGTGTTGATGCTGATGATCATCCCTTTGCCGCCGGTTCTGCTCGATATCTTTTTATCGCTTAACATCACGCTTGCCCTGTTGATCCTGATCATCAGTCTTTATACGGCAAAATCAGTGGAGTTCGCCGTGTTCCCGGCGGTTCTGCTGGCGACAACGCTGTTTCGGCTGTCGCTGAATGTTGCCTCAACACGGCTGATCCTCCTCCACGGCGAAGAAGGTCCCAGTGCTGCCGGTTCGGTCATCATGTCGTTCGGTCAGTTTGTCGTCGGTGGTAATTATGTCGTCGGTCTGGTTATTTTTATTATCCTGGTACTGATCAATTTTATGGTTATTACCAAAGGTGCCGGACGTGTCGCTGAAGTTGCCGCGCGATTCACCCTCGATGCCATGCCCGGTAAGCAGATGGCTATTGACGCTGACCTTAACGCCGGCCTGATCAATGATCAGGAAGCCAAGCAACGGCGTGCCGGGATTGCCAATGAAGCCGACTTCTACGGCGCCATGGACGGTGCCAGCAAGTTTGTGCGTGGTGATGCCATTGCCGGTATTATCATCACTCTGATCAACATCGGTGCCGGTTTTGTCATTGGTGTTGTCCAGAAGGGGATGCCGGCAATGGAGGCGGCTCAGAACTATACGATTCTGACGGTTGGTGATGGCCTGGTCGGTCAGGTGCCGGCACTGATCATCTCAACAGCCGCCGGTATTCTGGTGACACGTACTGCCGGAACCGGCGATTTCGGCTCCGATCTCAAGGCTCAATTCAGTGTACATCCCCAGGCGGTCTGGGTGGTATCGGCGATACTGCTCGCTTTTGCCCTGATACCGGGATTGCCGTTCGGTCCCTTTATCACCCTGTCACTGATCCTGGCGGTTATTGCCCATAACCTGCAGAAAAAGACTGCCCAGGATGAGTTGGCCGCCGAGGCGATGAAGCTGGATCAGGAGCGGCCTGCCGCGCGTGAAAAAGAGGATAACTACGATGAAATGCTCAATGTCGATCTGCTTGAGCTGGAAGTCGGCTACGGTTTGATCCCCTTTGTCGATGCCGCTCAGGATGGTGAATTACTGGAGCGGATCCGTTCCATCCGCAAGCAGTTCGCCCTTGATTCCGGATTTATTGTTCCTCCGGTGCACATCAAAGACAATTTGCAGTTGAAGCCCAACGAGTACAATTTCATGCTCAAAGGGGTGAAAGTCGCAGGGGCTGAGATGTTGCCAGGCCATTTCATGGCGATGAATCCGGGTATGGCAACTGAAAATATTAAAGGGATTGCCACCGAAGAGCCGGCCTTCGGCCTGCCGGCAACCTGGATCTCCGAAGATAAAAAAGAACGGGCTCAGATTGCCGGTTACACGGTCGTGGACTGTACTACCGTCATGGCAACTCACATCAGCGAGATCATAAAACGCTACGCCCATGAACTTTTGGGCCGCCAAGAGGTACAGAACTTGCTAGATAATCTCAAGAAGAGTTATCCCAAGCTGGTTGAAGACCTGGTGCCCGATCCGTTGAACCTCGGGATGATCATGCGGGTTCTGCAGAATCTGCTGCGCGAGGATGTATCGATTCGCGATTTGCGCACTGTGCTTGAAACCCTGGCGGACTATGCTTCACCGGGGGCGGATCCAGACCTGCTGACAGAACATGTCCGCAGTGCGCTGGCACGCTCGATCAGTGGTAAGTATGCGCAAGCAGATGATGTTCTGGCTGTGATGACTCTGGATCGCAAGATTGAGGAAGGTATTCAGCAATCGTTGCAGAGGACTGAAGGCGGTGGCGGTTACCTGGCCATGGAACCGAGACAGGCTCAGGCGATTCTCGACGCCTTGGCAGAACAGATTCAACACTTCAGCGGTGGCATGGCTCCGGTGCTGTTATGTTCGCCAACGATTCGTCCTCATGTCAAAAAACTGACTGAAAGATACCTCCCCAGTCTGGTCGTGATCTCCCACAATGAGATCGCCTCGCATTTAAAAGTTCGCTCTATTGGAATGGTGAAAGTCAATGCAGGTTAGGGTTTTCGAATCAGAAGATATGGATTCTGCGCTGCGCATGATCAAGGAAGCGCTGGGGCCGGATGCGTTGATTTTGTCGTCCCGGACGGTTCGTAAAGGGGGCATGGGCCTGTTTGGCAAGCCTGTTCTCGAAGTGACCGCAGCCGTTGACGCCAATGCCGAGGCTCCTGAGGGGGAGAGTGCCGCACCGATCAGACATCTCGATGTTCGAGCTGATGATGACGATGAGCTGGATTACCAGAAATTGTGGTCAACCAAACCAGTTGAAACCGTTGCTCAACGGATGCCGTTTATCGAAGATGCACTGCCTAACCCCTACGCCCGTGCCAAGGCAACCCCGATGGCTGCAGGACTTCCTGCGCAATCCCTCGATTCACTTCGCAGTGAAATGGGGGAACTGAAAAATCTGGTCAGTTCGCTGGTCAAGGATTTGCCCGGTCAGATCGAAAAAGTTGCCCAGCAGAAGTCTCAGCCGATGATTGCTCCGGCTGTGCATCGTTTCACCAGTCTGTCGACCTCCGATCAGCAGATTCATGATGGTCTGACCCGGTTGGGGATTGAAGCCGAAGCGGCGTCAACCATTGCCCATTATGCCTCCAGTCAGCTGACTGCCCGCCAGATTGCCGATCCGGCACTGCTCAACGCTTTTTTTGCCAAAACTATTGCAGAGCTGGTTCAGACGACGGGCAGTATCCTGCCTGAGGCGGGCGAATCAAAACGTATTGCCCTGATCGGCCCGACCGGGGTTGGCAAAACCACCACCATTGCCAAATTGGCCGCATCGCACCTGCTGGCGGGAGGAAAACGTGTGGCGATGGTGACAATCGATACCTATCGGATTGCGGCGGTGGAACAGCTCAAAGTTTACGGCGAGATCATGAATCTGCCAGTTGAAGTGGTGATGACTGCGGACCAATTACGTGAGGTTCTGGAGCGTCATAGCAACAAAGATCTCATTCTGATAGATACGGCCGGGCGTAGCCCGAAGGACTCGGTCAGTTTGAAGGAGTTGGAGGAATTTCTCCAGGTGGATCCGGAAATTGAAGCCCATCTGGTGCTGTCGGCGACAACGCGGGAACGCGATCTTTACGAGACTTATGGCCGTTTCAGTGCACTGTCTCCCAAGAGTTTGCTGCTGACCAAACTTGATGAGTGTGACAGCCTGGGTGTGCTGCTCAATATTCATTTACGCAACAACTGTCCCATATCGTATCTGGCCAACGGTCAGAGAGTTCCGGAGGATCTTGTTCTGGCGACATCTGAGCAAGTCAGTTCAATGATTCTTGAGAGCAGTGAAGGATAAACTGATGATGGATGGACAACACGAACACGCCGATCAGGCGGGGACGTTACGCTCTTTAAGCGACCGCATGGGAGAGACACCGCGCATGAACGCCGGCAGCAATAAAATGGCCCGGGTTCTGTCGGTCACCAGTGGTAAGGGGGGCGTTGGCAAGACGGCGGTTGTTTCCAATGTGGCCGTGGCATTGGGACGGATGGGCAAAAAAGTTCTGATTATTGATGCCGACCTCGGCCTGGCCAACATCGATGTTGTCTTCGGTCTGGCGCCGCGTTACAACCTCAATCATTTCTTCTCCGGTCAGCAGAGTCTGGCCGATATTCTGGTTGACGGTCCTGCGGGAGTGCAGATTTTGCCTGCCGGTTCCGGAGTGCAGCAATTTACCCGACTCGAAGCCAGTCACAAGATGCGTTTCCTTGACGACCTGGAGATGTTGCCCGGCGACTACGATGTGGTATTGATAGATACAGAGGCCGGTATTTCCGAAAATGTCACCTATTTTAACCAGGCCGCCCAGGATATTCTGGTTGTGACCACACCGGAACCGACGGCGATTACCGATGCTTATGCGCTGATGAAGCTGCTATCGTCGCAATATCACGAAAAACGGTTTAATCTGATTGTCAACTCGGTGCGCCACACCGATGAGGCGTTGGATGTGTATCGCAAGCTGACCATGGTTTCCAATCGTTATCTGGATATTTCCATCGATTTCATGGGTGGAATCCCATTTGATCGCAAGATGTATGAGTCGGTGCGACGCCAGAAAGTGATGGTGGAAATGTATCCTGGTCACAAAGTCAGCATGGCGTTTGAAAAATTAGCGACAACCTTGATTCAGGATCAACATCACAGCGAACCCAAGGGATCGCTGCAGTTTTTCTGGAAACGGTTGCTTTCACTCGGCAGTGGAACGTAATGATGAGTTCGCCCTACGGCTATGGACCGGTTGCCGGTCAAGACAAAAATGAGCTGGTTAAAGCGCATATGCCGTTGGTGCGCCTGGTTGTGGAGCGTATGCGCGCCCAGGTTCCGGGGTTTGTTACCAAGGATGACATGACCAGCGCTGCCATGATGGGACTCATGGATGCGGCGACCCGCTTCGATCCGTCGCGCGGGATCATGTTCAAGACCTTTGCCGAGCGGCGTATTCGTGGTGCCATTTACGACGAGATCCGTAAAATGGACTGGTTTTCTCGCTCGTTACGCGAGAAGCAGGGACGGATTGGCAAAACCATCACCGAGATGGAGCATCGCCTGGGGCGGACCCCTGAAGAGGAAGAGGTCGCAGAAGCTCTGGAGATGACTCTTGACGAGTATCGCCATATGCTCAATCAGGTGTGTCACCTCGGGTGTGTCAGCCTCAACGAAACGCTGGACGAGCGCGAAGACGGGCGCAACTTTCTCGACCTGCTCACCGATGATTCACCCTCCGTACAACAACGCATCGAAGAAAGTGAAATTGCCAATGAACTGGCCAGTCAACTGGAGAAGCTTTCTGAAAAAGAACGGCTGGTGATTTCATTGTATTACTATGAAGAGTTAACCCAGAAAGAGATCGCGGAGGTGCTTGATTTGACTGAAGGACGTATCTCCCAACTGCACAGTCAGGCGCTGGTCAAACTCAAAGTGAAACTGTCCCGGGGGAGGTAAGCGACGTGCAGCAGACACTCCATAGCGCCATTGATGCCCTGTTTAATTTCCCCCAGCTTCAGTTGGTGTTTATCTGTTTCATGATGTTGGTTTTCGCTGTTGCCGTCTGGCGGATGCAGCGTCGCATCAACGAGGATATCCGTCGGCGGGAAGAAGGCGACCGGCAGTTACTCAATGCGTTGCAACGGATCACCCGGCTTGAAGATCAACTGGCCAACTCTCCGACCACGGCGACCTTTGAGCGCACACTCGATCATGCCGAGCTCAAAAACCGCCTGCAGGCACCGGTGACCTCCGGCAATGCCCCCAACAAATATCGCCATGTATCGGCTCTGGCCGAGCAGGGAATGACCGAGCAGCAGATTGCTGAGGTGTTGAATATTTCTGTCGCAGAAGCTTCCCAGCTTATCTCCCTCTCCCGTATTGCCTGCAGCGAGTAATCGCGGCGCGTTGTCTCACGACTTTCTTCTCTGATTTTCTCCTCATTGCTAAAGTTTTTCCCCTGGACTGACGACATGTCAGGTAACGAAGATTGATTCAGGAGAAAACTTATGACATCCGGACTGTATGCTGCCTTAAGTGGTGCTGTTTCAAAAATGGAAATTGTCGATATCGTCGGCAATAACCTGTCCAATATCAGTACCCTCGGTTACAAAAAAGACCGCATCCAATTCAGTGCCATGCTTAACGATGCCCAGCAAACCCAGCAGACAGCCGGCGTCAACTATACTTATGTGGGTGAGGTTCAGACTGTTTATTCCCAGGGGATGACTGTCGATACCCGCAATGATTATGACGTGGCAATCAGCGGTGAGGGCTTCTTTAAAATTCGCGATGACGAAGGGATTTATTACACTCGTCTGGGTGGTTTTGACCGAGGGCAAGGTGGTGAATTGGTCACCCGTACCGGAGCGCAGGTCCTTAGTGCGGATAATAAACCGATCATTGTTCCCGAGGGGCCGATCATGATTGACGAGAAAGGTCGCATCCTTGGTGAAGAGGGGGAAGTGGGCCAGATTGCCCTGATGAATCCGGATACCAGTAAGCTGATCAAAGAAGGACTGGGCCGTTATCGTTATGACGGTGATGAGCGGGAAGTGCAGCCCGGTATTGACAGTCAGATTCTGCAAGGCCACCTTGAACAGTCCAATGTCAATGCTATGGAAGAAACCACTTTGATGATGACCAGCTTGCGAGCATTCGAAAGTTATCAGAAGGCCATGAAAAACTACCTCGATCTCGAGAGCAAGATCAACGATATCGGGATCCTTTAATTCATTTAAGTCAGCTATTCATATCACGATAAATTGATGACACAGCACCAACAGGAGACAGCGTTATGATCAGAGCATTGTGGACCGCCGCAACCGGCATGGAATCGCAACAGACCAACATAGACGTGATTGCCAACAATCTGGCCAACGTCAACACCAGCGGTTTTAAGAAAAGTCGCGCCGACTTTCAGGAGTTGCTCTATCAGGTCAGCAAGTCCCAAGGCAGTTCAACATCTGCCGATACTGTTTCGCCGACCGGTATTCAGGTTGGCCTCGGTTCGCGTACCGCAGCGGTACAGAAAGTGTTCAGCACCGGTGATATGATGCAGACGGAAAATGAGCTGGATTTGGCCATTGAAGGTCGCGGTTTTTTTCAGGTTGAAATGCCTGATGGTACAACGGCTTACACCCGCTCCGGCGCATTGAAAAAAGATGGCGACGGACGGTTGACCACCTCGGAAGGGTATTTGATGACTCCGCAGATTGTCATTCCGCAAAATACCACCAGTATCTCCATCGGCCAGGATGGGACGGTGGATGTTTTCCTCGATGGTGACTCAACGTCAACGGAAATCGGTGTCGTCGAGCTGGCCACCTTCAGCAACGAGTCCGGTCTGCGCAGCATGGGCCGCAATCTCTATGTTGAAACCGTCTCTTCCGGCGCCGCGACCACGGGTGTTCCCGGCGAAAACGGTATTGGAACCCTGTCGCAAGGATACCTGGAAGGGTCCAATGTCAGCGTCATGGAGGAGATGGTCAATATGATCGCCGGGCAGCGCGCCTATGAGGTCAACTCCAAAGCAATTCAAACTGCAGATGAGATGCTGCAGATGACCAATAATCTGGTCTAGGCGATGACCGTGTTGTGTTTGCGCAATAACCGCCGTTCTTTTCAATTGCTGATAATCCTGGTAGTGCTGGTGAGCAGCGTGTTCAACGCCGTTAGCGTAACATCCGCTGTTGCCGCCGAACGCACGATTAACCAGAACGACGTGCATCACAGCATTGATCAGTATCTGGAAACCGCCGAGTCGCGATTGCAACACGTTGACTATACGTTTCAGCCCTTTGCCGAGATTGACGCATTTACTCTGCCCGAAGGACGTCTGCAGGTGGATGTTCTGCCTGCGGTCAAAGGGATTGCCGGCAGTCGCCATTTCACCGTGATTTATCGTGTTGACGGACGCACTGTCAAATCGGTGACCGTGCGGGGAAAACTGCTGGTTCAGTCCGATGTCGTTGTTGCACAACGGGCGTTAAAGCGTGGAACTCTGGTTGGTGCTGGTGACGTGAGTTTGGAGCGGCTTGATGTCAGCCGGATTCGCGAACCCATTTTCAGCCTGGATCAGGTTGTTGGCAAACTGGTCGTGCGAAATGTCCGGGTGGGGCAGGCTGTTGAACAAAAGAATATCGAAATGCCCCCCGTTGTCGCCAAAGGGGGCTTTGTGAAGATCGTTGCCCGTCGTGGTGGGATGCTGTTAACAGCCGTGGGCATTGCTCTTGAAGATGGTAAGATGGGCGATGTGATTCGGGTACAGAACAACAGCTCTAAAAAAAATGTGATGGCCCAGGTTGTCGGACCGGATCAGGTGGAAGTGGAGTTTTAACATGAACATCTTGATACAACGCCTCTGGTGGGCTCTGATCGTTTTAAGCGGTCTTGTTGCCTGTACCCCGATTCAGCCGCGCGACCCGGACATGTCCAAGCCTGTGACAGTCGAAACGCCGGTGATTGAAGCGCCGGTGCCACAAACCCCCGGTTCGTTATGGACCACGGGCAATGGCAGCCTTTTTGTTGATAACCGTGCCAGCCGGGTTGGTGACATCCTGACGGTGGCAATTTACGAGCAGGCCGAGGCCAGTAAAGAAGCGACCACTTCGACGGGGCGTTCCACCTCTGCCAGTGCTGATATCACGAAGTTGTTCGGCTTGGAATCAAATCTCGCCAATCTCAACAGCTCCATTGATCCGGCTAATCTGGTCAGTGCCGGATATACCAACGATTTCCAGGGATCTGGCACGACAACACGCAAAGAAGATCTGGTTGCCACCTTGACCACTCGGGTTGTTGAAGTGCTGCCCAATGGCACGTTAAGAATTTCCGGCAGTAAAAGCGTGACAGTCAACCATGAACAGCAGTTGATCCATCTCTCCGGCATTGTCCGGCAGCAGGACATTACCCCTGAGAACCTGATTGATTCAAAATATGTTCTAGATGCCAATATCGTCTACAGTGGCAAAGGGGTGATTGACGAAAAGCAGAGGCCCGGCTGGTTGCTGCGGCTGATGGATACGGTTTCCCCTTTCTAACCCACTGCAAGGCGGGGTGTTTTCCCGTTGGAGTAAAAATAATGAGACGTGTTCATACCATCGCAACGGTCCTGATTTTCCTGTGTCTTTTGAGTCAGGCTGCTTTGGCCAGCCGTATCAAGGATCTGGCGGATATTGAAGGGGTGCGTAACAACCAGCTGGTTGGTTATGGACTGGTGGTTGGCCTCAACGGGACCGGCGACAGTGCCAGTACCGAATTCACCGTGCAGTCGCTGGTGAATATGATGGAACGTCTCGGCATGCGCATCGATCGCAATAACGTCAAGGTGGACAATGTGGCCGCTGTGATGGTTACGGCGGAATTGCCTCCGTTCGCCAAGGCTGGCAGTACTATTGATGTGCTGGTCTCCTCCATTGGCGATGCCGACAGTCTGGTCGGGGGAACGTTGTTGATGACTCCGCTCAAAGGCCCGGATGGCAATGTTTATGCTGTTGCTCAGGGCGCATTGGCCGTAGGGGCCCTCTCTTTCGGGGGGAAAGCGGCCAAAGTACAGAAAAATCACCCGACCGTTGGCCGGATCCCTTCCGGGGGGATGGTGGAGCGGGAGGTTCCTTTCCAGTTGCCACATGACCGGGCTCTGAATTACCGTCTACGCACCGCAGACTTCACGACGGTAACGCGGATGGCGGATGCCGTGAACGGCTATTTTGGCCAGCCGTTGGCCCATCCCCTTGATAGCGGTTCACTGCAGGTTGTTGTCGCTGATGACTATCTGGACAGCCTGGTCGAGTTTATTGCTCAGATTGAGCATCTTGAAGTCCAACCCGACATGGGCGCGAAGATTATTGTCAATGAGCGGACCGGAACGATTGTCATGGGTGAGCATGTGCGCCTGTCCACCGTGGCGGTCTCCCATGGTAACCTGAATCTGGTGATCAGCGAATCCGCTGCGGTGTCACAACCCGCGCCGTTCTCCAATACCGGTGATACTGTCGCCGTACCGCAATCGGACGTGACCCTGGCCGAAGACAGCGGCAACCTGGTTGTGCTGCCGATGGGCGTCAGTATTGGTGATGTGGCCCGGGCACTCAATGCCATTGGGGCAACCCCTCGGGACCTGATTGCGATTTTCCAGGCGATTAAAGCGGCCGGAGCGCTGCACGCGGACCTGGAGATCCTGTAATCTGTGATTCCCGGTAACTGGGTTAATGCCACATTGATGCGCGGAATCCGCTAAAGAGTTGCCTCTGTTAGCCGATAAGAGAAACACAGTCATTTCCTGAAACGGATGAGGTGATTATGAATCTCTATGTCGATCCACGTATGTACACCACTCAAACGAGCTCCCTTGACCATGCTTCAAGCGGGCAGAGCAACGAGCGGCTGAAAAAAACCTGCGACGAGTTTGAGGCGGTCATGGTTCAGATGATGTTCAAGGCCATGCGTGGTTCCCAACCGAAAAATACCCTGTTTGAAAAAGATACGGCGACCGAAGTCTATCAAGAGCTGTTTGATGGTGAAGTGGCCCGTGAATTAGCTCACAACCAAAGTATGGGGATTGGTATGCATCTCTACCAGCAGTTGGCTGAGGAATAGTCCGCTCCCCTTAAGAATGTCAAGAAAGCCTCTTCGGAGGCTTTTTTTGTTTTTTTAACAAAACCGTGTGTTTGTGCTAAAGATCCTGGTTTAAACGGACGATAAAAGACCATGCAAAAGTTAGGTTTTTTGTCTTACGATCAAGAAACAGAGGGTTACCAGATGACAACACTACCGCCTATACAGTTTAAAACTGAGCTTCAACCGGTGCCGCTGCTTTTGGCCGCGCCGCAGGAAGGCTATGCTGTCGGGCGGATTCTGAATCGATCAGAACGGACGGTGATAAAGAATACGGTTGTTGGAATTATTCAGGAACAACGCTCTGTATTGAACCTGCTCGGCGCCCAGGGCAACATCAGTGAAGAAGCGGTGGTGTCGCTGGTCGGTGAAGATGGCTACTTTGGCCCGAATTGCAGTGCCGAGCGTGTTCTGACCCTGATTGCGACATTGGTTCGGCGTTATGTGGATCGATCGCAACCGGTTGTCAGTGAAATTATCGATTGCTGCCGCCGCTTTCAGTACTGCGCGGGGCAGGATCTCTCTTTACTCAGTGAAGAAACCTTTGAACGTGTTTACGAGAAGATAGCAACCCGGTGGATGGTTGATCTACCGCAAAACGGATAATCACAGCATAAAAAAACAGGTGGCGTTATGACGATGAGAATTGATGGCGACAAAGGGTTGATCCCGCAAAATACGATCAAGAAAACCCAACAACAGCAAGGAACAAAAGAAGCAGACAAGACGTCGACGAGTGACAAAGTCAGTTTCTCTTCTGTTCTGCAACAGGCTGGCGAGGCCCAGGGGACCACTGCTCCGTTGAGCACCCAACCTCTGGAAGGATTGAGCGCTCCTTTGTTATCGACTCCGACCTTCGTACAGGATGTCAGCGAGAGTCAGGAAGCAGCGCGGGCAGCAAAGGTTGAAGAACTCAAAGCACAGGTTGCCGATGGGTCCTATCAGCCGGATCTGAAAAAAGTTGCCAGTAGTTTACTTAAATTTATTGCTGAAGGACGTCAGGTATGACACAGACGATTCACGAACAGCTGAAAACCCTGCATGAAGTTATTCTTGAGGAGCGCGAGTGCGCAAAAGCCCTGGATATCGTCGCCTTGCAGGAAGCAACTCAACGTAAAGACACGTTGATTGCCCAGCTCGAACTCGAAGGGACTCTGTCCCCGGAAGATCGCCAGTTGGCTGACACGATCCGTTTTGAAAATCGTCGTAATGCCTATCTGCTGTGGTCCGCCTTGAACTGGATTCGTGAATCAATGGAGTTTTTTGGACGCAAGACGGTTCCCGACTCATATACTCCGGCAGGTAGCATGGTGACCAGAGGAGCGGGAGGACGGCTTTTGTCCGGGAGGGTGTAATGGGTTTAGCTGCTGCACTCAATACGGGTAAAACCAGTTTATTTGCCAGTCAGAAGTCAATTGAGATTGCTGGCAACAATATTGCCAATGTCAATACCGAAGGGTATTCGCGGCAAACGGCGGTACTCGGTGATATTCCTTCTCTCGAATTCGGTGGTTTTTTTGTTGGTACCGGTGTCCGGGTTAATAATATCGAGCGTGAGTACGATGTTTTTATCAACGAGCAACTGCTGGATAAAAGCCAGGAACTTGGTGCCGAGGATGCTAAAGCAACGCCTTTGTCCGAACTGGAGCGCGTGTTTAGCGTTGGTGAAGACAACCTGGCCACTGAGATCGATCGTTTTTTCGATGCCTGGCAGGAGCTTTCCGCCAACCCCAGTGGGCAAGTCGAGCGTGATATCGTTATTCAGCGTGGCGAGCTGTTGGCTTCGTCGTTCAACAGTGTGGCCCGCGACCTGGATAACGTGCGCTCCAATATCAATGAAACCGTTGCCTCCGAGATTGACGGTGTCAATCTGAAATTGAATCAGATTGCCGACCTTAATACCAAAATTCAGACCATTGAAGCTAACGGCCAATCGGCGAACTCGTTTCGTGACCAGCGGGACCTGCTGTTGCAGGAACTGACCTACACCCTTGGGGTTCAATCCTACGAGGAGACCGGTGGCGCAGTGAATATTCAGTTGCCCGGTGGTCTGCCGCTGGTTCAGAACGGTTCGGCGCTGCAACTCGAGGCGACGCCAAAAGGGGAAGATCTGGTTCTGACCCTTAATATCGGCGAGAGTTCTTTTGACGTGAAGGGGAAAAACCTTGGCGGTAAATTCCAGGGCCTGTTTGAACTGCGTGATGAGTTCATTCCGACGCTGAAAGCAGATCTGGACCTGACAGCCTACGAACTGGTGCAGGAAGTTAACAATCTTCATGCCCAGGGGATGGGACTTGACGGGTCTACCGGGGTGGCGTTTTTTAACAATCCTGGCAATCACACCACGCAGAGCTACTCGGATCCAGATCTGGCAACCGCATTTTCGGCGGGGAACCTTTCAATTGAAATCAATGGTACACCCAATACCGTGGCATTTGCCGGCGGTTCGCTGAATGATCTGGCGAGCGCCATCAATGCCGCTGCTTTAGGAACGACTGCTACGGTCAGCCAACAGGATGATGGCAGTTATGTCATGATGTTGACTCCCGATACCGCAGGGCAAAGCGTTCAACTGGATATGTCGGAGATCAGTGGCAGTTATGACGCTCCCGAATTCAGCATGCCGAATATCAGTGATCTGATTTCCATATCGATTCAGGACACCAGCAAAGTGGCCGCTGGAACCGGCAGTGCCCCTGGTGATAATACCAACGCTTTGGCTATCTCGGCTCTCAAAGATCAAAATACGATCAAGGGGGAGGATACCTTTGTCAGCTTCTACGGAAAAATGGCTGCCAGTGTCGGTATTGAAGCCGGTCAGAACCGATTGGCCCAAAGTGGTGCTGCAGACTCTCTGACGCAACTGAAGAATCTGCGCGATGGCGCGGTGGGAGTTTCCATTGAAGAAGAGATGATCAACCTGATCAAGTTCCAGCGTGGTTTTGAAGCTTCTGCCAAGCTGCTTTCCACCGTTGACGAACTGATGGTCACGGTCCTCAACATCAAAGGGTAAACGTTATGAAGTCAACTCAGGCGACCACCTTTAGAAGTTTAAATACCGAGCTGAACAGTATCAATAACCAGTTGGAAGACCTGCGCCTTCAAGCTGCAACCGGCAAAAAACTCAATCGTCCCTCGGATGATCCGGCGGCGATACGGCCTGTTCTGTCAGCGCGTACCCAGATCCGCTCCTCTGAACGGTTCATCGAATCCATGTCAACGGCACTTGACCGGCTGGACAATCTGGACAGCTATATGGACCAGGCTGAAAATCTCATGGTCAGTGCAAAAGAAACAGCGATCAATGCGATCAATTCATCGCTGAGTGACAGCGATCTGATCACGCTTGCGGACAAGGTAGGATATATCAAGACCGAAATGATGAGCGTGGCCAACGCCCAGATTGGCGGCCAGTATATTTTCGCCGGTTTTGAGGAAGATACGCCTCCGTTCACTGAGGAAAACGGTGTTGTTGTTTACAATGGTGATTCCAATATCAAAAAGCTGGAAACCGCACCAGGTGAATATGTCAAAACCAACTTGGATGGTGCCAGCCTGTTCCTTGGCCTGACGGATTTAGATGGCGATGGATTGCTGGAGCAGACCGGTCCCAATCTGTTTGAAGAACTGACCAATCTGGAACGCGCTATTCGTGGTGAAAGTGGTCAAGTCTATAACGGCAGCAGTCAGATGCCGAATAATGATATCGGTTATCTAGACGCCGCCAATGGTGACTACACTCCGATCGCCCTTGATGGCGCCGGGACTCCACTGCTTGATGGTGGCGGAAACCCGATTCCTCTGACCTTCCAGGGCGAGGTAGTTTCGCTGCAACCCGTGACAACGGTAGATGGTGATCAGCTGACGATCGGGGAATACAATGATCAGTTTGATCCGGATATCGTTGACTACAGTGGAACAGCTCTCGGCGGCGCTGCACTTGATCAGCCTGCGTACGTCCTGAGTGATGGCAGCCTGGCGGTTGTTGACGCAACTGGAATGCCTGTTTTGACCGACAATGCCGGAGTCCCCGTGACCGATGGCGGCGGGAGCACTATCCCGCTGGTAATCGGTGGCGATCCTATCCAACTCTCTGTCGTGCCGGGGTTGCAATCCACATTGTCTACCCTTGAGACTTCAGCTGACGGTGTGCGCAGTGCCCGCAGCCTCATGGGAAACAATGCCGAACGGATCGAGACGTCCAAAGGTCACATGGAAAGTGTTGTTATCGACCTTGAGCAGATCCTGTCGCGCTACGAGGATGCCGATCTGATTGATGTTATTACCGAAATCACCCAGACCGAAACGGCCCTGGAAGCAGCGCTCAATGTCACCGGAAAAGTGGGGCAATTGTCTATTCTTGATTATTTGTAATACTTTACTGAGTTGCCTGTCTGCCCACGACTAATGTGGCAGCGATTACGGAAAACTCTGAAAGGTTTGCTATGCTGGTACTGACCAGAAAAGTCGGTGAAGGGATTGTCATCGGCGATGATATTAAGTTGCAGGTTGTCGAAATCAAGGGGGGGACTATCCGCCTTGGGATTGAGGCGCCGCGCAGCAAAAAAATCTATCGCCAGGAAGTCTACGATAATATCCAACAACAAAACAAAGCGGCGACCAGCTGGTCGATCGAAGATCTTGATTTGCTTGATGGCTCCTGGCCACAAAAACCCAAGGGGGAGAAATGAAAACCATCCAAAGCCGTTTTGGAGAGATCGAATATGACCCTGAAAATGTTGTCACATTCCCTGAGGGGTTGATCGGTTTTGAAAACCTGCGTGATTTTATTGTTATGCCCAACAAAAAAGAGGGGCTGCTGTTCTGGATTCAGAGTGTTGAAGATCCCGAGGTGGCTCTTGTTCTTACCGACCCGACCAATTTTTTTCTGACGTACAAAGTTGTGCCCGAGGAGGGCGAACGTGCCAAGCTCGACATTTCCGAAGAAGACGACAGTTATTCTCTGGTAGTCGTGACCGTGTCACCGCAGCAGGAAGTGACCTTCAATCTGATGGCTCCCATCCTTTTTGCCCCCAAAACAAACCGGGCGATTCAGGTGATTTTGGAGAAAAGCGGCTATAGTACCCGTGAACCGTTGCCGAAGATTGAAGCCTCATAAGCTTTCCTGTTAACGAAAGGGTGCAGCGGTGGTTCATCGACCTGAATGGCCAACGCTTCTGGTTCTTGCCGGGGGCTTTGGGACGCGACTAAAAAGTGCACTTGATGACTGTCCCAAAGCTTTGGCTCCTGTGGGAGGAACGCCTTTTTTAGGCTTGTTGTTAGAGGCTTGGCGTCAAGAAGGGGTGCGCAACATCCTTTTCCTGCTTCATCACAAGTCCGATCAGATTTCAAATTACCTGGAAAAAAATAACGACTCACTGCTTGAGAGCATCACTTGGGCGACCATCCGCGAAGAGGTCCCTCTCGGAACCGGCGGAGCCATTGCCAATGCGGTTCAAAGTCGGAACCTGAGCGGCAATATTCTTGTCGTCAACGCGGACACCTGGACCAATCAGTGCCTTGAGGTTGTCCGTTCGGCGCCTTGCCCGGCAATGGGGGTTGTCCATATCAAGGATACGTCACGTTATGGAACCGTCGAATTTGATGCAGATCATATTGTGACGGGATTTCACGAAAAAAAAGCGACGAGCTCTGAATCCGGCTGGATCAACGCCGGGGTGTATCTACTCAATGCCGAGATGTTTCGCAACTGGGATGGCAACCCGTTTTCGCTGGAACAGGACTTTTTTCCGAAAATGGTCGAACAACGGCAACTTCACAGCGTTTCTTTAGCTACCGACTTTATCGACATTGGCGTCCCAGACGATTATCACAGATTTATTGACTGGGTCATGTCAGGAAGAGAAGAGCCTCTATGAAACGAGAAGATTTTGTAATCAATCAGCACGCAACGCTCTCAGAGTCTCTGCAGCTCATCAATAACAATAAACATGGTTTTGTACTTGGTTGCGAAGGCTCGGGAAAGATTGTCGGCATCGCCACAGATGGTGATATTCGAAGGAAACTTCTCGATGGCAGGACGTTGCAGGATGAACTTCTGACCTGTCTGAATGAGGATTTTGTCTGGGCGAACGAGACAACGTCACGAGAAACTCTTCTTAAGTGTCTGGATCATCGTATCCGGGCTATTCCTGTTCTTGATGATCATGGCGGTCTGGTTGATATTGTCACCCGGGAAAACCTGCCCATTCAGATTGAAGAGCCAGTCTATGTTCGATCCCGGGCTCCCGCACGAATTAGCTTTGGTGGCGGTGGCTCTGATATTACCTATTATTTCTCCGATAATGGCGGTGCCGTGATCAGTGCCACCATTAATCTGTACAGTCATGCCACGCTGAAAAAACGTGATGATTCACGTGTGCGTATTTTGTCTCGGGATTTGAATTGCTCCCTTGAAGCTGAAAATTTAAATGCAGCACTTAAATCACCCGGCAAGTTTGGTCTTATTCTGGCGATTGTCAGGCTGGTTTCTCCGACCTTTGGTTTTGATCTGTATCTGAATTCCGACTTTCCGGTTGGCTCCGGTTTGGGAGGCTCGGCCGTGGTCACTGCGGCAGTCTTAGGCTGTTTCAACCAGTTCCGGCAGGATAAGTGGAATAACTACGAACTGGCCGAGCTTGCTTTTCAGGCAGAGCGGATGAACTTTGACATTGCCGGAGGTTGGCAGGACCAGTATGCAACGGTCTTTGGTGGTTTCAATTTTATGGAATTTAAAATGGATCAGAATCTGATCCATCCGTTACGGATTGATCCGGCGACATTGCGGGAATTGGAAGAGTGTCTGATCATCTGTGACACGAACATGCCCCATGATTCCGGGAAAATCCATAAGGACCAGAAAACAACGATTCTGAAATCAGATGGCAGCCAGGCTGTGATGAAAAATGTCGAAATGACCTACCGGTTGAGAAATGATCTGTTGCGTGGCCGGTTGCTAGATTTCGGCCGCAACCTGAATTCGATCTGGCAGCTCAAAAGGCAGTTCAGTAACAAAATTACCAACCCCACCCTGGATGAGATTTACAACTACGCGCTTGAGAACGGTGCCGAAGGGGGCAAGTTGATGGGAGCCGGCGGCGGTGGTTTTTTCATGTTTTACGTGAATCCGTTTAATAAATACGGATTGGTCGAAGCCCTGGAGAGTCGGGGTCTCGGAGTGCGGAATTTTCAGTTTGACAATGACGGGTTACAGTCCTGGGTTGTCAGGGCAACCGAAAAAGAGTAGGAGCTGTTTCAGCATATGAATTTTCAAATAGGTCGCCTGAATGTCAGTAATGAGCGCTGCACCATCATTGCTGAAATCGGCAATAACCATAATGGTGATTTTGAACGCGCGATCGCGTTAGTCGATCAGGCCCAATCGATTGGTGTCGATTGCGTGAAGTTCCAGATGCGAGTTCTGGATCAGGTTTATCGAAAAAAAACGTTAGCTCGCAGCGGCGAAGATCTTTCGACAGAATATGTCGTCGATCTGTTGGAAAAATTTGAATTGTCACCCGACGAGCATTACCGGCTTTTCGACTATTGCCAAAAAATCGGCATCGAATACCTCTGTACGCCATGGGATCTCGAAAGTACGAGGATTCTCGAATCTTTCGGGGTGCCCGGGTATAAAATCTCTTCCGCCGATTTGACCAACCTGCCGTTGATTGATGCGGTAGCCAGAACACAAAAACCGCTGATTTTGTCGACCGGGATGAGTTACTTTGACGAGGTCAAGAAAACGGTCGCGTTCCTGCAAAAACACAACGCGAACTTTGCCCTGCTGCACTGCAACAGTACTTATCCGGCCCCCCTTCAGGACATCAATCTGAACTGGATGTCACGATTAAAGGAGCTGCATCCCCTGGTGGGCTATTCGGGGCACGAGAGAGGGATTGCCGTGTCGTTTGCGGCCCGAGCTCTTGGTGCGTGTATTATTGAACGCCATTTTACCCTGGATCGCGAAATGGAAGGCCCTGACCATGCCGCCAGCCTTGAATTCAACGATTTTGACGCATTGGTCAAAGGTCTCCGTGATATCGAAATGGCACTCGGATCTTCAGAGGAGCGTGTGCTGAGTCAAGGTGAAATTATCAACAGAGAGAACCTGTCCAAAAGCCTGATTGCCTCAAGGCCGCTGAAACTCGGGACGGTTCTGGCGCCCGGGGATATCAGTGTACGAAGTCCCGGCCAGGGATTGTCACCCCAATGTTACGAAAGTCTGTTGGGGAAAGTTCTGCACAGAGATATGGAGGAGGAGGATTTCTTCTACCAGACTGATTTGCACGAGACGGTGATTGAACCGAAAAACTACAGCTTCGACCGTCCATGGGGGATCCCGGTCCGCTATCACGATTTTCAAAAATTCCACACCTTCGTTCAACCGGACTTTTTCGAGTTTCATTTTTCCTATTCCGACATGAGCCTTGATCCCGCGGATTTTCTCCACGGTGAGTACGACTGCGATTTTGTTGTGCATGCCCCGGAACTGTTTTCGGGAAGCCACCTGATGGACCTGGCAACGCCGGATGACTCTTATCGCCAGCAATCGCTGCAGGAAACACAGCGCATCATTGATATTACGCGAGCGCTCAAGAAATATTTTCCGCGCACCAAACGACCTATGATTGTTGCCAATATCGGTGGGTTTACGATGGACCAGCCGATTGCGAAACAGGAACATGAGGCCTACTATCGCCGCTTTGCCGAAAGTCTGAAAGCGCTGGATCTTCAAGGTGTCGAGCTCATTCCGCAAACGATGGCACCGTTCCCGTGGCACTTTGGCGGACAACGCTATCAGAACCTGTTTGTCGAACTCGATGAAATCATCGAGTGGTGTGAAAAGCTTAACATCCGACTGTGTTATGACGTTTCTCACAGCGCTTTGACCTGTGCTGCATACGGTGTCGATATCTATGATTTTAGCGCAAAAATTTCTCCCTATGTGGCGCATCTGCATCTTGCTGACGCAAAAGGGGTTAACGGGGAGGGGTTGCAGATCGGCGAGGGCGATCTTGATTTCATCCGCTTAAATGAGATTCTGCGCCGGGGCTGTCCCCAGGCTTCATTTATTCCCGAAATATGGCAGGGCCATAAAAATAACGGTGAAGGCTTCTTTATTGCCCTTGATAAACTGGAACAGTTGTCCCGTTGAGTTGATCTCAACGGATGTGAGGCATGCGATGGCGAATTACGCGATTATACCGATACGAAGTGGGAGCAAACGATTCCCCAATAAAAACATCTTTCCCATAGATGGGTTGCCGTTGTTTCATTTCGCGGCGCATGTTGCCCGGTTAAGTGGTGTTTTTGATAAGGTGATTATCACCAGTGACAGCGAGGAATACCTCAAGATCGCTCAAGACTACGGCTATGATCTGCACAAGCGGTCTGAAGCCGCATCTTCAGACCATGCCAGCTCCGAAGATATTATTGACGAAGTTCTCAGAGATTTTGATATGAAGGAAGGTGACTGGGCTTTTCTCATTCAGGCGACGTCTCCGTTTCAGCAGGAGCATTATTTCCAAGCTGCTGCCGCTCAAATCAATCGTGGGATCTCCAGTATTGTCACCTATCGAAGTTTTAAACGGTTTTTTCTTGAAGATGTCATTGGTAAAGAGCGCAAGAGGACCCAGGATTTTGCCAGCCGCAAGCTTGAGACCGGCATGTTCTGGGGCTTTAATGTCGGGGCTTTTTTTGAAAAGAAAAACAGAATTATCGAGCCTTATGGATTAGTCGAGATAAAAGAATTCGATGATGTTGATATCGACTATTTTGAGGATATTGAAAACCATATCCCCCGTTTAAAAGCGCTAGCGCAACAGTACAAAGCCGAAAAACCTTAACCGAAGGGGTAAGCATGGCCGGAAATAAATTTGATCGTTTGAACTACGACGAATATTTTGTGCGAAGAACCCCACCGCAGGCGGTAGATTTTGAAGAGGGTTATTGGGGAGAATCCACAGATCCCGATGGCGTCATCAGGAATATTGGTGAAGAGCGTGAGCACAAAAGAGAGCTGGCGGCAACGGAGTTGTCGTTTATCAATGCCCTCACCCCCGGACGTGTGCTCGACGTGGGGTGTGGTGTTGGTGCCATTCTCGAGGGGGTGAATGACTCCTGGGAGAAGCATGGCCTCGAAGTCTCTCAGTATGCTGCGGAAAAGGCTCAGCCTTACGGGGAGATCTTTTGTGGGGAATTACATCAGGCAAAATATCCCGATGGTTTTTTTGACGCCATTTTACTGTTTCATGTGATTGAACATCTGCAGTCTCCGCTGGAGGTCCTCACCGAAATCCGTCGCATTCTGAAGGTTGATGGTTGGCTGATTGTCGGGACCCCCGACTTTGACTGCGGTTGCGCGAGAAAATATGGCGACCAATTCCGACTGTTGCACGATATTACCCATATTACGCTGTTTTCCAGTAACAGCCTGTTCCGGATGATGACGGATCTGGGTTTTTCAGTTGAGAAAACGGAGTATCCATTTTTTGATACGAAGTATTTTACCAAAGAAAATCTTTTACGATTGTTTGACGATCAGGCGGTTTCACCACCTTTTTACGGCAATATTATGACCAAATATTGTCGTAAACTCAGTAAGGAAGAGTGCGAAGAACGCGTGGAGTATCTGAAAACGCTGATCGATCGCATGTAATTAGCTTTTCACTGTCACCAATTCGTCAGCTAACTTCGGGGAGGCACCTTGAGCTCAATTGATAAGCTATTCAAGCAGACACCACATCCTGCTGAGGTCAGTGATTACTGGCATGTATTTGATTTGTCGAACTGCCTCAATGTTTTTTATTGGGCCAAATATTTTGAGATGGCTGAACAAGCTCCCGCGGGTTGCATCATAGAATGTGGTGTTGGCCGGGGGCGGAGCTTGATCAGCCTGTTGGCGCTCGAAGCACTTTTTTCTGCAATGAATAGCAGGCCGTATCGCCAGGTTTATGCATTGGACAGTTTTGAAGGATTTCCCGAACCGCATCAGGTGTTTGATCAAAGTCCCCGCAATCCCCAAAAGGGTCAATGGGGAAGTTCACCGAACAACCAGTTCTCATATTCCGTTGACAATCTGGTGACGATTTTAAGAAATTCGCATGTTTACGATGTTGCAAAAGAACAACTAGAAATAGTAAAGGGATTCTTCTCTGAAACCATTCCCACGTTGAATGTCGGCGCTATCTCAATTCTTCATCTGGATGGAGATTTGTATGAATCGGTAAAGTGTCCACTGGATGCGTTATGGGAAAAGGTTGTCCTTGGTGGGGTGATCGTTATTGATGATTTTGTGCTGGTTGATGAACACGAAAAGGATGAGCCGTTTCCAGGGGCCCGTAAGGCCGTTCTCGATTTTATGGAGAACAATGAATGCTTCGAGATCAAAGGAAGCGTCAGGGGAACGCCATATCTTGTGCGGGTGCGGTAATTGATCTGCACGATTGAATCAGGGCGAGGCTTGTGGTTTTGGAGAAAGGTTTGTGAGGTACCATGTCAAAAATAGATAGTCTGAAAGAGATGACCCCGCAGGGGCGTGCTGAAGCATTAGAGCAGCAATTCCAAAAAAACAAAGCCTTTTTCCAAAAGAATTATCCTGAGGTCGCCCCCTTTTTAGGCGCAGGTGCCGCTCCCTTTCATATCAATGTTACCGACGATTTTTTGACGATTGTCAACACGGAGAATGGAGAACTCTGCCATCCGGAAGTTGGCCTGGATCTTTTTGCGCAGAAACTTGGCGACTGGACCCATAAAGCATGGATTGATCTGATCGACGGGACAATTTATTCCTTTCCGGATCACGGTTATTATTCACAGTTTCCGGTGCGGTTTCAGAAAAAGATGCTCGAGTCTTTCCCTGGCCTGATACCGCGTATGGAAGGGCGGCAGATCAACCTTCCCGAACTCGCCAATGGTAAACACTTTTCAAACCCGGTTGTTTTTTACGGCGTATTTCATGGTCTGCATATCGATCACTATCTCAGCCGGACTCAGCTTGCTTGTGCCGCCTTTGTTGAGCCGGAGCCCGCTCGTTTTGTTCTTTCCTGCTATTTCCTCGATTACCAGTCGTTCGAGACAAGGTTTGAGAGACTGATCCTTCATATCGGTCCGGGCTTACCGGAAAACTTTGTTGATCTTTTTTTCAGACAGGCCAAAGTCTCCAGTGGCGTATGGACGAGGATATTGCCCGGTTATCCCTCGCCGCAGCTCGAAGAGGTGACACGCTCATTCCGGCTGAAATGGCGTTCGCGTGATGTCTGGATGCCCCAGGACTGGCGCATTAAAGGGATGGAAAATGCTCACGCTAACATTACCGGCGGGGATTTGATCTGGGGACAACATGTGTCGTTGTCTTCGAAAAGCCGCATTGCCGTGGTTGGTGCCGGACCTTCTTTGAGTCATGATCTTGAATGGCTTGCGCAGCATCAGGATCAGTTTGTCATTTTTTCAGTACACAGTGCAGTGTCCGCATTGAGAACTGCCGGGATTAAACCGGATTTTCAATTTACCCTGGATATTAACCCTTGGGATGAGGAAATTTTTCAGCGGGTTCAACTGGACCCTTCAGTTCCTGTAGTGACATCGGTTAATGATTTCCCGGATAAGTTTCAAGCTTTTGACGAAGTATTCAGAATTGTTCAGGAAGATGGGGTGAACCCGTTTCAGATGAAAAACGGGGTTCCTTTTCTTGTGCCGACATCGGGGAATATGGCGCTGGCCTTTGCCTGTTGGTGCAAGCCTTCTCAGATCTATCTTTTTGGTTTGGATTTCGGTTTTCGCGAATCAACCAAAACGCACGTTGCTGAAAGCTCTGCCTACCGAAATGAGGATGAACACCGGGAGATTATCGGTTCAGGCTCCCTTGAGGTTGAAGCGAATTTCAGCGGAGCTGAAAAAGTTTATGCCCAGTCCTACTTTAATATGGCCCGTCTTTGTGCTGAAGTTCCAATTGCCGTCGCAAATGGAGAGGTTAAGGTGTTTAACTGCTCCGACGGGGCGCGTCTTCGTTCCGCCACCCCCTGTCGATCTTGCGATATCGAAGCGAGAGACTACTGTAAAGAAGATGATCTGCGGCGGATAAAAGAGATGTTTCTGCCTCTGGTAGAGGGAGTGCACTGGGATCGTTTTGCTCTTACGGGTGCGTCTCAACTGGAAGCTTATAAAGCTGCCATGGTGAGACTGTTAAAAATGAAAAAGTTCAACTGGCTGAAATTTGTAGATAAAATAGATCACTTTTATCTTCTGTTGCAGAAACAGTTGCCGAACAAGGTTGCCAAAAACACCGATCCCCGAATCATCCCCTATGTTGAACTTATTGTGCTGTTGTTTGATGCCTGGTATCGCTTCCTGTGTTTCACAAATACAGAAGAAGAATGGGGAAGCGTCTATGAAAAAGGCTATGTAGAGCTGTGCAAACTTGTTGAAGAGATGTTCTGGCCTGAAGGGCTCAATTAGGGTGGCGGGTGGTAAGGAAAAGCGTTAAATATTTGCTGCCGATCGGCCGATGCAATAAAAAGGGATTTTTGAAAAGAAGGTAACGCGGGTTGTCGACGGGTGGTATCCCGGTTCGGGAGAGAGTCACTGTCGCCATCCGTATCTGTCGACAATTGAGAGCACGAAGGGTTCGTGTTGTAAATAGACCTTCTTACGATTGCATTTGTGAGGGCAGGGTTGCCCGCGAAGTAGAATCATGGAGGACTGATCAATGGCTTTAACAATTAATACAAATGTTGCGTCTCTCAATGCGCAACGCAATCTGGGCACTTCCCAGGTGGATCTTGACAGGTCCATGCAGCGGTTGTCTTCCGGTTTGCGCATCAATAATGCCAAGGATGACGCCGCAGGGCTGGCCATCTCTGACCGGATGACGGCACAGATTCGTGGCCTGAATCAGGCTGCCCGTAATGCTAATGATGGCATTTCGATGGCGCAAACCGCCGAAGGGGCCTTACAGGAGAGTACCAATATCCTGCAGCGTATCCGTGAACTGGCCGTTCAATCTGCCAACGACACCAACAGCATCTCCGATCGTGCGTCTCTGAACGATGAAGTTGAACAATTGATCGAAGAGTTGGACCGCATTGCTCAGACCACTCAATTCAATGGGATCAACGTTATTGATGGCAGTTTGACCAGTGCCGTATTCCAGGTCGGGGCGAATGCCGGCTCCAACCAGACCATCTCATTCGGTATTGAAAGTGCCCTCGCTACGGATTTGGGGACTGCAGGCGAAGAGGTTGTCGCTGCGGCAACAGCAACGACAACGTTCAATGGTCTCAAGTTTACCGCAGGGAGTGCCGGCGCAGACGGAAATGAGAGTTTTTCTCTCTCGGTTGTTCAGACTTCCGCGGCCAATACCGATGTCACGTTGACGCCATCGGAGAATTATTTGCTGGTGGAATTGGGGACGGCAACGGGGCAGGACCAGGCAAGTGTTGTTCTTGCCCAGCTTGACGATTTGGGGTTCACGGGTTTTACCGGAGTTTCAGTTGAGACGGTATCGGCAACGACCACATGGTCGACAGATCTTAGTGGCAGCACCATCTCGCTGACGGGTGGGACTGATCTGGTTGAATCGGTTGCCGTTGCAGATATTTCTGTCAAGACTCTCAACGACGCGCAGGCCGCAATCGCCAGTGTTGATAATGCACTTGACGATATTGATAATATTCGGGGTGGTCTTGGCGCGGTGCAGAACCGATTTGAGTCGTCAATTGCCAACTTGAATAATGTTGCTGAAAACCTTGCTGCCGCCCGATCGAGGATTCTTGACGCAGATATCGCTCAGGAAACCTCCAATATGACTAAGCAGAATATTTTACAGCAGGCCGGAGTTTCCATTCTGGCCCAGGCTAATCAGGGCCCTCAGTTGGCTTTGTCGCTGCTGGGATAGCGATAAAAATTTTTTTTTGAAAAAAAAGAAGAAAAGTGATTTTTTTTCTAAACTCTATCGGCGGAGTCGTCGATAAAGTGGATAACGGGAAGATTACAGCGGAAAAGGAGGTGGGTAGATCGTTATCAGCTTTCCCTCGTAACTTCTAACAAACGAATAACTCGCCGGACCGTCCGGCAGGGCACGGAAGCCCACTAAACACAATCATGGAGGACTAAATCATGGCATTAACAATTAACACTAACGTAGCATCCCTTAACGCCCAACGTAACCTCGGTTCATCTCAGGCAAACCTCAACAAGTCCATGCAGCGCCTGTCTTCAGGTCTGCGCATCAACAGTGCTAAGGACGACGCAGCGGGTCTGGCTATTTCTGACCGTATGACCGCTCAAATCCGCGGCCTCAACCAGGCAGCTCGTAATGCAAACGATGGTATCTCTCTGGCGCAAACTGCTGAAGGCGCTCTGCAAGAGAGCACCAACATTCTGCAGCGTATTCGTGAGCTGGCCGTTCAGTCTGCCAACGATACCAACAGCGTTTCTGACCGTGCTTCTCTGAACGATGAAGTTTCTCAACTGGTTGAAGAGCTTGATCGTATTGCTCAAACTACAGAGTTCAACGGTACAAACGTTATCGATGGTACCCTGTCCAACGCGGTATTCCAGGTTGGTGCAAATGCAGGTTCTAACCAGACCATCTCCTTTGGCATCGAGAGTGCCCAAGCTGCTGATCTGGGTACTGCAGGTGATGAAGTTATCGCTGCCGCTACAGCAACCGGTTCTTTCTCTGACCTGACTTTCACTGCTGATGCCGCAGGTTCTACTGCGAATGCAACTTACACCATCGTTGCTAATCAGTCGGCTGCAACAGCATCCAGCACCAGTGCTACTTTTACGGCATCGAATAACACGATTACCGTAACTCTGGGAACCACTACTGGTCAGGATGCTGCCAGTGTTGTTGCAACCGCTGTTGCTAGTGCACTGAGCGGTGTTAGCGTTTCTGCAGCTACCGGCGCGGCCGCTTGGACTGCTTCCAGTGATGGTTCTGTCACCTTGGCTGGTGGTAGTGATCAGATCGTAACGACAGCTGTTGCTGATATCACCATCGCGACTCGTGAGGGTGCGCAGTCTGCTATCTCCAGTGTTGATAAGGCTCTGGAAGACGTTGACAACATTCGTGGCGGCCTTGGTGCGGTACAAAATCGCTTCGAATCAACCATTGCCAACCTGAACAATGTTGCTGAGAACCTTTCAGCTGCACGCAGTCGGATTCTTGATGCGGATATCGCTCAGGAAACCTCCAACATGACCAAGCAGAATATCCTGCAGCAAGCTGGTGTTTCTATCCTGGCGCAAGCCAACCAGGCACCTCAGCTGGCTCTGTCTCTGCTGGGCTAATCGCGTTAAGGGCACAACCAAAAGGGCCGGCTTTGGCCGGCCCTTTTTTCTCTTAGCCCGGTTGTGCATATGGAGGAACTCATGGAAATTCAAGCTGTAGGTTTAAATAGTCTGACACAGCAGTCACTCCCCAAAGCCAGCGAAGAAATCGAAATGAATCGCAAGGCTAAGGATTACGCTGATGCACCTTCGGCGTCTGCTGCGGTAGATAAAGTTCAACCCGAGGAGCTTCTGGACCAGATCAAATCCTTGACTGAAGACGGGTTGTACAGTGTTCGTTTTGAAAATGATGATGATGCTCAGCAACTGGTGGTAAAGATTGTCGATACCGAGACGGATGAAGTGATTCGTCAGGTTCCGGCAGAAGAAATTCTTTCCCTTTCCGTGCGCTTGGGTGAATTGCGCGGTAATATTGTTGATACGGAAGGCTAGTCTTTCATTCTGGTATCAAGAGGGAGTTGGTTATGGCTATCTCGTTTAGTGGCTTAGCGACAGGATTGGATACTGGCAGCATTGTGGAGCAGTTGATGGCGGCTGAGCGTGCGCCGATTACCAGTTTGCAGTCAGATCGTACGTGGCTGTTGTCCCGTCAACAGGCGTATAAGACATTTGATAGCAAGTTGAACTCTTTCTTGTCAGGCATCCAAAAGCTCGGTTCCAGTGATGATCTGCAACAAAAGACGGCCTCTGTTTCACGCGATGATTTTCTGTCCGCCAGTGTTGGTGTCGATGCGCTACCTGGGACCAGCTACCAGATTGAGGTTGTCTCCCTGGCGCAGGTACAAAAAGGGGTGTCTCAGGGCTACCAGGATAAAGAAGCTGCCAGCTTTGGGATGGGCTCGTTGACCCTCAATGTTGGTGATGATGTCACGACTATTGCGATTGATGAGACGAATAATTCGCTTCAAGGGATCATGGAAGCGATCAATGCGGCAGATTCCGGAGTTACCGCATCCATCATCAATGATGGAACGGATTCACCCTATCGTCTGGTTCTGACCGGAGCGGACGTTGCGACCTCTTTTTCCCTTGAATCTGATTTGCCTCAATTCAATGGTGATGTGACGACCTTGACCACCGGAGGATATGCTGATGCTGAAGCGGCTCTTTTTGGTGGTGGAACGCTCAGTTTGTCCACGGGCTTTGACATTGCGATTACCGCTAATAGCTCTCTGAATGCGATCCGTGATGCGATCAATGCCGAGTCGGCCCTAACCGGTGTCAGTGCCACTGTTGAAGATGATGGCTCTGGTGGTTACAAGCTCAGTCTGGCTGGAGGTGACATCGTTTCGACGGACCTGTCTGGCGGCGATGGTGCTGATCCGTTTAGCATGGCGACTACGCAGGATGCGACCCAGGCGCATATCCGGGTCGACAATATCGATATCTATTCAACCAGCAATACGTTGAGTGAGGCAGTTCCGGGCGTGACGCTTGATCTGTTGAGTGCCGAGGAAGGGACAACGACTAATTTGACTGTTGACCTCAATGAGGATGCAATCAAGGCGCAGATCAAGTCCTTTGTGACGGGCTACAATGATGTCGTCTCCTTTGTCACTTCTCAGTCCTCCATCAATGGTTCAGATGGCGGGATTCTGTCCGGTGATTCCGGTTTGAGTATGGTGAAGCGGCGTCTTCAGAATATGCTGACTCAACAGATGTCCAACAGCGGTACGTTTACGGCGTTGTCTCAGTTGGGACTGCAGACGCAGCGAAATGGAACCCTTGAGTTGGATGACGACATTCTGACGGATGCAATTCAAAATGATCTCAGCAGTGTTGAAAAACTCCTGGTCGGAGAAAATGGCTCAGATGGTATCGCTGTCGTATTTCAGAACTATCTCGAGGACATTACCGATTCTTCCGATGGTCTGCTGGCAAGTAATCAGGAACGTACTGAGACGAGCATCCGCCGTATTGACACACGTATTGGTCAGATAGAGTCGCGGCTGGATCACAAAGAGGAAACGATGCTGGCTCAGTTCAATGCGATGGAGCTGTTAGTGAGCGGCATGAATTCGCAAAGCAGCTTTTTAACCTCCCAGCTGACAGCGCTGGAAAACTTATGGAATTATAAAAAATGAATGCCTATACACAGCAATATCAACAGAATCAGATCCTTACGGCGTCGCCTGAGCAGATTCTTGTCATGTTGTACGATGGTGCAATTCGTTTTACGCGACAAGCGATGCAGGGTATAGAAACCCAGAACACCTCGTTGAAACTCGAAGGTGTTTCGCGGGCCATGGCTATTATCACCGAATTCTCCAATACGCTGGACCATGAGATTGGTGGCGAGATTGCTGAGAATCTGGATGCTTTGTATGCTTTTATGAATCGTCAGCTCAGCCAGGTAAATATCGATGGAGATATTGAAAAGCTCAAAGTGGTTGAAGGACTGCTGATGGAGCTTCGCGAAACCTGGGTGGAGGCGATCACCATTGCTCGAAAAGAGGCATTAGGCAGAGAATCGGCAGCTCAAACTCCAGCTCTTCCGGAAAATTACAAATCCCTGAGTGCCGCCGGTTAGAAAAGCATCCGCGCGATGTGGATGTCCCACCATGATGTCAATGGTGGGTGATGCGGAATGGAGGGAACGGGCGGCGTTGCCTCCGACAAAAATGCATGTCTTTCAATTGGGTTTTATCATTTAAGATCCCTCTCCGTCAGAAAGAGCCCTCTTATGCCCGAACCGATTTTATCATCGCAGCTGGAGCAGGCGCTCATCCTTTCAATTGAGCACTATCAGACTATTCTTTCCCAAATGACGCTTATTTCTCGGTTGCTGTCGTCATCAGATCCGGGGCTGCCGGAACAGGTGACACGTCTGGTGGCTCTTCAGCAACAGGCTCGCGAAGAAGATCAAAGACTGATGGTGATGTTGCGCGAGCACGAAAGAAATATTTCAGTGCATCCTTTGTTCAGGCAGCGCATGGAGTTGCTTGCCGAGGTACTGCGGTTGAATCATTTGCTTTTACCCAAAATTAATGGCATGATGGCGCTCATTTCCCACGAGTTGTCAGACCTTAAAAAAGGGCGCTCTGTTTTGGGGGGATATAAGCAGGGAACACATAATCAAGGCCGGATCATTCGGTCAAGCGCGTGATCACAACCCGTTATCTGCATGTTGTTTTTTGATTGTCTGATTTGTTTGTTCGCTAAACCGGGAGACGTTTGTGGCGGACTTTGTTTTATTTAAATATCTTGAAAAACCAAGTTTGCTGCGCGTGTTCCTGCTCTTGCCGGACGATGTCAAAGTGCGTCTGGAGGCGGTAGCACGGATTATTGCCGAGCCCTACCTTGAGGTAAAGTTTCGTCCTGACGAATTGCCGCTCGATCTGGTACGTACCGGCGGGAAGATGCTCCTCTCGCTTGATACGCGTGTTGGCACTGTTTCCATGTATGCGCACATTGATGAGGTGGTCAATTCTCGTGTTCTCAGGTTGATGGGCCTTGAATCGTTTGCCTTTGCCCAGCAGCGTGAATATTTCCGGGTGAATACCGCGATCAAAGTAGTTTACAGTAAAGAAACCCTCTCATCTAAGCCCTCACCCAAAGTGCCAACCGCTACCGTAAATCTGAGCGGCAATGGTGTTCTGATTTCTGCTGAAGAAAAATTCGTGGCCGGTGAAACCTACCAGCTAGAGTTTCATCTTCCTGACGCCAATGTCCTTTTATTCTGTAAAGCTCTTGTTGTTCGCGTCGATGAAAAACTGCGTGGCGGCTATGAAGTGGCCATGACCTATCATGATATAGAGCAGGAAGATCGAGATCGGATTATCTCGTTCTGTCTGGCTGAACAGCGTCGGTTATTGCGTACCAAGGTTCAGATTGCCGGTTTTTGAGTGTCTCTGGATCGCTCCTCTTCTTCTTCTTCTTCTTCTGTCGTTCTCGAAGAGTGGTAAAGAGTTCTAAATCTCTTTTCACTTGTGGTCGATAGAAACATATGGATATCACCGGACCCCCTCCAGTACAGTTGTATAATGTACATCCAACGGCACCGACTCAAAGTGCACAGGATGCCGTGCAGCATAACCTTTTGCCGCATCAAATGATTCTTGCCACCGTGGTTGAGAGCTCCGGGCGCCAGGTCCTGCTGGATATGGGGCAACAACAGTTCAGAGCGCAGACCGAAGTTGAAATGCAGACCGGGCAAAAGCTCAACTTGCAAGTAGTGTCAACCGAACCTCGCTTGAAATTACAAGTAGTGTCCCCTTCGGCCGACAATCAATTGCTGCGCCTGATCCATCTTTACGATCATCGAACCGAGATTGGTTCAACCTTAAGTACCCTGCTGGGCCAGCGCTTTTCCGCACCCCCTCCCACGTTAACAACACCAACCGATTCTGCTGCTCCGACGGCAACGGCAACGGCAACGATACCGGGTCAACCCGCAACAACTGCCCCTTCGCAACCTCCTGTGGTGCCGATGACTGCAGCTCCTGCTGGGCAAACAACGGCAACGATAACCACTCCGACGGTCAATGCCCCACCATCAAACCCGCAAGGAACGGTCCCTGCAGTGGATGGTGGCACAAATCCATTGCCAGCACCTTCTGCGTCAGTGGCGCCCTCTTCCGCAGAGGCTAAGGGGGCCGTCGTGCCATCGCCTGTGATGACTCCATCACCTGTCGCCAGCGGGGGCTCCGAAGCGCCTGCGGCACTCAACGTACCGCGTGGTGAACCCGTCCTGTCTCAAACAGGTGTCTCTTCAGCTGTTGCACCTGTCGTTGGCCGGGAAGCGGCACCAAATCAAGCTGTGGTTGCAAAGGCGCAACGGGGTGATGATATCCCTCCGACATTGACACCGGCAGACGCACCTAAAATCGCAAGTATGACGGCAATGCTCCATCGACTTGATTCCTCGTCTTCCGTGGCAAATGCATTGTTCACCGCGATCAATCTTGTGCCGTTGTCCGTACAGCAAAAAAAAGCGATTGAGGGGGCACTCAGTCAGGAGCAGTGGACGCAGCTGGAGACTTTGTCCAAAGATCTGATGACCGATTTTCGGAGCTCCGGTGCGCGAATCCTTTTTCGATTGTCCCATGGCCTTGGACTCGATTATGAGGTGCTGCTTGCTGAGCAGAAGGGGGATCAGGCTGCCCAGAGTCTCAAAGGCGCCTTGATGAAATTATCGGAGGGTGATGATCTCCCAGACAGTGTGCGTGACAGCAGTCGCCAGGTCGTGCAACAAGTCGAACTGTTTCAGTTGACGCGCGCCCGTTTTGCCCAAGAGGGGATTCTGTTTATTCCCTTGCCCTTTGAATTTATGGAGCAGGGCTACGCGCTGGTTGAACAGCGTCAAGGCGGCCAGGATGGCGAAACCAGCCACGTTGTGACCCTGAATATGTCTCTGGAGGGCCTGGGGGCCGTGCAGGCCAACCTGCTGTTTGAGCAACAGGCACTTTTTGTCCGGATACTGTGTGAAGATGACGCCAGTCAACAGTCGTTGCAGGAAGGCCTGGCAGAACTTGAGGAGGCGCTCGCACCGTTCTCCGTGCGCTCTATTCAGATAGCCCAAGGGGTTGAAGATCCGGCGATTGAATTGATCAATCGATTGCAGCCGCATCGCGACAGTGTTTTTGATGCACGGGTTTAACAGCTGTTTTGCCCGCGATATTGTCGTTTGTTGGTTGAAACCCGCATAGCTGGGGAGAGGTGAAAAAGGACAATCATGTCAGATTCCGTAAAAAAAGCCGTTGCGGTCAAATACGACAAAGATCAGGCTGATGCCCCGTTGATTGTCGCCAGTGGGAAAGGGCAGCTGGCTGAAAATATTATCAAGGCGGCAGAAAAAGCCGGGCTGGAGATTTCTCATGATCCCGATCTGGTTGAACTGCTAGCCAAAATCCCCGTCGGCTCGGAAATTCCTGCTGAGCTTTATCAAGCGGTTGCCGAAATACTCGCCTACGTTTATCGCGTTAATAAGAAGCATAAAGAACAGCGTTAATAAATTAACGCAAGGCGGTTTGTCTGCTTTCTGTGTAATTTTTTTCCCTTCGAGTCTATTTCATCCTTGTTTTAATATAATGGTGTTTTATAATTTGACCTGCACCAAGTGACAGACGTAAATAATGATGTGTTTTATGACGGGAGGGGTCCATGCGTTTTAAAGATCTGAAAATCGCTACCAAGGTTTATGTCATGTTTGCCTTGGCCGTGCCAGTGATGTGTTTTGTTTTCGGAATGTTGTATTGGAAGACCAGTGAAAATCTTTACAAGGAACGTTATGCCACGGTTCAAGGACAGGTTGATACCGCCTGGGGGTTGATCAATCATTATGTGACCGAGGTTGATCGTGGCACGATGACGACGGAACAGGCACAGGAGATGGCCAAGGCCGCGGTTAAGGCGCTACGTTATAGCGGCCAGGAATACTTCTGGATTAACGACGTAAAGCCGCGCATGGTGATGCATCCGATCAAGCCTGCACTGGACGGCAAGGATCTGTCGTCCTTTGCTGATCCCGATGGTGTTCGTCTGTTTGTCGAAATGGTCAATGTGTCGGGCGGCAGTGATGGCGGGTTTGTTCGCTATCGCTGGGCGAAGCCTGGGCATGAAGAGCCGGTCGACAAAGTCTCCTACGTCAAGCGAATTCCCCAGTGGGGATGGATCGTCGGCAGTGGCCTTTACCTTGATGATGTAAAGGCGGAAACAGAGGTCATGCTTTATGGCGCAATCGGTGTTGTGGGTTTCACGATTTTTGCCTCAGGGATTGCGGTGCTGTTGTTTGCCCGGAGCCTGTCTCGGCCAATCGGCAGAACCGTGACCATGATTGAGGAGATTGCCAAAGGGCACCTTGACCTGCGTTTGGGTATGGACCGCAAAGATGAGATTGGTCGGATGGCAAAAAGCATGGATATGCTGGCTGACAGCCTTCAACATGAGATGATTGACGCCCTGCAGAAGCTTGCTCAGGGGAATCTGGCCTTTGATGTCGTGCCGGTCGATGATCAGGATGTCATTCGCGGTGCGTTGAAGCAGCTTGAGGTGGACCTGAACGATATTATGCTGCAGGTCAAGCAGGCCAGTGAGCAGATTGCTTCGGGAGCCAATCAGGTGTCTGAAGCCAGTCAGTCATTATCACACGGTGCCACGACGTCGGCCAGTTCTCTGGAAGAGATTGCCGCATCCATGGGTGAGCTGGCGTCGCAGACCAGTCTCAATGCCCAAAATGCCGGGCAGGCGCGTGATCTGTCCGGTCAGGCCAGTTCCGCAGCCGGGCGGGGCAACCAATGTATGGAGCAGATGGTTGCCGCCATGGAGGAGATCAATGCTTCAGGGCACAGTATCTCCAACATCATCAAAGTTATCGATGAAATCGCCTTTCAAACCAACCTGCTGGCGCTAAATGCTGCCGTCGAGGCGGCCCGTGCCGGTCAGCACGGCAAAGGGTTTGCCGTGGTTGCCGAAGAAGTGCGCAATCTGGCGGCGCGGAGTGCAAAAGCTGCCAGTGAAACCGCTGATCTGATTGAAACGTCTGTTCAGCGTGCTCAGAATGGCGCCGAAATCGCCGCGCAAACCGCAGATGCTCTTGAAGATATTGTGACTGGGGTCGGCAAGGTGACCAGTCTGGTTGGCGAGATCGCCGTAGCCAGTAATGAGCAGGCGGAAGGGATTACCCAAATTAACCAGGGCCTCAGCCAGATTGATGATGTCACTCAGCAGAATACTGCCAGTGCTGAAGAGAGTGCGGCGAGTGCTGAGGAATTGGCCAGCCAGGCGATTCAATTGCAGGGGGTACTGAGTCGCTTCCAACTCAAAGGGCACACAGGATCCCAGCTCGGCGCACCTCGCTTCACCGCACAAAGCTCGCGGCGGCCGGAGTTGCTCGAATAAGTCACCAGGTCAGACAAAAACGCATTGGGCGTTGATGCCCGAGTGCATGCAGACAAACGCCGCAATCTGTCAAGGTTGCGGCGTTTATTGTTGTGCAGGGGTAAGTTTCTGCGGCAGGGAGGAAATGAATTCCTGATCCGCGGGAAGCATAGGGTAATGCGCGAGTTGATCGAGGTTAATCCAGGCGTGATCACTGACCTCGCGGTGATGAACCACATCCGTATGGCTCAGGCAGCGGTAGATCATCAGTAGCACCGGGCGATCATCGTAGCGATGGTAGATAATGTCAAAGGCCGCGACTTCATCAACTTCCAGGGCAATCTCTTCACGCAGCTCACGGCGCAAGGCACAAATCGGATCTTCATCCTTTTCCAGTTTTCCGCCGGGAAATTCCCAGAATCCGGCGTGCTTGCTGCCTTCAGGGCGTTGGGTAATCAGAAGTTTGCCGCGATGAAAAATCAGACCGGCAACAACGAGCAATGGGTACATGGCTGACCTTCGTCGCTGGAGGGGCGGGGCGTTTGTTGCTGACGACTCCCCCCTGTTTATGGTAAGACTCTCGCTGAGTTTGTTCGATCCGACGCGCGGAGCACTGGCGTCGTAAAAATCCTGCTGTTGTCGGCAACGGAACCATCCAGGAGTGTAACATGTTCAATCTTTCAGAAAAAGGGCGTGGTATTCGCGCCATGTTTGATGATATTGCCCCCCGCTACGATTTGCTCAACCGGTTATTGTCCATGGGGATAGACCGCCGCTGGCGACGTTTTGCGGTGGGGAAATTATGTATCCCCCCGGGTGGGATGGTCCTCGACATGGCAACCGGAACTGGAGATGTTGCGTTAGAGATTGCTTCGCGCACTCCTGATTCTGTGCAGATTATCGGTGAAGACTTCACTCAGGGGATGTTGCTCAAGGGACGGGAAAAAATTGCGGCGTCACCCTATCGGGATCGGATTAAACTGGTGAATGCGCCGTGTGAAGCCATTCCTCACCCCGATAACCTGTTTGACGGTGTGACCATCGCTTTTGGGATCCGTAATGTTGTTGATCGTCAGGCCGGTCTGGCTGAAATGTGTCGTGTGCTCAAAGCGGGTGGCCGGGCGGTTATTCTTGAATTTTCAACCCCGCAGAATCCGGTGTTCCGTAGTCTGTATATGACCTATTTTCATAAGATCCTGCCGTTTATCGGCGGATTGCTGTCCAAACGGACCGCTTATAAATACCTGCCCGATTCCGTAGCTGAGTTTCCCGACCAACAGACGTTTAAGGGGATGATGGAGCAGGCGGGCTTTGTGGATATTGTGCATTACGACCTGACTTTCGGGATTGCCACTGTCTATGTGGGCGTTTGTCCGGAAGCATAACGGCGTAAAAATCGACTGCATGTGATTTGATTAAAAGCGGCTCCAGCCTGGGGCCGCTTTTTTTATTTCGATTCGCGATCGGGATTGGTCAGAACTTTTTCCGGGTCTTTGATCAATGTACCCGGCAGTGTCAGGGTGCGTTTGAAAATACCAAAGACTTTGTTGGAGAGGGAACTGAGAGGCAGCATCTCAACTTTCGGATCACTCAATGGCCCGGTAATGGCAAAGTTGGTGGATAAAACCGCATGTTCGTCACCGGTCAGCAGCCAACCCGCCACCGGGATCCGTGTGAATACCGTATCGACTGTTCCCAACGGTTTAATGCCCATGATCAGATCGAGCTGGTTTTGAACCAGATCAAGTTTTCCAGCCAGCACCGTATTCATTGCATCACTGTCGACACGGAGATTCTCACTGCTCAATACGCCGTTTTTCAGGGTGACATCACTGGTGAGTTGATTGAATGGCATTCCTTCCAGGGCCATGTCCGGCAATTTGAATTTAAAGAGTTGGGCGACGTTCAGCAGAGAGAATGCCTTAGAGAGAACCTTGAATTTGCGCAGAACACCGTCCTTGATCGTGACGGAAAAGATGCCATTAGAGTTAGGTAGAAAGTTGCTGCCAATGGGACCGTTGATGGAAAAATCACCGGTCAGTTCTCCGGTGACCAGGCCGGTGTGCTTGAGAAGCTGGCTGTAAACCTTGTCCGCATCAAGATTGACGACACTCCCCTCAATCTGCAGGGTCGTCGGATCGGTTAGCTGGTTGACAATCACTTTGCCACTGCCATATCCGGCGTCCGCTTCAAACAGTAATGGTTCAATACGCAAACGACCATAACGATAGTGGATGGTTCCGGTGGTTTCTGAAAATTCAAAACCGCTGATGATGCCGCGGCTGACGACCGCATGGATGTGAAGTGTCTCCGGTTCGTCAGGACGATGCGGGTGGTGAGGCCATGGTGTTGTATGACCATGCGCCGTCGAGCCATGCCAGAGCGCGATGACTTCATCGACATTGGCATAGGGGGCTTCCACCAGCAATTGCAGATCGGGACCGTGAAAAAGAAGGGTGCCAGTGACGGTTGCTGTTGTTCCCTGCTCCAGTCGCACTTTGGCATCGACAAAGTCGATCCCCTTGGCGTGAATGTTGATGCGTCCATCAAGGTCATAAAGAATGGCTGAGGGAGAATTGAATACCAGGTCCTGGGCCACGACCTGTTGACTTTGGGCATGAATTTGTGCCAGCGGATGGCGCAGATCCTCAATGAGCGCATCGACTGTGAGTTGTGAGCTTCCGAGTTGGACAGACAAGTCGCGGCTGTCCAGTTGCCATCCCGACAAGCGGGCTGAGCCGTTGATGTGGTGGATGGGGGCGATGACATGGGTGGGGGCGATGGCACAATCAGTCAACTGCAGCGTGCCGGATGACGTCAGGGACTGACCGGGTTGCTTCAGGAGGTTCTGGTCGATGGCAACAGTGCCTTGCAGGGCCATCTGCTGCAGTAGCGGGATCTCCCGGCCGAGGGTTGACAAGTCGATTCCGGGGCTATTGATGCTGAATCGGTAGTCATCGCCGTTACGAACCACGCCGGAAAACATCAGATCGATGTCAGGTAGTAACAGATGCCCATCGTTAAGGCTCCAACCCCTGTCGTGGCGCGCGAGTTCGACTTTAAGACTGCCTGCAGTGCCAGCGGCTTTGGTGAGGACTTTGGCCAGGTTGTAGTCCAATGCAGAAAAGTTAGCCTTAATGTGCCAGCTTGCAGAATTTTTACGTTGCGCTGTCAGATCCAGTGGCAGACCAACATGACTGCTGCCGGCGGTAAATTCTACCGGAGTTGATGTCAGACGACATTGTGCCGTCGAACCGCTCAGGGTGAAACGGGTGTTGTGCAACGTTGTCTGGCCGATCTGTGCTTGGGAAAGGTTTAATTCCAGAGCGTCAACCTGGATGTCATCAAGTGTGGGGGGCCATTGATCGGATGCCAGTTGTAATCCTTTGAGCGTAACAGTACCGGAAGTGACAGCCCTGTTGAGGGACTCTGCCCAAGCGGATGGCAGCCAGGCGGTAAGCGCTTGGCTGGTAATGGGAGTGCTTGACAGCGTAAGCTGGTACTTTTTAGCGTTATTTTCTGAGCCGTTCCAACTTCCCCGAGCATAAAGGGTGATGTCATTCAGGGTCACTCGTCCCTGGTCCAGCTGTAAGGTGTTGTCGCGCTGAGCCAGACGGAACGACGCAGTCAGATTTCCCAACGGCAACAGGTTGTTATAAGGTTTGCGTAGCTGGAGCGTGTTATTCTTCCCAGTCACGGTAATATCGGTTTGCACTCCCGTGGTCAGACTGCCGACGGATTCAGCCTGCATATTGAAAGCGCCGTTGAGTTCTACAGGCCAGTTGCGCTGTAAGTTGGCCGGGAGTTCCAGCTGCTCAAAGGAAGTCCGGATGTGGATCTGAGCGGCCTGAAGCCCTCGGTCGAGTTGGTTAATCTGAATCCGGGAAAAAAATGGTGTTCGTGTCTCTCCCTGGCGAATCATTTCGCCCGAACATTGAAATGTCAGGCCCTGAAGAAGAGTCGGTCGCAGGTCGAGACGAACACCGGTAAGCGTCCAGGTTGGCTGGTCGGGATATTCCTGTCGCGAGATCTGAATGCGTCCCTCACGGATGGTCAGTTTCAGGTGGGGAGGGATGATTTTTTTGTCCAAAATGTGCTGAGAGGCAACCTGTGCGGGTTGGGCCGTAGGGGGGGGAGGAATCTGCCAGATAATTTCAGGAGAAATTGCGGTCAGATGGGAGGAGTCGAGTTGGCCGGCGAAGAGGTCCCGCCAACTCAGACGCACCTGCAGCTGCGGGATTGTTGCCTGAAAATGGTGGTCTTCTGCCTTGATGACAATGCCACTGAAATCGATGGTTGGCGTCGGGTGAAAGCCGATTGTGGCCTGCTGTAAAGAGACCGGGGTGTTAATGTACGCACTTAACCGGGCGGAAATCATCTGGCCGATCTGCTGCTGATGGGTCAGAATATACCCCCATACTCCGGCCGCAACACAGAGACAGAGCGCGAGACTGACAAGCGTGAACTGTAAAAAACGTCGACGCATAAAACCTTTTCCTGAAAAACGTTCCGGCCAAACTCCAGCCCAATAGGCAAAAAGTTAAGATTTTCTTTTGCCGTGATATCTATTGATGGCACTATTGCAGGCGGCAGCCCGCCGCAGGTTCGACTATACGCTTTCTCGTTTGTGGCGACAAGCAAACATCCCTGTGACAACGAACCTTTACAGAGTGTTGCGTGATTGATACGATGGCGCATTTGAAACAATTTGAGCAATCTTGCAACGTGCGTCGTGTCTCTAAAGCGGATAAAACTCCTTTATGAAAATTAAACGGATTTAAATTATCGGCTTCAAATCCTTTGTTGACCGGACTGTGCTCAATTTTGAGTCGGGCGTTACGGCAATTCTGGGACCGAACGGTTGCGGAAAAAGCAATGTTATTGATGCCATTCGCTGGGCGATGGGCGAGCAGAATGCCAAGAACCTGCGCGGCCAGGCGATGGAAGATGTGATCTTCGGTGGCAGTGTCAAACGACGGCCGCATGGTATGGCCGAAGTAACCATGGTGTTTTCCAATCCGCAAGGGGTTGGTACCACTGAATTCAATCAGTATTCTGAGATCATGATCACTCGCCGTCTCTACCGCAACGGCGACAGTGAATATCTGCTCAACAAAACTGCCTGCCGGCTAAAAGATATCTCAGAACTGTTTATGGACACTGGAGTTGGGGCGCGGGCCTATTCCATTATTGAGCAGGGAAAGATCGGTTCGATCCTCCATTCCCGTCCTGAAGAGCGACGTGTTCTGATCGAAGAAGCCGCTGGAGTTACCAAGTATAAAGCACGCCGTAAGGCCGCTTTGCGCAAAATTGAATCCACGCGCCAGAATCTTACCCGCCTCAACGATGTGATTGCCGAAGTCAAACGGCAGCGTGACAGCCTGCGCCGCCAGGCTGGCAAGGCACAACGGTTCCGTGAGTTGCGGAATCAGGTGAAGGAACTCGAAATTCAGCTGGCACGTTTTCGCTGGTCCGAGCTTGAGGAACAGTTGGAACATCTTGAGGGGCAATTGGGTCATGCTGAGACCTGCTTGGACAACCATCAGACCCTTGTGGCCACATCGGAACTCGCTTTTGAAAAAGCGCGTCTGGAACAGGCCGAGCATGATGAAAATGTGCGTAAACTGCGCGATCAACTGTTTCAGCTCGATAGCGATATTCAGAAAGTGGAAAGTCAGCTCGAACTGTTGCGCCAGCAGCAGATTCACAGTGCGCAACAGCAGGAAACTCTGGGGCGTGAGATCGACGAGTTCAAAGAGCGCGAAAGAGCCAGCGCCTCTGAGGTGACGCTGCTTCAACAGCAGTGCCGTGACGCGCGCGAAGATGTCAATCGCCTGCAGCAGGAACGGGAGCGCGTGCATAGCGCTGTTCAGCAGGATGTTGATGCTGAGCGAGAGATGACATTGCGGATTGAACAATGTCGCAAACAGGTCATGGCTTTGCATGTGGAACTTTCCCGGCAGCAGGGGCAAAAATCGCAGGCTGAACAGAAACAGCAGGCCCTGCGAGAACGGCAGGAGCGGCAACGCCGGGATCGGCTTCATCTCGAAGAGCAGCGGCAGCAGTTGCAAGATCAGGTTGTCGATATTGAAGAGGCAGCACATTCTACGGCCGATTGCCTGGTGGAAAGTCGCGATCGGTTGGAGGCGGTAACCCTGCAGGGCGAACGCTATCAACGACAGCGTGACACTCTGTTGCCTCAGCTGCAGACGATCCAGCGGCAGTTTCATCAGTGCGAGTCCCGCCTTGAGTCGTTGCAGGAGATTGAAGGTAGCCGCCAAGGCTATGAAGAGGGAACCCGGGCGGCTCTGGAGCGTGCCGATCTGACTGATCAGATTGTTGGGACCGTTGCCGATGGTTTGCAGGTTAAGGCGGGTTACGAGGCTGCCGTAGCATCGGCATTGGGAGTGCAGATTCAGGCCGTTCAACTGCGTGAATCTGAGACTGTTCTGGGGGTGAGTGGTGACGATGATTTTCGGCGTTGCCGGTTTCAGCTACCCCGTCAGTTCCAGAACATTGATTTTGATGAAGGTGTCCCTTTATCCACCGTTGTCACACTTCTTCCCGCTGCGGAGCCTTTTGCCGGTTTGTTAGCGGGTGTGTTTGTCGTTGACGCTCTGGCGAACTATTGTGAGCGGCTGTTGCCGGTGGGGTGTTGTCTGGTAACCATGGCAGGCGATGTGCTCACTTGGAGTGGTGCGCTGATTGTCGGCAGCGGTGACAGTGGGGAACGTCAGTTGCTGGACAACAAACGGCGCATTGAAGAACTGCAGCGTGAAAGTGCTGAACTTAAAGGGCAACTGGTGGCGTTGGAACGACAGCAGCAGGAGAACGACCACCTGGCTGAAGAGGCCCGTGAGCAGCTCCAGGAGTTGACTTTAATTTGTCAGCGCCATCAGATGCAGTCCGCCGAGCATGAAAAAGAGCGCTCCCGAGTTGTGCGCGAACTGGAACGGCTCGAAGAGCGGCTCGAAGTCTTGCTTTTCGATGCCGATCAATTTTCCGAGGAAGATGAGCAGCTGCGTACGTTACAGCAAGATCTTGATGTTCAGATCGCCGAGACCATGGAGAAACAACAGCAGCTCAATGATGCCTTGGCCCAGGATGAGGCGAAATTGGCCGTGCAGCGTGAGCAGCTTAGTCAGCGCCAGCAGGGGCTTTCCGATGTCGATGTGAAATTGGCTCGGCTGCTTGAGCGACAGCAGCGCCTGGATACCGACTTGTTGCGTGAGCAAAATTCCATTGCCGAATCGAGCCAGCGGCAACAGGACCGTCAGCAGAAGCTGGTTCGCTGTGCTGAAGAACGGGTGACGCTCGAACAGCAACAGCAGCAGGCTCAGACTCGGGTTCAGGTGTTGTTGGAGCGCCGACAGCGCGAGCAGCAACATCAGATTGAAACCGACGAGCGGACGCAGCAGCTGCATCAAAAGGTGGAACAGTTTGACCGTGAGGCCCGTGAGCATCGCGCCAATTTGAATCAACTAAATGAAGAACATGGCCATTTGCAACTCAAAGTCCGTGAACATCGTCTGGAACTTGAACATCTGCACCAGACGATCCGGGATAAATACCAGGTCGATCTGACTCGGCAGGATGATTTGGATCCGCAACAGGTGCAGCACGCCAGCGAAAAACTTCATAAACTTCGGGTCCGTCTTGAGGCTTTCGGCGAAGTGAACCTGATGGCGATTGAGGAGTTCAGTGCGTTGGAAGAACGCTACGACTTTCTTGAGCGCCAACGCGACGATGTTCATGCTTCTATTGATGATTTACAGACTGCTATCGCCCGGATCAATCGTACCACGCGGAAGCGGTTTAAAGAGGCTTTTGAATTGATTAATGAACAGTTTAAAGCAGTGTTTCCCCGTTTGTTTGTCGGTGGAGAGGCCGAGTTGCGATTAACCGATGACAGTGATTTGCTGGAGAGTGGTATTGAAATTATTGCTCAACCTCCCGGCAAAAAACTGCAGAATGTCGGTTTATTGTCTGGTGGAGAAAAAGCACTGACGGCCGTGGCGCTGATTTTTGCCATCTTTTTGATCAAGCCGTCGCCGTTCTGTGTGCTTGATGAAGTCGATGCACCACTGGATGATGCTAATATTGGTCGTTTCAACGAGATGATTAAGGAGATGTCCCGCTCCTCACAGTTTGTTGTTATCACCCATAACACCCGGACGATGGAAATTGCCGATACCTTGTTTGGTGTTACGATGGAGGAGCCGGGAGTTTCCTCCCTGGTCGCCGTCCGCATGGAAGAACTGGCCGCTGTCTAACGCGTGTTAACTGGAGAAATCTATGCCGTTTAAACAGATTCTGACTCCCCTGTTAGAAAATGGTCAGGGGATCTATTCCGCCATTATTGCCGATTGGGAAGGGGAGGCCGTCGATTGTCTTTCGCCGCGGGGTGAAATTGATGATTTGAAGATCTTCGGTGCCCATCAGGGGATTCTTCTCAGGCATTTTCGTCGGTGCCTTGATGAATCACGCTGTGGCGCAATTCGCGAGATCCATATTCGGGCTGAGCGTGTAGATTGGTTTGTATTTCCCATTACATCAGAGTATTATCTGGCTCTTTGTGTTGAGCCGGATCAAATCAGTTCCCGGATCAGCATGGAAGCTCAGCAGTGCGTTGCTCAGCTGCGCGACGAGTTTGATGTTTGACGTCTTGATGCCCAGAAATAAATCATTGAATTTAACATAGGAAATAAAGTCCGTTATGCAGTGGTCAGAACTTATGGAAAGTGTGTATCAGTCGTGGCGATCGGTAGGAGAATTTTTCTCCGGTGTGCTGGTTCAAATGTCTCAATGGTTGCAGCAGGTGATTGCCTGGCTGGTTGCCCATTATGCGCAATGGGGGGTTCCTGCTGAACAACAGCTTCTGGCCGCCTATGCAACCATTTACCTTGCTGCCACCGTGCTGGTTTTGTTGTTGGTGTGGCGGTTGGTCCGTCGCCGCCGTCAGAGGGGACAAAAAGAAAAACCCACCAAAGTCGGGGAGGTTGGACCTGGGGTCGTGGAGGAAGAGGGTGAGGCCGAAACAGTTGCCGAACCTAGCGAAGAAATTACTGCCCCTGTTGAGGAGCCGGCTGCACCGCTCTCTTTGTATGATCGAATGCGTTCAGGACTGGCCAAAACCAGTTCTGCTCTGGTTGGCCGGATTGACACCCTGTTTACCGGCGCGTCAGGGGTGAATCAAGAGCTGCTTGAAGAGTTGGAAGAAATTCTGATTACGGCCGATTGCGGCATGAAAACAACTCAGATGCTGGTCGATGCTTTCCAGAAGCAGGCGAAAGAGAATAAAGTTACTGATCCCGAAGCCTTACGAGAGTTGTTGAAGGCTGAGATTCGCGCGCTATTGAATCTCAACGTGGCGCCACTTGCCGTGGAAGGCCATGCACCTTTTGTGTTGATGGTTATTGGTGTTAATGGTGTCGGCAAGACGACAACCATCGGTAAATTGGCACAACAGTTTACCCGGCAAGGCAAGAAAGTGATTCTCGGTGCCGCAGATACTTTTCGCGCTGCAGCAGCAGATCAGCTTGAAGTTTGGGGTGAGCGGACGGGAGTCACGGTTATTCGCCATGCTGAAGGGGCCGATCCTGCGGCGGTTGCATTTGATGCCGCCAAGGCTGCAGTTGCTCGCAAGGCTGATATTATGATCCTCGATACGGCCGGTCGATTGCATACCAAGGTCAATCTCATGGAAGAGATGAAAAAACTCTATCGAGTATTAGGGCGGGAGATCGACGGGGCCCCTCATGAAACCATGCTGGTGCTTGACGCTACAACCGGACAGAATGCTTTGGTGCAGGCGCGTTTATTCCAGGAAGCCGTTGGTGTAACCGGGATCGCTTTGACCAAGTTGGATGGGACGGCTAAAGGGGGAATGGCTGTGGCCATTGGTGCAGAATTGGGACTGCCGGTCCGTTACGTTGGTATCGGTGAGGGTGTTGACGATCTGCGACCGTTTGATCCGGAAATGTTTGTCGACGCACTTTTCGAAAAACGTTAACTTTCTTGACATTTTGCAGTACTTTACTTAACCTCATACTACTATCGAATAAATGGCTATGAGCTTGGATATTTTAGTCCGTCTGGAAGAAAAAATAGATCGGCTGCTTGCGTATAAGAAACAGCTGGAACAGGAATGTGAACGCCTGAAGGAGCAAAAGCAGGATCTCGTTCAGGAGCGTGAATTTGTCAGCCAGGAATTGGATCGAATCCTGTCCCGGTTGGACTTTCTTGATCAGGAGAGCTCTTGAAGCAATCGGTTCGGGTGACGATATTAGGTCAGGATTACTCTATTCGGAGCAGTCGCTCCGTTGAAGAGGTACAGAAAGTTGCCGCCTATGTCGATGCCCGTATTGCCGAAGTGCTGGCAGCTGGTGCTACAGCAGACAGTCTTGATGCGGCGGTTTTAGCTCTGATGAATGTAGCTGGGAATTATTTCGACTCTCAGCAGGCGCTTGAACAAACGCAGAATATTTCGGAATCATTACAGAGTCTGGATAAAAAAATATCCTCCGCGTTGCCCGATGAGTAGAGCGGGCAACTTGCGATAAGCCACCGGTTTTCGATTGTGAGATCGGGATGTGGCAACGAATTTCAGGTCGATACGAAATTATATATATGCCCAAAGTGGCTTTGTTTTGGAATGCTCCGAGAGATCGTTTCTCGGGCTTTGTAGATATTGATTTCGCCCTTGGTGGTCGTTGAATGTCGTACCGTGTGAGCGGTCCCCGCCCTAAATACCCCTGTCTTATCAATTGTCACCCGGTAGGCTGCTGTGGAGCAGGATGCCGAAAAATCGCGTACGGGAAAAACAGTTAAAGCAACGCAGATCTCTTGACTTGGTATCTTACCATGCCGCAAGTGTGCGTGCGCAGCAGCGTGTTCTCGAATTGGATGTGTTTTGTCGTGCCGATCAGGTGGCGCTGTATTCACCGATTCATGGTGAGGTCGATACGGCGTTGCTGTTCTCTCAGGCGCTTGAAGCTGGAAAGTCTGTGGCGTTCCCCAGAGTGGAAGGGGGATCAATGGCGTTCATTGCGACCGCCGATGCTCATAGCTTCGCCACGGGGTGCTTTGGTGTGCTTGAACCGTGTGGAACGGAGCACGTGGCGATTGATCGCTTGCAGTTGGTGGTCGTCCCCGGCGTGGCTTTTGGCCGTTGTGGGGCTCGGCTGGGATATGGCAAAGGATTTTACGACCAGACCTTTGAGGTGCGCCCGTCATCGTGCGTGCTGGTTGGGTTGGGTTTTTCATTTCAGCTCGAAGAGGATTTGCCCAAAGAGGCTCATGATGTCGGTCTCGATTATATCGTGACTGATGAAGAAACTCTGGCGTTCTGAAACGGGTATTTAACAACAACTCTTTTACGCATCGTAGCGCAGGAGGTTTAAGTGGATACAATTACAAGTGGCATCCTGGTTTTGGTTTCGGTTGCCGTAGGCGCCATTGTTGGCGCGTATGTACGGCGACGGCTCGACGAATCACAGATGGGCAGTGCGCAGCAACTGGCTGCACAAATCGTTGAAGACGGAAAGAAAGAGGCGGAAACGCTGCGCAAGGAGGCAGAGCTTCAGGCTAAGGATACGGTTTTGAAGGCCAAGGCCGAATGGGAGAAGGAAGCCAAAGAATTGCGGCGTGAGTTGCAGGGGCAAGAACGGCGACTGATTCAGCGTGAAGAAAATCTTGATCGCAAGGACTTGGTTCTGGAAACTCGTGACAAGGAAGCCCAGCAGCGCGAGCGGGAGCTGACCCGTCAGGAGTCACAGATTCAACAACGTGAGCAAAAAGCCGAGCAGCTCGTTGAAGAGCAGGTCGCCCGCCTTGAGCAGGTCTCAGGAATGACGAGTGAGGAGGCGCGCCAGCATCTGATTGAATCTATGGAAAGTCAGGCCCGTCACGATGCCGCCCGGCGTATTAAGCAAATTGAAGATGAAGCGCGTGAGTCTGCCGACAAAAAGGCTAAAGAAATTTTGTCCCTGGCGATTCAGCGTTACGCCGGTGATTATGTTGCTGAAAAGACCGTCAGTGTTGTGCCTCTGCCGTCGGACGAGATGAAAGGTCGTATTATCGGGCGCGAGGGGCGGAATATTCGTGCCATAGAGGCGGCTGCCGGAATTGATCTGATTATTGACGATACGCCAGAGGCAGTCATTATCTCCGGATTTAACCCGGTGCGGCGTGAAGTTGCCCGTCTTGCCCTGGAAAAGCTGGTGACCGATGGACGTATTCATCCGGCGCGCATTGAAGAGATTGTTCAGAAGGCTGAGGAAGATGTTAATCAATCTATCCGTGAATCCGGCGAGCAAGCGACATTTGATGTTGGTGTTCATGGTATTCATGCCGAAGTTGTCAAACTGATCGGTCGCCTTAAATATCGGACATCTTACGGGCAGAACATTCTTAAGCATTCATTGGAAGTTGCCTTTTTATGTGGTGTCATGGCGGCAGAGCTCGGAATCAACGTCAAGCAGGCCAAACGTGCCGGATTATTGCATGACCTTGGTAAGGCCGTAGACCATGAGGTTGAAGGATCGCATGCGATGATTGGTGCGGACTTGGCACGTAAGTATGGTGAGTCTGCTGAAATCGTTCATGCCATTGCCGCGCACCACGAGGAAGAGAAGCCGTCAACGGTTCTGGCGGTTCTGGTTCAGGCTGCGGATGCATTGTCTGGCGCTCGTCCGGGTGCCCGTCGTGAAATGTTGGAAACGTATGTCAAGCGCCTAGAAGAGCTCGAGCGTATCGGCACCTCGTTCGAGGGGGTTGACAGTTGTTATGCCATTCAGGCAGGACGTGAAATTCGCGTGATGGTTTCCAGTGATCAGGTGTCTGATGCTCATGCTCACGTCATGGCCAAAGACATTGCCAATAAGATTGAAGCGGAAATGACCTATCCCGGCCAGATCAAAGTGAATGTCATCCGGGAAACCCGAGCCGTCGATTACGCCAAATAAGGAGCTGACCTGTGAAATTGCTCTTTGTAGGTGATGTGGTTGGCCGGGCTGGCCGACAGATTTTATCGCGCTGCCTTGACCGCTTGGTGGACCGTCATGCGGTTGATTTTGTTGTGGTGAACGGTGAAAATGCCGCAGGCGGTTTTGGTTTGACTGAGGATGTTGTACGTGAATTCCGTAAACTCGGAGTGCATGTTATTACATCTGGGAACCATATCTGGGATAAACGCGAGTTTGCCGCTCAGTTGGATCGTTTCGATGATGTTCTGCGTCCCGGAAACTATCCGGAGGGCGCTCCAGGGCGTGGTTTTGGCCTTTATGAAACCTGTGCGGGCATCAAAGTGGGCGTGATCAACCTCGAAGGACGGGTATTTATGAATAATCTGGATTGCCCGTTTCGTCTTGCCGACCAGTATCTGGAGAGCAAGCCGGAGGATGTTCATGTTGTCCTGGTGGACTTCCA
>PKUE01000052.1 GCA_002869685.1 Desulfuromonas sp.
AGCACTAAAACATCCCTACAGTTGAAAACGATTTTCAATATCCCACACAGACACGATTTGTTTTCAGGAGGTCACCCACTCAATGGAATCATCACTACGCACTCTTAACGTCAATGAAAAAGCCCGCATCACCCAGTTGTCCGCCTCAGGTGAAATGGCCCGGCGCCTGCGCGACATGGGATTAACTCCCGGTACCGAAATTGAAGTCACCGGCCGCGCCCCGTTGAAAGATCCCGTTGCGCTGCGTCTGCGCGACTTCACCCTCACCCTGCGCAATAACGAAGCCGACCACATCCTGGTCGAACGATTGGAGAACATCTGATGACGCATACTGCCACCATTGCCTTGGCCGGAAACCCCAACTCCGGCAAAACCACCCTGTTTAACGCCATTACCGGCGCCCGGCAGCATGTCGGTAACTACCCCGGCATCACCGTTGACCGCAAAGAAGGCTCGCTTAACCTGAACAACACGCGCGTGAATATTGTCGACCTGCCCGGCTGCTATTCGCTGTCCGCTTATTCACAGGAAGAGCTGGTCGCCCGTAAGGTCCTGGTCGATGAACGACCGGACATCGTCGTGGATATTGTCGATGCCACCAAGCTGGAGCGTCATCTTTATCTGGCCATTCAGTTTTTCGAACTGGGTATTCCGGTAATGCTCACTCTCAATATGATGGATGAAGCCGCTAAAAAAGGGCTGCGCATTGATACGCAAAAACTCGCCAAGCTCCTGAAGTGCCCGGTGGTGGAAACCGTCGCCCGTTCCGGCGAAGGGAAACAGCAATTACTGGAAAAAGCGGTGCAGTACGCCGCAGAGCGCGGTGGTTCGTGGCAGCCGTTGAAGATTTCCTACGGCCCAGATCTGGATGTGGCTCTGGACGCCATGGTGGAAAAAATTGAAGCGGCGCGTTTCATGACCAATCGCTACCCGGCGCGCTGGGTCGCCCTGAAATATCTCGAAAATGACGATGAGATTGTTTCTGCCGGACGCAGTGTTGGCAGCGTTGCTTTTGAACTTGAAGAGATGGTGCGCGTGGTGGATACCCACTGCCGCACCACCCTCAACACCACACCGGAAGCCCTCATTGCCGATTACCGTTACGGGCTGATCAATTCCATCTTGCGCCAGGGGATCGTTGAACGCCCCCAACAGGAAAACCGTAAAGAACTGACCGAAAAGCTGGACAATGTGCTCACCAACCGTCTGTTCGGCCCGCTGATCATGTTCGGCGTGCTCTACGCCATGTTTCAGATCACCTTTACCCTTGGTGAAGTCCCGATGGGCTGGCTGGAAAACCTGTTCGGTTGGCTGGGTGAAACGGCCACAGTACTGCTCCCGAACGGCATGCTGCAATCGCTGATCGTCTCTGGTGTCATCGACGGCGTCGGCGGTGTCATGGGCTTTGTGCCGCTGATCGCCATCATGTTTCTGATGATTGCCTTTCTGGAGGATTCCGGCTACATGGCCCGCGTCGCTTACATGCTCGACCGCGTGCTGCGCATGTTCGGCCTGCACGGCTGCTCGGCGATGCCGTTTATCATCTCCGGTGGCATCATGGGCGGCTGCGCCGTTCCCGGCGTCATGGCCACCCGTACCCTGCGCAGTCCCAAGGAAAAACTGGCGACGCTGATCACCGCACCGTTCATGCCGTGCGGCGCCAAGCTACCGGTGTTCCTGCTGTTGATTGCAGCCTTTTTCAGCGAAAACGAAGCACAAATCATGTTTTCGATCACTCTGGGCGCCTGGGCCATGGCTCTGCTGGTCTCCAAGCTGCTGCGTTCCACCATCATCAAAGGTGAGCCGACACCCTTCGTCATGGAGTTGCCACCCTATCGCCTGCCGACCCTGCGTGGCGTATTGATCCACACCTGGGAACGGGTGTGGCAATACATTCGTAAAGCCGGGACCGTGATTCTGGCCGTGTCGATTCTGCTGTGGGCCGCCATGACCTTCCCCGGCCTGCCCGATGACCAGATTGCCGCCTATGACCAAAAACGTATTGCCGTTGCCAATCAGGTGACGGACATGGGGCAGCGTGCCGCACTCATTGATGACATCAACAACCGCGAAGCTCAGGCAACCCTGCGTTATTCCGTCGCCGGGCAGATCGGCAGCTTCTTTGAGCCGGTCAGCCAGTGGGCTGGATTTGATTGGCGCACCAACATCGCCCTGGTCGGTGGTTTTGCCGCCAAAGAGGTCATTGTTTCCACCTTCGGCACCGCTTACTCGCTGGGTGAGATTGATCCGGAAGAGGCTGCGCCGTTGTCACACCAGATCGCCACGGATCCGACCTGGAACAAGTACACGGCCATTTCGCTGATCATCTTCGTGTTGCTCTATGCGCCATGCTTCGTCACCGTGGTCACCATGGCCAAGGAATCATCGTGGGGCTGGGCGCTGTTTTCGACGGTGTTTAATACTGCGCTGGGCTTTAGTTTAGCCGTAGCGGTGTATCAGGTCGGCACCCGGTTATTGACTTAAAGGAGGATAGACTATGACATTAGATCTATTTTTAACACTTTGCGTTATCGTTATTGCCGCGCTTTACCTGATTCGGACGTTGCGCCGCCAGAAAAATGGCAGTGGAGGATGTTCGTGCGGGTCGGGGGGATCGTGTTGCGGTGGTGGGCAGCAGTCTGGCGGCTGCCAGGGGCAGCACCATTAATTTGAAACAACAAGGGAGAGTTGGAACCGTCAGCTCTCCCTTTTTTTATCAAGGCCAAGGTCAACGTCAAGGTCGCCGGGTTTCGTCCCGGCAGCCGACATACTTTTGACTGACCGCTCAAAAGTATGCAAAAACCAGTTTAAAACCCGGCCCTCCGGGGGTCGCAAACCCACCTGCAATGGGTCTGTTTCCGTTATGCGTCACGGATTCGGCTCGCCGCATCAATGAGGATATTGGATAAACACCTCCTGTGTTTCCCAATAACGCAAGCCGAAAATGCGATTTCCGTCTTGCTTACACCATCAGAGATGGTGGTCGCCCATCCATGGGCGCCACAGACGATCTGCAATCGTCTCTTAGGTCGGCGAATCGTGCGCCATACCAACTGTGGCGTAAAACGTTGATAACGTTCTTGTGGCGGGATCAATCTCTTCCGTGGCACCTCTCTCGCGCCATTCCCTTATTTTGCAGCCCAGCCCTCCCGTTCAGCAGCGCCGAACGTAAAGAGTGTCACTGTGATGGTCGTCGGCAAACTGTTTGAGCGGTAGCGAGTTTTTGCCGACATCACAGCGTAAACGACTGGAGTGAGGGAACCCGATAGGGCGCAATGGTCGGGAGTCG
>PKUE01000057.1 GCA_002869685.1 Desulfuromonas sp.
ATTTGCTACCAGATCGGAATTCGATCTGTCGGTGTGCGCGAAGACGGTGCGCTCTTCCCGCTGTGAGGATCAGCGAGTTGCGCCTTTCATTGCGCACATACGCTGATAGAGACTGGGATGGGAATAATGGAAAAACACATACGCCGGATGAGGCGTCAGATTACTCAGATGGTTGACGGATAATTTCTTCAATGCACTGATCAGGCAGTCTGCATCATGGTGTTGCGCGGCAAAGGCATCCGCCTGATATTCATTGTGCCGCGACCACAGATGCATCAACAACCCGGTGACCAGGGAAATGGGTCCATACAACAGGGCAAAGGCAACCAGGCCGACGTGAAAAACGGCTTGGTCGACGCCGAGCGCCCGACAAAATACCGCATGATCAAGAAATAACGACAGCAGATAAAAAATCACCCCGGTCTGAACAATGGAGAGCATCATTCCCTGCAAGGTGTGTTTTTTCTTGTAATGACCAACTTCATGCGCCAGCACGGCGACAACTTCCTGCGCGGTCAGATCCTTGATCAGGGTATCAAACAGGACGATACGCTTTTTAGCCCCAAACCCGGTGAAATACGCATTGGCTTTGGTCGATCGCTTTGACCCATCGAGCACATAGACCTCCTCGACCGGAAAATCGACCCGTGCGGAAAATTCCTCAATGGCGGTTTTAAGCTCACCGGATTCCAATGTCGTTTGCTTATTGAACAGTGGAACAATCAGATTGGAGTAAAACAGGGTAAAAAACAGGCTGAACGCGGTGACGCTGATCCAGCTGTACAACCAGAACAGCTCCTTAGTCTGATAATAAAACCAGGCAATACCTGACAACACGGCCCCACCGAGAACGATTGTCAGTAGCCACCCTTTTAATTTGTCCGAGAGATAGGTTTTGCCATCCATGGTGTTAAAACCGAAACGCTGCTCAATGACAAAGGTCTGATACAGATCAAACGGAATTGAGAGCACATCCTGAGCCAGCCACAACACCCCGAAGAACACCAACGCCTGAATGATCCCATGGCTTGAAAACTGCGCCGCCAGGCCATGCAGCCAGGCAAAACCGTGAAACAGGAGAAAAATAACCACCAGGATCAAACTGAACGTTGAGGTGAGAAACCCGAAACGATTCGTCACCCTCTGATAAGACTGTTGCTGACGATATTTTTCCGGGTCGTATAGATCCTGCAGTTCGGCAGGAGGGGTATGGCTCATCCAACGGGCATTGAGTGCGTCAAGAACACGCTCCAGCACGTAGTCGCCAACCAGAATGGCAATAATAACCGTCAGCAGGATCGTTTCAATGGTCATGATTCAACCAATGGGGACTGCCGGAAGGAAAAAACACTCAGGACGCGGAACCAAGAACTTTACGCACCAGCGGGTACGCTTTACAGGCCACACAGAAACTGAATCCAGCCTCGAGTGAGGCGAAAAAGGCCAGGCAGGCGGCAAAAAACACGGCAACGCCTTCATAACCGGCCAAGCGGCTCAACAACATGATCGCAATAAAGACAAAGGCGAGTTTTGCAGCAAACAGTTTAGGGCCGGCATTGGTCATTCGCGGAATCACACGCCCCTTGCGCAGGATCGCGTCACTGGCCATGTTGAACGGGCTGAAGACAGGATTGAGAAAACCACGGATGAAAAGATCTGCCGCCAGCGGCAACAGAATCCATTTAGCGGGTGTAAACATGAAAACAATCAGGCAAATAACCGTGAACAGCGCATTAAGCTGGCACGCTTTACCATTCACCTGTTGATTTGAAATTGGACACGCTTGAACCATGAAAATTCCCCTTGTAAAAAATGCAGCATCACATAGCAAAATCAATATATCAATGGAGGAGGTTATACCCTGAGGCAAAATCTTTGTCCAGCAGATTTTAAAAGCTCATACGAGCAATCACCCTTCCCTATCCCTCGCCACAGCCCTTTGCTGAAGGACAAAAAAGGGCTGACCGCTTAAGCGGTCAACCCTTTCCAAAACACCTTCGTGCTGCAACATCACTGAGGACGCCAGCCTTCCGGCGGACTCACTTAATGGAAATATTTGGCATTGACCATCATATGGACGGCAATACTGGCAACATAGCCCAGAGCAACAATCGGCGTGTAAACCAGGTGACGACCAAAGGTGTAAATCCCGCGCGCCGTTCCCATCAGGCCAACTCCGGCAGCTGAACCGATGGAGAGCAGACTCCCGCCAACACCGGCAGTCATGGTCACCAGCAGCCATTGGCCGTGAGACATGTGCGGTTCCATGGTCAGAACGGCAAACATCACCGGGATATTATCGACAATGGCCGACAAGACACCAACCAGGACGTTGGCTTTGAAAGCACCGAGATCATGATACATGAACTGGGAGGCGGAGGCCAGGTAGCCGAACTGACTCAGACCGCCAACGCACATGATAACGCCGTAAAAGAACAGCAGGGTATCCCATTCGGCACGGGCAATCTTACGAAACAGGTCAAAACCATCATGGTCGCCCTCGATTGAAACCGCTTCAATATCCAGAGCCGGATCCAGTTTTTCGGAAAAGTGTTCATGACGCTTGATGTAATAGGAGAAAAGTCCCAGATAGCCAAGACCGAGCATCATCCCGGCCGCCGGAGGTAACTCAAGGAAATTGTGGAAAGAAACTGCCGTCACAATCGTCAGCAGAAAAAGAACCATAACCCGCTTGGCGCCAAACTTCATCACAACGGCTTCATCCGTGGCTTCCGGCTTCTCTCTACTGATCATGAAGTTCATGATGAACGCAGGAACCAGCCAGTTCACCAGCGACGGCAGAAACAGGGCAAAGAACTCACCGAACTGGACAATCCCCTTCTGCCATACCATCAGCGTCGTGATATCACCAAAGGGGGAAAATGCCCCCCCCGCGTTGGCACCCACCACCACATTGATACAAGCCATGACAACGAAACGCTGATTGGAGCCACCCACGGCCATGACGACGGCACCCATCAACAATGCGGTGGTCAGGTTGTCGGCGATCGGTGAAATCAGGAATGCCAGCAGACCGGTAATCCAGAACACCACCCGCAGAGAGAAACCACGTGATACCAACCATGAACGCAGCGCCTGAAAGACATTGCGCTCTTCCATCGTGTTGATATAGGTCATGGCAACCAGCAGAAACAGAAACAACTCGCCATACTCAAGCAGGTTATGGGCAATCGCCTCATGAGCGGCATCAGGTTCACCCAGAGCATTTAAGGACAGTGCGACCAGAACCCAGATAATCCCGGCTGCCATCAGCACCGGCTTACTTTTGCGCAGATGAAGTTTCTCCTCCAGAATGACCAGCATATAGGCGGCAACAAACAACACCAGAGCCATAATCCCCATCGGTGTACCGGTCAGATCGTGTACAACAGCACCTTCACTGGCCAACGCCGGAAATGCAATCAGGCTCAACATCAATGTCAGAATACTTTTCATAATTCCCTCGTAAAATAATTCCTCGTCAATAACATCTGGATTCCACCAAAAACACCGCTCAACCGAGCGCGTTTTTTGCAAACGTCCATCATGATTTATCAGCAAGTGGTAAAAAAGGCTGGCTATTCCCAGCCGGGCAGGTCTATTTCGGCCATGTCAACGCACGGCCACGACAACACGTCGCCGCAAGACAACTCACAGACAGCGATCCGCCATAGAAAGTCCTGATCAGGGGCTGTCATCGATCTGACAACGCGAGCAGGAAACGTACGACACCAATCGCCTGCCCTCCAAAAAGGGCATAGTTCGTCTGGGTCAGCTGTTTAGTTCACTGGATTTAAGAGAAATAAGGGGGAGGTCGAGGGCAGGCAGGCACCCGCCAATAGTCGAAAAAGATAAAGAGGTGAAAGAAAAAGACAACGGTGACAATATTGGCAACAACGCCCCCTTGAACGGAGTATTGCGCTGGCACAAAAAAGAGAACATCCTCGCTGAAATCGGTTTCAGCGACAGATTGCTGCGGGGTGGTCGCCAGGTGTTCACCATGCTGTGCAGGAACACACAGAACCGTGCTTGCCAGAACATCGACCAGCCAACTGGTTGTCACAACCGGTGCAATGGCGGTCAAGGCAAAGAAAATCAGCCAGAAACAGGTGAGTTTGCTAAATCCTGCCGAACGCTGCATATTTGGCTGACATGAAGAGGTACCGGTCACTTTTTTCTATCGCCCTTCGGGGTGAAATACGTTGCCGTTTTTAGCAAATGACGACAAGAGGCAACGCCCAAACCACGCAGAAAGCCGAGACCTTCAATCGGCTCAGCCACTACGCCAACTTGCGAACTCTAGTTCTGCCAGCAGAATTTTGTCAAGACATTAATTGTATGGTAAGTCAGCAACAAGCGTTTACGTTTTAATGCGCGTTCCCAATGCACAATATCATCGGACCACCAGCCCTATCTGTCCATTATTTAAGAAGAATCGCCACAAATTACCCGTATAGGCATTTTCGATACATTTCTAACAATAAATCACTTTTCCCTTTATTATTGAAAAAAGATTAGCTAGACTGCCGCCAGCGACCAATACTCTCATTAAGTGATAACAAAACGGCGCCATTCGACGATGAGAAAAAACCAAGGGTAGCCCAATGTCTCTATTCCCACCTGCCAACACCCATACTAAGACAGCCGGAAAGCTGCTCCTGATCTACGTGGCAACGGTTGCCGTCATCACGATTATTGCCTTTTACGCCGTATCGACGTGGATCAATCATCACCTTGAATCAAATCTTCGCACGCAGAAAAGCCGCCTCTACGGCATTCTGGCCGCCCATAAAAAACTCACCGAAAACTTTTTTGAACGGGAAATTATCACCCCGCCAGTGATCGATCTCGTCCGGCGCATGGGAAAAGCCGAACCGGGGGAACTGCCTGCCCTGCGCGACGAGCTTTACAGCCAGCTGGCCAATGCCTACAAATGGATGACGTGCTACGGGGTCCAACAACTGCATTTCCACTCGGCTGACAGCCACTCGCTGCTGCGTTTTCATGCCAGAGAATACAGCGGTGACGACCTCACTAATTTTCGTCCATCCATCTTGAAAGTTCGTAACACGCACCAACCCGTCCATGGTTATGAGAGCGGCCGCATTGTTCATGGTTTCAGACATGTCTTTCCACTGCTTGATGGCGACACCTATCTAGGCTCGGTTGAAATCTGCCAGTCGATACGGCGGATCGTATCCGATCTGGGAGGGAATACGATCAACGGTGATGAGATCCTCTACGCGTTCATCCTCAAAAAAGCGGATTTAGAGAACAAATTATTCCCACAGCAGTTTCGCTATTACACCCCCAGTCTTATTGATGAGCGTTATCGCTGTGGCAGTGTTGCCCAGGAGGATGGCAAACCAGTTCCTCCCAAAGGGGTTAACAACCTCAGCGAGCGTCTTCACCGTAAGTTGCACCAGACAAAGGGAATTGCCGAAAAAATCACCCGCGAGGAAGATTTCATCCTCTTCCCGATCATCACCCATAACGAATATGCCGTCTATTTTCATTCAATCCGGGCCATCGACAATACCCATGTGGCCTATCTCATCATGGCCAGTGACGAGAGCCATCTGTCCGGGCTGTACACCAAGGCCCTGCTGGGTGTCGCGATGATTGCCCTGCTGCTGATTTTTCCGTTCCGCTACCGCTATCAGCTTGAACATGAACGGCAAAACCGCATCCACACCGCCGAATTTTTGGAGGTGATTTCCCAAAATATGGGTGAAGGTGTCTACGCCACCGACACGTCAGGGGTAATTTCCTACATCAATCAGACATCGTGTGAACTGTTGGGCTGGAGCGCAAAAGAACTCATCGGCCAAAATGCACACAACACCTTTCATGACGGACATTCGTTGACCGAAGAGGAATGTCTGATCCTCAAAGCGTTGAGTTCTCCGCAAGAAACGTATAAAGGCTGTCAACAATATCGCAGAAAAAACGGTTCTCTTTTCCCGGTGGAATTTCTCTCCAAAGCCATGTCCGGCGACAATGCGGTCAGCGGTGTTGTCACGGTATTCAGGGATATCAGTGATCAGCAGGCCAGAGAACAACAGCAACAGGAATTGACACAACAGTTGGAACAGGCCAACAAAGAATTATCCCGACTGGCCCGCATTGACGCCCTGACCGAAGTGGCCAACCGGCGTAAATTCGATGAAACCCTGACAACTTTTTGGAAAAGTGCCAGCCGCGAGGAGAAAACGTTGAGCCTGTTGATGATCGACATCGATCACTTCAAAGCCTACAACGATCAGTACGGTCATCCTGCCGGCGATGCCGCCCTTAAGACCGTCGCACGGGTACTGCTTGCCGCCTGTAAGCGGCCGGGAGATATTGTGACTCGCTACGGTGGCGAGGAATTTGCGGTTCTTCTCCCTAACACTTCACTGGCTGATGCCTGTCTGGTGGGACAAAGGATCCAAGCTCTGCTTGCGGATCAGCAGATCCCGCACAGCGCGTCCTCTGTCGCGAATCACCTCACCGTCACCATTGGAGCAGCGAGCTGTCACGCCCCGCAAGATGCGTTTGCGCAAAAACTGGTGGATGCCGCCGATGAATGTCTATACAAGGCAAAAACCGCCGGAAGAAACCGGATCGCCAGCTCTAAACTCGATCAAATCACCTAGAAACAAGGGAACCATTCAGCGCTGCAACCGGAAAAAGGCACTTCAGGAGTGACGAAGGGATTCCGTATGGTGAATTTCGGCCTGACGATGCCGTAACACGGCAACAATCGCCAGCACTTCAGCGCGCACCATATAGGTGCGACCACTTTTCTCCAACAGGGTAAAAAAAGCGTCAAAGGCGGTAATCCCGTGACGATTAAGATCCTCGTGAAGCTGCTCAGGACTCAGTGGATCTTTTCTGAAAAGGCTGGCACGCTGCACCTGCAGCAACGCATAGAAGGCCAGACGCTGTACAATCAGACAGAAAACCACCCCGCCAACCAGACAAAGCGCGGCAACAAAGCCCTGCTCGGCCATTGGTGCTCGGGCGGAGAGAATCCCCTGATAAACAGACGGTGGGAGCATAAAGAACGCAGCCGAGCCCACCATCATCATGGTCAAATTGTGTCGAAACCAGCTGATTTTACGTTGCAGCAGAACGACATCTGCCAGCAACAACATGGCAATAGCCATCACAGCACTGGGCCACGGAGATCGCTGCATCACCAGCGGGGCGAGAAAGGCCAGACAGCTCAGAGACAGCAGCGGCAGAATGGCGCCGAGAAATCCGCCAAACGCACGGATGAAACCGCTGCGCCGAATCCGACGAATCTCCCGACTGGTCATCGGCACATAGGCATGGATATTTTCCTGATCCGGTTGATGTTGGTCTGAGGAGTTCAATGAAGTAACACCGTCATAAGAGGAAAAGCACTTGTTTTAAAAATAAAAGAAACGGTCAGAGTCCATTTCTTCCCGCCATGCCGTCAGAAAAAAACTCACTCCATCCCGCTCAGTTTTTCAACATCGAACAGGGGACGATTGTCTTCCAGAAGTGCAATAAAATCCTGCTCCGGCAACGGTTTCGAGAAAAGAAACCCCTGACCGAAGCGGAATCCCATCTGATTGAGACAGTTCAGCTGAATGAACTCTTCAATCCCTTCAGCCACCAGACTCATATTCATCACCCGGGTGAACGACACCAGAGCCTCTGCCAGGGCAGCATCATTGATATCACGATGCACATCCGTCACAAAGGTCCGATCCAGCTTGATCTTATCGACGGGGAACGATTTGAGATAGGCCAGCGAGGTATAACCGGTACCAAAATCATCCAGGGCCAGTTTAAATCCCCGTCGGTCCAGTTCTTTCATGGTTGCGAGGGCTTTGTCAACGTCATCCAGCATCAGACTTTCCGTTAATTCCAATTCAAGGACTTCCGGCGGGATATCGTGACGCTGGACAATCTCTTCAACCATATCGACAAAACCGACTTCAAGAAACTGACGGGCGGAAACGTTCACGGCGACAGGAAACCACCGGCCACTGCGCTGATGATATTCATGGATCACACGACAGCCCTGTTCAATAATCCACACCCCAATCGGCAGAATCAAGCCGCTCTCTTCGGCGACCGGAATCATCCTGTCGGGAGACACCCAGCCCAGAGCGTCATTCCGCCAACGCAGCAGCGCTTCGGCAGCAACGATGGTTCCCGTAGCCAGATCAACCTGCGGCTGAAAATAGAGCAGCAGTTCTTCATTTTGCAACGCGTAGCGCAATTGTGATTCGATCAGGAGAAACTCCTGGGCCTTGACAGCCAGATCATTCGAAAAATAGCAGACCCGATTGCGCCCTTCGCGCTTGGCCTGATGCATGGCATTGTCAGCATTGGCCATCAGAGTTAGATCATCACAGCCGTCCTCCGGATACAGAGCAATACCGATGCTGGCCGTCACCTGCAACTGCGCACCATCAATCTCCATCGGTACGGAGATCGCGTCCAACAGCTGTTTGGCGACACGGCTCGCATCCACTTCCCCATCCAGACAAGTGACGAGAACGGCAAATTCATCGCTGCTCATCCGCGAGAAGGTATCCTGGCCACGCACGGTTTGTTTAATCCGCGAAGCCACCTCAATCAGCATACGATCACCAGCCACATGTCCAAGCGAATCATTGATCCTCTTGAAATGATCCAAATCAACGGAATAAATCTGGATATTGACGTTACTTCGATTGCGGGCACGCATTATCGCCTGTTGGAGACGGTCGCGAAACAACACCCGATTAGCCGCACCGGTCAGCGGATCGGTCTGGGCCAGTTGCAGCATTTTTTCTTCCCAGTCCTTTTCCTCGCTCAGGTCAGCCCCGACAGCCACGTAGCGGAGCGTCTGATCCTCCGTATTTTCAACCTTGGAGACCTGCAACCATTGTGGCAGGCTGAGCCCTTCGCGATCACGAATCCATACTTCTCCCTGCCAGCAGCCCTCCAAGTGAAGCTGGGTAAACAGTTGGACATAGAATTTTTCATTATGGATTTCCGACTTGAGAAAATCAGGAGTCTTGCCCAGAACATCCTCTTCACGATAGCCACTGACAATGCAAAACGTCTTGTTTACCGCCAAAATCTGGCCCTGGTCATCCATGATCATCACCGCATCATTGCTGTGATCGAGAACGGCCGAAAGCTCGCGCAGCCGCTGATCCCTGTCACGACGTTCACTGATATCCCGCACCGCACTCAGCACGCAGGTCTCACCCCGGAATTCTATCAACGAACTGCGTATCTCCACCGGGAAAGGCTGGCCATCTTTTCGATAATAGGAAAACTCGAACAGAACATTTTCGCCACGAAGGGCACGTTGGTAGTTCCTCAGCAAAAGTTCCTGATCCTCATCGGAACACATGCGAAGAAAGTGACCATGATTCAACTCTTCAAAGGACCGCCCCACAATGGTTTCATACGGCTTGTTGCACAGTAGCAACTCCCCTTTCTGATTGCGCACGGTCAAGCCATCGACACTGTAATCAAACAAGGTGCGGTATTCATTGAGATGACGTTCCAGCTCACCTTGCAGCCGGTGAAGTTGAATCTGGGCGTAATGTTGTTTGGTGACATCAAGAACCAGCAGCTGAATCAGAGTTTCCTCTTCCATCATGATCTGGCTGCCGAGAATCTCGACGCACAAATCCAACGGAGCGAGAAAGACCTTCTCCCTATAGCGACCGCGTTGACGGATTTTATCAATAAAGGCATCAACTTTCAGCCAGTTTTGAGACGAATGAAACTGGCGCAGATTACTGCTTGGCATGGTTTCGGGCAGGTGGAAAAGTCGCCGTGCCGCGCGATTCAGGCGCAGCAGTTCCCCCTGCGGAGAAAGGATAAAGATCGCTTCCTGGGCCAGATCAAACAGCGAACGGTAATAGCGCTGTTCCCGAACGATCTCTGAATAGAGTGGATCAAGGCCGATCCGCTTAATGAGCAGCCAGGTCAGCCGCCCGAGAACCACCCCGATCATCACCAGAACCACAACCGTCGCCCAGCCACTGTAGGGCCACAAGGGAGTTACCACTCGATCTATTTTCTCAAGATTCAGGATCAGATGGTTGCGGGCATCACCGATCTGCAGACGAGCCCGGCGCAGCTCGCCCCCTTTAGCCGAGGGACGGACCACAGAAAGCAATGTTTCCCCATTTGCGCCTTGCAGTTGAATGGAAACATAATCATCATGGCGGTCAAAAAAACTCTCCAGCGTGGTTCGCATCTGCACAAAATCGTAACGAAGCAGCAACTCAAGAAGCTGGTGTTTCAGAAGCAGCTGTTCGGTTGCAAAACTTTGGGTGGCCATTTGATTTTCAAACCGGCGCTTGCCGCCAACCACCATGAGACTGCTGGCCACCACCAGAACAACAAACACTATCGCGACAATCAGGGCGACGTTGCGATAAGCGTTCTGCTTGTTTTGCTGTTGGGCTTCTTCAATCATCGGCCAGCCTCAAAGATATCGACACAGGTATCGTACTGCCTCAAACGGTCGTAAGCGGCATCTTCAACCGGTTGAATGGCGATTACATCGTCACGGATTCCCTGCAACAGTTCTCTGCCACGGGGGGTCTCATTTAAAGACAGCAACATCTGCTGAAAAGTGTGCAACCGCTCGCCATTTAAACGCGCACCCTTGCAAGCAACAAACAGATGATCGGCAACTGTGGGCAACGGGGCCAGAACCCTTAAATGACCAAAGCGGGGATCTTGCAAAATTTCCTGTTTCACCGAACCGGCATCAAAAAAACCACCGAGAACCGCGTAAGCGACATTTTCGTGATTGTGCAGAAACTGCCACCCGGCGAGATCGTCAGCACGAATCCCGGTTTGTTGCAGCACACAGGTTGTCAGTCGATACCCCATGGTGGAATCGGGGCTGACAAATGCGATCCGTCGGCCACGCAGATCATCGACCCGCTGTAACGGGCTGTCCTGCGCAACAACAATCGCACCGTGCAGTTGCCCCTCCCGGTTGTGTAAACGCCCCAACAACACGAGTTGAGTGGAACGCCGCCTGAGCAACACGTAATTGGCCGAGCCCATAAAAGCAACATCCACCTGGCCCTGGAGCAATGCATCAATCAGGGCATTAAAAGTCGGGGAAACCTGAAGTTCAACGTCATCGCCTGTTTTTTCGCTGAGATACGTGCACAAAGGCTCAAAGCGGGCATGCAATTCCGTCATCGACAAATAAGGATGCACGCCGAGAACCAGCGGATCGGCCTGCACGACTGTCGCCACCGACATCACCATATGCAGCAGAGTGACCACCGCAATAGCGCGGCCGACTTTCAGCCATCTCATTACCCACCTCGCCTGTGGAGAAGAAGCCCTTTTAACCTTCACCAAACAGTTTAACGAAAAACAACGGTCCGTAAAGCGATCTGCCACAGAACGTCAGAAGAGATGAGAAGAATACTGGACTGGCCGCAATCAGACATGATTAAGCAGACTGAGTTCTTTCGGGTGGGGCGTGAGATAAACCTGAGTTCGCAGATAAGGTTGCTCATATTTACGCACATAGTGATTGAGCAGCGTGATCGGAACAATCAACGGCAACAGACCATTGCGATAGTCCTCAATTTTCTCCAGCAGTTCCGCTTTTTCATCACCGGTCAGCTGTTTTTTAAAATAACCGAGGATATGATGCAAAACATTAACCTGCTTTTTCTCTGTCGTTTTCAGTGCCAGAGCATGCAGCAACAGGGTGCGGTATTGATCGAGAAAACTCTCGAAGGGCAAGGTTTTGCCGTGAGCAACCAGGCGGCCCATCTCCCGGTAAATTTTTTCACTGTGGGCAAGAATCAACAGTTTATGTCGACTGTGAAACTCCACCATAGCGCCATAAGAAAACTCTTGTTCCAGAGCATCACGCAATCTTCTCAAGGTGAAAATGCGGGTGATAAAATTCTCGCGCAGTTTCGGATCATGCAGACGACCCTCCTCCTCAACCGGCAACAGCGGAAAATGGGCCATGAAAATTCGGGCAAAAGCTCCGACACCATGGTGGTCGGGCATGCCGCCGTTTTCAGGATAAATTTTTACCCGTTCCATACCACTACTGGGCGATTTAGCTTTAAAGATAAAACCATCGAGCTGTTCAGATTCCAACTCTTTGACCCGCTTGTGGGCCCACTGCTGCATTTTTTCGGTGATATCTTCACCATTTTTGGAAAAACGCAGCCGAACATCCTGTTGACGATCACGCACCAAACGCAAAGCCGGACGGGGCGTGGGCAAGCCCATTTCCACTTCGGGGCAGACCGGCACATAGTCAACGTAGTCGCCGAGAATATCGGTCAGGTAACGATCCCGTTTATGCCCGCCATCAAAGCGAACTTTGGCGCCCAGCAGGCACGAACTGATTCCGAGACGGATACGACTTTCCATGACAGCCCTCCCCCGACAGACAACGAGTCAAGTCGGCTGAAATAACTTGTGATAAATCTGCGGCACCTCTTCCAAACTCCGGGCCAGGATAGTTCCCCGCACCTGATGGCCCGTCGCAACACCACGGCCTCCGGCAATGAGCTGGCAGGCATCCGGTAGCACACGCCTCAACGAGACCAAATCAGTACGCGCTTTAAGATTACCGTAGTGGCTGCTGAATGAAAGGGCTACGCCCTGATAATTTGCGGCGGACACCAGTTCAGGCACTTCTGAAAGAGGCAGGTCTTCCAGTAACCACTGACACGATGCCCCCTGGCATGAAAACAACACTGCGGCCATCATCAGAGCCAGATGATGCCGTTCGCCATTGATGGTTACAAACAACAGCAACGGCCCGTCAGACTGGGGCTGTTGCTTTAAGATTTCCTGCAACAACAGCAGCAAACGATCGGAAACGGCATGCTCGCGGGCAATGCTCAAGGTCCCGGCCAGCCAGCCACGATCAAGACAACGCAGCACCTCTGCGCTACAATGAAGAATAAAGTGTTCCACACTGGTGGTTTCCAAGTGATGCCGCAGCACCTGCTCCAGTTCATCCAAAGGTGCCGTCAGCACCAGAGATTCCAACCCACGGGCCCGGCCATCGTCCTGGGCCAGATAGGATTCCAGCAACTGGTGGCGCTGATCAGCCGACATGGCAAACAGGGAATTGGGTCGATAACCCAGAGACTGCAATTGACGAACAACGCGCAGTTGCGCCACTTGATCTTCAGGGTAGCGCCGGTGGCCACGCCGGTTGCGCTGCGGCTCAGGAAAACCGTAACGACGTTCCCAGACCCGCAGCGTATCAACACTGATCCCCAATTCCTGACTGAGTTGTTGTACAGTGAACATGGTTTTGTCCTGGACAAAAAAGAAAGAGGCCTGAATACTATAAGGAAAAAATATCAAGAACAATAAAAATATCACTTTTGGAGGACCACATGGAAAACAAACTCGAGCAACTTTTTTACGTCGCCCTCGGTGGCGCCCTGGCAGCAAAAGAACAGATTGAGAAAAACAGCGAAGAGCTGAAATCGTGGCAGGATAAGGCCGAAACCAGCGGACGCACCTTTCTCGACGACTTGGCCGAAAAAGGCGCCGAAGAGCGCGAAAGCCTGCGCCAGACTCTGAAAGGGCTGCTCAAGGAAGTGATCGACGAACTGGGTCTTGCCACCAAGGAAGATCTCGAACAGCTGAAAAAGGAGCTGGGGGATAACTAAGTGGGCCACCTGTTTGTGCTGATCCTGCGCCAGTGCCAGCCACAGCGCAGCTATCGCATCTTCCGCTTTCTTGTCACAGTGTTTCTGCTGTTTCGTCGCCGGCAACGCTGGCTGCTGTGGCAACCGCTGCCGCCGCAGGAATTAGTCGCCACCATCCGTACCCTGGGAACCAGTTTTTTGAAGCTGGCCCAGGTACTCGCCACCCGTGCGGACTTTTTCGACGACGACTACCTGACGGCCCTGCGCCAGCTCCACGACCAGATGCCGCCGATGAGCAACGCCCAGCGCCGCCACATGATGCAACGGGCTTTCGGCGATCAGGAGTATTTCAGCACCTTTGACGAACAGCCCATTGCCAGCGCCTCCATCGGCCAGGTGCATCGGGCGCGTTTGAAAAAAGAGGGCGACTGGGTAGCGGTCAAACTGCTGCGCGCCGACATCCGCTGGATCGTGCGCATCGACATCGTGCTGCTCAATCTGTTCATGCGGCTGTTCCAGCCGCTGTTCACCGACCAGACCCGCCACTCCATCGAATCGGTACTGCGTGCCTTTACTCAGGTGGTCCTCGAAGAGGTCAACATGAGCCGCGAACTGGCCAACCTCGAACAGTTCCGCCAGATCTACCACGACCATCAACCCGAAGCGATCCGCTTTCCCACGCCCTATCCGACCTATTGCAGTGAGTTCGCCCTGGTGATGAGCTTTGAGGAGGGGGTACGTATCGACGATGTGGCGGCAGTGAAAAAACTGCCGGTATCGTTTGAGGAACTGATGCAGCATCTGGTGATGTTTTACACCGAGCAGATGCTGGTCAAAGGGATTTTTCACGCCGATCCGCACCCCGGCAACCTGCTGGTCACCGCACAGGGACAGCTGGTATTTCTCGACTTCGGCATGGTCAGCCGCATCTCCCAGACCATGCGCCAGGCCATGATTTATGCGGTCAAGGCGGCGTACGAGCGCGACTACGATCTGCTGGTCAGTGCCACCCGCCGTCTCGGCATCCTCACCGAGGAATCGGACCCGCGCCACATGAGCGAGGTGGCTGAACGGCTGTTTGACATTTTTGACAGCGACCAGCTCGACGCGTCGAGCATGCAGGAGCTGGCGTTCGGCATCCTCGACGTGCTGCACGATCAACCGTTCAAGCTGCCGCAGGATATTATCTATGTCATGCGCGTCAGCTCACTCATTGAGGGGCTGGGCACCCAGTACGTCACCAACTTCAACGGCGTCAAAGACATCCTGCCAATCCTCAAAAAGAATCTGCCACGCGCGTTAGGGGAAGACTCCCTCGGCCTCGATAAACTGATCAAGGAAGCCGCGCAACTGCCCCTGACCCTGAGCCGCGCACGCCGGGTGACGGAACTCGCCGAACAGGGTGATCTGGTGGTGCGCATGGCCAATGCCGACCGCCAGTACCTGCTGCACCATCTGGCCAAGTTATTGCGCACCCTGGCCGTCATTCTGTTCTGGTTGGCCATGGCGTTTTATCTGCAGCGTGCGCCGCAACCCTGGGCGCAACACACCTCATGGCTGGCCCTCGGCCTTGCCGGGCTGCTGACGTGGCGCGGCATGCGTCTGAAATAGGGGAAAGATTATGACAACAGCACCGGTCATCATGTGGTTCCGTCAGGATTTGCGCCTTAGCGATAATCCGGCCCTGCTCACGGCCCTGCGCTTGGGGCCGATCATCCCCATCTATATTCTCGACGATGAGCACGCCGCTGATCAGCGTATGGGGGCAGCCAGCCGCTGTTGGTTACACCACAGTTTGTCCAGCCTCAATCAACAGCTCGACGGCCGCCTGCAACTGTTTCGCGGCCCGGCAGATATGATTCTTGAACAACTGGTTCACCACTATGGCTGTCAGGCCGTGACCTGGAACCGCTGCTATGAGCCGTGGCGAATCGAACGCGATGGCCAGATCAAAGAACACCTGCAAGGGCTGGGCATTGCCGTACATAGTGACAACGGCGGACTACTGTGGGAACCGTGGGAGGTGCTGAAAAGAGACCAGACGCCCTACCAGGTATTTACACCGTTTTACCGCCACGCCCGTGACAGGGTGCCGGTCCGTTCACCGCTGCCGCGACCGGCTGAGCTCTCACTAAAAGAGGTCGTCGCCTATAGCACACTCTGCCTTGAAGAGCTCCAGCTACAGCCCAACCATCCCTGGGTGCAGCAGGTTCTAGACCGCTGGCAACCCGGCGAAATAGGAGCTCACCAGCGCTGGCAGACGTTTAAGGAAGAGGAATTGCTCGGCTATGGTGAAGGGCGCGACTTCCCGGCGCAAGCGCATGTATCACGCCTGTCACCGGCCATCCATTTTGGTGAAATTTCCGTGCATCAACTGTGGCATGACGCCCAGGCCATCGGCCATGAAGATGCCCTGGCCTTCCAGCGCCAACTGGCGTGGCGGGAGTTTTCCGTCACCCAGCTGTTCCACCATCCCGACATGGATCGAGTCAATTTGGATCGTCGCTTCGACGTCTTTGCTTGGGGCGATGACACCGAGAAGCTCAACCGCTGGCAGCAGGGCCTGACCGGCATCCCATTTGTCGATGCCGGGATGCGTGAACTGTGGCAAACCGGCATCATGCACAATCGGGTGCGCATGGTCGTGGGATCATTTCTGGTGAAAAATCTCGGCATCCACTGGCACCACGGTGCCGAGTGGTTTTGGGATTGTCTGCTTGATGCCGATCTGGCCAACAACAGCGCCAGCTGGCAGTGGATCGCAGGATGCGGTGCCGATGCCGCGCCCTACTTCCGTATTTTCAATCCAATCACCCAGGGGCAGAAGTTTGATTCTCATGGCGACTACACCCGCCACTTTGTGCCGGAACTGGCCCAATTGCCGGATCGCTATCTGTTCTGTCCGTGGCAGGCTCCGGCGTCAGTGCTGCGGGAATGCGGGATTACGCTGGGTGAAACCTATCCTGAACCGATGGTTGATCTTAAGGTGTCACGCCAGCAGGCGTTGGATGCCTATGCGCATATGCGGCAGGCAACTTGAATCAGCTTCACGGAAAAACCTTGAAGGCAAAGAATTTTTCAGCACCAAGCCCTCCCTTTCAGTAGTGCCGAGTATGCGGACCTCGGCGAGTGGAAAACCAAAGTCAAAGTCACGACCGCCGGGTTTCGCCCCGGCAGTCGACATCCTTTTGACTGGCCGCTCAAAAGGATGCAAAAACCGGCTGAACTTCTCCTGAACCTAGCTCAACCTGCACTGAGTTGGTTTCCGTTGTGCGTTACGGATTCGGCTCGCCGCCCTTTAGCAGGCTGTTGAAAAACAGACTGTAGAGCCCATGGACGGGCGACCAAAATCAAGGACAGGTTTTCAATTACTTGATTTTGTAAGCAAGACGGAAATCGCATTTTCGGCTTGCGTCGTTGAAAAGTCCCCGGATGGGACTTTTTCAACATCCTGTTAGATCGGCAAATCGTGCGCCTTTTCACCTCAGGCGTAAAACGTTGATAACAATCGCCCGGCTCGCTCGACTTCTTCCGTGGCACCTACAAACGGGTGGGACGGTGCCCACCCTTCAGGTGTGTGTTTTTTTGCACCTCAGCCCTCCCGTTCAGCAGCGCCGAACGCAGGGAGCTGGAGCGTGATGGTCGTCGGCAAACTGTTTGAGGACTGTTGCAAACAGGCCGAGTTTTTGCCGACATCACGGCGTAAGCGACTGGAGAGAGGGAACCCGTAGGGCGCAATGGTCGGGAGTCGTTTTTCGGTTCCTTTTGACGACGCAAAAGGAACCCGACCTGTGGGCGCGGAAGCCCACGTCACGTGGGTACAACGAACGAGAACGGATGAAGTTCGCCGGTGTAAGCTACTCCGCTATGCGAACCACAAATGCTTTAAGATCAAAATCAAGGTCGTCACAAAACACGGCTAAGCCGGAGTGCCCCTTGAACCCACTCCGAAAATTCGCTATAACAGGGGCCGTTTTGCAAACGCCCCCAACCAAGGAGCCCTGTTTCACCATGTTGATGTTTCTTTCTGCCCCGTTCTGCCTGCTGTTCTTCTATCTTTCCTGGCAGCTGTTTCGCCGCAAACAGTACAAACATGGCATTCTAATCAGTCTGATCGCCGTTTTTCTCCTGATTGTCACCGTTGCGTTGGGGGCACTCGGCTATTTCTGGGCAACGCTTGACGTCCCAATCAACTGACCGGAACAAGTTTATCCCACACTGCAGATTACACGGGCAACACATCACCTAGCTGTTTACCGCTATAACAGACCAGTTGTTGGCGAACAATATCCGAGCGGACAAACAACTCTGCGTCCTCAACCTGAAAGACTTTCACCACTTTTTTAAACCGGCTGCTGGCAGGCATAAGCCCCTCAAAAACGTTCGGAAAACGCTGAAGACGCTGGCGATCGAACTGACAGTCACTTCGTTCAGGGTAGAGGGCAAGGTAAAAAATATCGCTCTCCACCAGATCCTGAAAGAAATGGGAGCCATACGACAGTTCAGGAACCATCCCCCCACTCTCAAAAGCCACCTCGCCGACGATTGTCATATTGTTAATTTCGTTGAAGGCAATGGGCACTCCCAGGCTCGGCGTTGACGTCCCCCAGCGTCCCGGCCCCAACAGCATGGTCTTATTGTCCTCGCGATCGGCAATCCGCTTGTTCAGGCGGCCAATCAGCCGCGCCACTTCAAACTTGTCACCACTGTCAAGGCGCGCATACTCATCCGGCTCGACCCAGATAATCCAGGTCAGACGATGGGCGACGTTGCCCCCCATAAAGTTGCCTTCACTTTCAAAAACAATCTGCCGCTCATCAATCTCGGTGGGGAAGTTGCCAAGGGTTTGAATCCCCTTGGTCTGCAAAGGACGACATTGCACCACGCACAACCGCACCTGCTGACGGGCATCCACACTGGCGGTAAACTCAATATCCACCGGACAGTCATAGGCCTGCTCCAGAGTTTTCAGCGCACTTTGCATCATTGGACAAAAATCGGTCTGGGACAAAAACCGTTCAAAGGTCAGCAACCAGACATCCTCTTTCTTCCGTGTACGACTGCGTAACAAACCGGCCGTTTCGCTGTCGCGCACGCCATAAAGATTCCACGGGAGATTCGGCAACGCTCCAGACAGGCGCAAAGTCGAAACGGTCTGCAACGCATTCTCTTCAACATTGAGGACATCAACATCGCGCTGGGAAAACTTACGGACATCTTCCACTCCTTTTACCGGCCGTTTCATTGGCGCATCAAGGGCAATGATACAGGGATAATCACCATCCACGCGATCGACGGCCCGCGTTCCCAAGCCCAAAACCAGGCGCAACATCCCCGCGGTTGGTTCCATTTGCCGATCCCAGACAAAACTGTTGTACGACACACCGACACCGGCTAATTCCGGGAAGTAATAACGCCCGTGATAGCTGCCAGACACCCTTTGAACCAGCAACGCCATCTGCTCATCGCTCTCGTCAAGGCCCCGCTGCAAGCGATAGGCCAGCGCCTCTTCACTCATGGCACTGGCAAAGATGCGCCGCACGGCATCCTCAAACATCTCCAGCCGCTCTTCCGGGGTCCCCTGATTGGTGCGGAAAAAACTGTCGTATTTACCGGCAAAGGCGTTGCCAAATCCATCTTCCAACAGGGAACTGGATCGGACAATGATCGGATACTGGCCATAATATTCCAACATGCGCCGGAAGTTCTCACGGATCGACTCCGGAAAATGCCCCTGCAACATGCATTGGCGCAATTCAGCCGCTGCGGAGAAATATCCGTCACGGCTTTTCTGCTGCATAAACAGCTTCCACCAGCCATTATGGACGATGTAGGTGTAATACACATTGGAGCCGACATAAAATGAATCATGCGGTTCGAGGGCATCGCGCCAGGTAAATCCCAGCTCTTTGCTGAGAATATGGTTGGCGAGCAACATGCCAACAGCCTTCCCTCCAATAAAGCCGGTGCCAATGATACGCGAGCGGATTTTGATCAGATCAGCCAGAGAAAAATACCGTTCGGCAAGCTGTAACACGCGTTCATCGCGACCAATCATATGCCGACAGATATGACGGATCATGGTCAATTTTTCGCGAAGCTCGGCCTGCTCTCGCTCTAAACGCTCCGCTTCAAGAAACAGCCGATGCCAATGATCGAGGTAGCGTGTCCCATAACCTTCTCGCCGCACATGATTGCTCAGCAACGTCGTCGCTTCATAGCTGTTGGTAATGGGAATAAACCGTTCAGCGCATTTACGATGGGGCAAAAACATGGTCGGGGAATGCCGTTGCCACACTTTTCGCGGATGAACATAAAAATGGCCATCGGCACTGTAGACATCAATCAACACCTGGGTGGTCTGACGAATCCGGTCAATGGTTTCAAACGAATGGCGATGACGAATCAGGGCGAAATACGCAACGGTATCCAGTTCAAACAAATAAGGGCAAGTCACCCAGAAAAAATTACCAACCATGTAATCGGTGGTCCAGGCGGAAAGCAGCTCAGACAGACAATCGAAGACATAGAACGCTCCAGCGCCTTCGTCACGTAGAATTTCATGGATACGGGTGGCAAAATGCTCAAATCCCTGGCGCGGATCAATGTGTCGCACATGAATATGAGGGGAGGACCCAAGCAGAGGTTCATGTTCGCCAAAGCGCATATAGATCACCCGGCGGTTCTCCCTCAGAGCATTATCAACATACGGGCCGATAAAATAGCGGTAGTCATCAATGCTGTCGACTTCCCACACCACGTTGTCGCCGATGCGGAGTCCGTCGAG
>PKUE01000058.1 GCA_002869685.1 Desulfuromonas sp.
CGGGCAACCATGGTGAAAAAGCACGAAGCGATATACACGCCGGGATCGCCGGGATGCTCGACACGAATCCCCACTTCCATCGAGGTGCGGCCGACATGATTGATCCGCGCATGCAGCACAATGTCGCGGTTCACATCCGCCGCCCCCATAATCATGATTTCATCAATGGCTGCGGTAACAACCCGCGCTTCCGGATAAGTCTGCCGCACATAGTTCAGCGCCGTATCTTCGGCCATTTTGTCCAGCGCCTCCAGTAACCGGCCAAAGCGGACATTACCGAGCAACGGCTCGTTCACCACCATGTAGCTGCGGCGCAGATCGGGATCGGAACTCAGAGGAATCGTGCGATGAAATGCGGTATCGAGTGGACGGGCCATGAGGGACCTCCTGAACAGAGAGGGAAACACTGAGATTTTTCACCTGAAACAACTCAAAAGCGAAGCGGGTTTTGGATGTTGCCAGTTCCTAACAACCATACCTTGTGATTTCCAGAAAGCTACAACGACAAGCACAACGGCAAGAAAACAGTGGCTATTCAGCTTGGCAAAATGACCTCACGATGCTCTGCTGACGTCAATTTTCAGGTGTCACGCTAAATACCAATAAGATAGACCGAGTAGCGCCTGAGTAATTTTTTTAACAACATGCACAGAAACAGGCATAAAAATAAAATGGATACGACATAGAGAATTGACGACACAAACGTCAGGATAGAAACATTCCCCGGATTATAAAAAATTATTCCCGTTGGAATCAGCTTTTTGGCAAATGAGTGCGTAAAAAAGATGGGGAAACTATATGTTGCAATTTTGTCCAACAACTTATATCTACCTTCTTCAAAATGATTGAAAAAATAGATAAGTATTCCAATAATTGAAATTTTTTGCACATACTGGACGGACTCAAAAGCATTAAATCTTAAAGGGCCAAAGAAAACGGTTGAATTGCTTATATAAAATAAAGCGGCAGAAGATATTATTGCGATAGAAATCAAAAAGTAATATTTTTTTTCAATTTGATTTTTTATTACTTCATAATTTTGCGCACAGTAAATTCCCAAAACATATGCAGGAGAGAAATACGCAAACTGCCAAAAAGTAATCTCTGTCCCGGTTCGAGTTCCCAATAACGGAATCAATGCAATAAGCACGATCCCAACCCCACTGAAGTTAATGTTCAACAAAAGAGGGCTCACCAGAAAAACAACAGCGATAAAGGGGATATACCAAAATTGGGTCTGTGCCGTTCCACCAAGATAAACACTGGCAAGATCAAAAAAGTGATCCCCAGCGACATCAACCCGCCCGGAAACAGCTAACAGCGTTGTCAAAAGAATGTACGGAACAAGTACTCTCTTCAATTTGCTTTGATAATATTTGTTAACGTTAAAATTGCTCGACAGATAAAAAAACAAAAAGCCAGAGATAAAAACAAAATAGGTTGTACTGTCGTGAAAAAAGACCTCTCTGATCTGCTCAACCAGCAAATAGGCACCATCATGTCCCTGTTTATATTTCGAGGGAATATGCCAGGTGTGAACAGCGACAACACAGATAATTGCAAAAGCCCTGAAAAGGTGGATATTGTTCAGAAAAGGTTTTTTTGTCTCACTCATTTTTTGCCATCGATCCTCTATATCTTCGGTCCATTATTTTCCAGAAAAATCCAGCTTAAAAAATAAGCATTATAATGTTTTGCCGAAATAAAGAAAGGGATTATCAATGGCACACGCAGAGGAAGATGTCGCCTTTCCACTATCGCCTGGAAACGCGACTGTTTGACCATACCGACAAGCGAAAAAAGGCCTCCTGCGGCGGACAAAAGAGAATCTCTGCCTTCACGACTGAATTTCACAGATACACCACTGCCGCCAGATACGCGATCAATCCACAGCGGGACTGATCACGTATCCATTCAACAGAAAATAGTTATTCCCCCCGAGAAAAACGTCCCTCCCGGCTAAAAACTTTCCCGATCACGAGCTCTTGCGGCGCAAACGATCCATTGCCGCTTTCAGACTGACCCGCAACCGTTCAAGGGCATCGGCCAGTTTCCCCACTTCATCAGCCGACTCCACCTTAATTTCGTTGTCAACCTTGCCGTCAGCCAGGTCCAACGCCGCGCTGGTCAGTTTTTCAAGTGGTTTAAGCGCATTACCGACCGTGATAACAACAGCAACAATCGAAACAACCAGAACACCCAACAGGGTCAGCATCAATGATTGTTGCAGCACCTTTTTTTGCTGATTCACTTTGGCCAGAGAAAAACCGATCCGGAAACCACCCCAATGCTTCCCTTTCACCATAATCGGCGCCGAGATATCCCACATCGTTTCGCCGGTATCACGTGCATAGACCTGGAGAAAACCCTCTTCAAGGTTGCGCGCTGCGTTAATACCGACCGGATCATTGAAAATCCGTTTGGTGCGGTTGCCGGTTTTGTCTTTTTCAACATCGCCGGTGATCGGCTGCTGATACAGGGTATTGTGGGTGGGAAGATAGCCATTCACATCGACGGCAACAGCAAAGACTACGCTTTCATCTTTGAGAAATTCATCTTCAATCGCCAACAGTGCCTTATCCAGGTAAAAGTCATAGCGGGTATGATATTTGGCCGGTTCAAAGCCGGGGATCTCTTCATATTCGGTATCAAACGCATCCTTGACACTGAAAACACCATTGTCGATCGCCTCTTCGAGAATACGGCCGGTAAAGCGTGCGCCCAAAATGGCTTCGCTTTTTCCTCTTTCCAGCAGCTGCTGTTCAAGATGCTGACTCTGCTGACTGATGATAAACCACGCCCCGACGACCATAACGATCAACAGCAGGACATTGACATAAACGGTGACCTTTACACTGATTTTTTTAAACATGACCCCCCCAATTTTCATACGGATTGAACGTATGCTTATGCACTGAAATTGCGTCAATTTGTTTGATAGCCAATGCGTATCGCACCCCAATGGCGTTTACTGATGGTAATCGGAATGGAAAGATCGGCCATCTGCTCGCCGGTATCGCGGCTGTAACGCTGCAACAGATAGGTCTGTTGATTGCGTGCCGCCGCCAAACCGGTGCGATCATTGAAAATCCTTTTGGTTCGGTTTTTCACACTGTCAACCTCGGCATCGCCGGTCAAAGGCTGGGCAAAGCGGGTATTATGCGTCGGCAGATAGCCGTTGCGATCCACGGCGATGCAAAACACCAGATGTGGATCTTTTGCCAGATATTTATCGAGGATCGGCCGCAAAATCTCGTCGCTCAACGTATCGTACTGGGTGCGATATTTCTGCGGATTGGTGTTGGGGATCGGAATGTAAAACGTGTCAAAAAGCTGGCCGACGGTCAACCGCCCGGAAGTGAGCAACAGTTCAAACTGATTAACAACCTCCTCCCGACACTGCTGCGCCCAAAGGTAGGCATTGCGATCAAGAGCCGACTGTAGTGTGTCCGCCCTGCCCACACCGGGTGTGATCATCAGGCTCAGCAGAGCAAGGACCATAAGCATCACGAGCTTGGCCTTTGCCCTGCCCCAACGGCTAAAGCCAGTTTTTGCGCCCAATACAACAGCCGAGCCCCCTCCTGTTTTTTCAGTTTTCATCTCCATTATCATCCCCTTTGATCACGAAGGTGTTAGCCACTCTCCACCGTTTCCTGAATAAGCGTCTCTATTTGCTGAAAAAGCTGCTGGTTGATGCTGCCCCCAGGTTGCAGTACGACGAGGTGATACTGCCGGATCGGAAAAAGATGAATGAAACGGCCATCGGACTGAAACGACACACCTCGAAACGGATCGTTGTTAAGACCAGCGGATAATAATGTGCAGCGCTGGATCAGCGTTTTTGCCCAGGGCATGTAAGAAACAGGATCGGTGAGATTGTGCGAAAGAATCTGACCATTGCTCTGGGCCAGTACGTAGCCATCAACACCGGACAGAGCACTCAGCGCCGTGATAAAATCAGTTACCTTAGCCACGCGCCTGCTCCATTTGGCGTATTTTTTCTACCGTTTCCGCACACAGAGCCAGATAACGCTCGTATTTCTCGGCATCGTCAACTTCTTCGCGAAGCACCTGCATCAAGCTGTCAAATGAAACCTCCCCGGCGCGCTGCCAGACATCCAGGGCATCATCGAAAATGATCTCCGCCATCGGTCCGATGATTTTTGCCAGCCGCTGCTTCAATCCGGGAATTTCCCCACTGAAATCGACCGGTTGATTCGGTGCGACTTCCGGCAGGGAAACCTTGTCACTCCCCTTATCCTCAATGATTTTCGGTTTACTGAGCATGTTGAGGGAATAGCTCACCATGCGCCCATTCATGGAGGGTTCACCGAAAACAAGAATGGATTGATCGGCAAAGGTATGAACAAACAGTGACACGTCATCGTAATGAAGCGTCATCTCACTGGCGTCAGCCAGTTTTTCCCGCGCCAGCGACATCACCTCGTCCAACTGCACACCTAAGCCAAGCAAGACCTCCTCCGACAAAAAAGGCGGCATACGATTAATCATCACCTTCAAGTCAGCGTCATAAACACAAACCCCTAAAACGCCTGGAAGTTTTTTTAACGTGACAATTGCCTGCTCCATTGCGCTCTCCTAAAATCGTGCCGGGGGATCGAACTTTGATTTAAATTGCTGCAAGAACTTTTTGACCGACTGCTCACGCCGCAAACCAACGGTTATGGGAACATCTTCAAAGGTAAAAAAGACATGGCGCACACCATGACCCTCATTGGTCACCATGTATTGAAAATTTCCGGCTTGAAGAAGCCGGGCAATGTCGTCAGTTTTCGTCTGAAGATGGCCGGGATGAAGGTTTTTGACTGGCTGTTGGCGACGTGATTTGAACAGGCGCAAGTTGCTGTCTTGATCGTAAAGGCAGTATTCGACAACTCCGGGCAACGGATCGAGAACTGAATCAATCTGCTGTTCCAGAAGAGTCGTTGCCCCGGATTGCACCAAAGAATGCCCTTCATCACCCGAAGTGTCCTGCGGCTTGGCCAGTGGCAACTGCATTTCATCTTTTAACCGCAGCGCCTCCATAAGCAGAGACATAAAAGACTCGGAAATTTCCTGGGCAACATTGAAAGGCTTATCCTGAAATCCGATCCGCACACTGTCCCAAGCGATGATGGTGTATGCCGCGTCCTTGCCACGCAGTGTCGCCGTTTTGGCCGCAACAATCTCACCCTCGCGAATGAAAAGCTCACCATGCTCCGTGTCCGTCTCGACAGTCAGCACACAATTCTTGTGTTCGACATTCATCAACTGCAAAACCGATGTCAAACTCAAGCCTTTGAGCTGTCCGACCGCTCCGTTTGTCAGTTGCTGGTGAATTCTTTTAGCGGCTTCATCAGCCTTTAAAGGCTTGGTAAATCGTCGGGCAATGCGCAACTCAGCCAGACGAGTCTCCAGATCCGGGGAAAGAGGAGCACTGAGCACATCGACCGGCAGCTCGGGAAAATACCGATGAATTGATTCAATCAGCTCAAAACAGCAGCTTTCTGTTCCATCAATATCGGTAATGACCAAATCAATGGCCAATTGCTGCAATCCCCGATTGATATCACTGCGCTCATTGGCAACGATCACTTCAAGATCGCTGTAGCGCTGTAGTGCCTGAAGCAGGGCACGCAGTGTCACGTTGTCTTTGTCAAGAATAAGAATCTTCTTCATACGATAAGCCAGCACCCTAAAGTTGACGAAAAAAGAATCGTAAAACAGGCGTTTAAAGCAACTGCTACCCATTTTCAAAAAAACTTCAGCGGCAGCACTTTCAATACCGCGTTATGCTTTCAAAAAACCCTATTTATCAGGGAATAACACATCAGAGACATTCCTTATGTCTACTATAGAGAAAAATAAGTAAAACATAGTTATACTAATTTTCAAAGCATTTGTTTTGTCCTCCTCACAGTCACAACCTCATCAGAAACGGCCAACAACCATCCCGTCCGACCGTGGCACAGAGACCGAAAAAGGCCGATACATATCTCGCTGCACCGGCCTCTCAAACTTTTAGTCTGCGACGATTCAACGCCGCAATAGTCTCAACACAAGCGTGGGCGGTTAAAATAGGTGGCAAAAAACAGTTTCGTGGGAAGTAAAATTTTGTGCGCGAACCCAGATGGTCCGCTGAAATGAGGCTTTATAGAGACAGCATTTATCCCGCTCAGAAGATCCGCGACAAAAGCCCGGTAAAAAGCATTGAAATGGGTGATGTGACAAGCACAACAACCATTGAGAGAAGAAAGGATATGATCTTTGCTGGTGAGTTGACAAGCGAGACAGACACGCCATATCTGCCCGGCAGAGTTGATCGCCGTCATACATCCGGTGCTTACAGCGACAACAAAAAACAGTCAAACTAGTAACGCGTGCCTTGCTCCTTATAGCGGGCAGGACAGGTCAGATCGTTGATTGCCACGTGTGAAATGGGAGACCTGGACAGCTTTTCACATCAACAATGGTGGCCGATTTACACCGTCTTGCGATCCCCATGACTAGGCGGGGTTGAAATCACCAGAAACTCAAGCTCTTGCTCGTGCTGGTTACTCAACGTATGCGGCATGCCAGCCAACACATGAAACCCTTCATTCGCATTCAACGTGTGAACAACTCCGGCGACTTCAAGCGTAGCAATACCTTTAAGAACATAAAAGAACTGCTCGGCTTTTGTGTGCAAGTGGCGGACTTCCGCAGCCCCACTTGGAACACACTCCTGAATGACACTGAGTTTTTCTGAGGCCGCAAGATGCCAGCCATCACAGCCCTCACCCCAGAGATAATGTGTTGCTGTTCGTTTTGATGAAATTAGCATCGCGATATCCAGAAGGTTAAAAAAACAACGGCCATGACAACTTGTTCTCACAACGAATAACAGGCTCTCGCTAAGGATTTGCCATATTACAAGGACAAGTTACCAGCGATTTACGTCGCCTTGTCAGGTCAGAAATGTACCAGTATGAACAACACACACCGTGATCCATTTTTCCATAAGATCAATTCTCCTGCCCTGCCCTCAGGATCATCGGATTAAGTCAGAACCAGCAAAAAATATTTATGGAGGACCAAGCACCACAGCGAGCATCACACATCAACCTTAAAACCAAGCTCAACATCACAGGCTGCCTGCCCACCACGAATCCCCCAATTTTCAGCGGTAATTTCGCGCGACATAATTTTTACGTGGTTGTTGGGAATTCCGAACGGTTCCAGATTATTCACGATAGCTCGATAAAGACTTCTTTTGGCATCAAGTGAGCGCCCGGCAAAGCAATCAATACTGATATGGGTATAAAACTCCGGTTTTTCACGATCAGGAGGACATGCAAACCGGTGAGGCTCATGCACTAAAAGCCGAATATTTCTGTCATGAGGCATAATTTTAAAGCTCTCGCGAAGTGCTGCATGTACCGCTTCCATAATTCCTGTTTCGACTTCTTTCGAATATTGTTGCCGGACTTCGATTAGCGCACTTGGCATTTCCTTGTCTTATCCATGCTCCGTGGGAAGCTCATTTATAACGTTCGAGATAAGCGGTAGCGACGCGAACTTGGGTGACCACCGAACCTATTCAAATTTAGCAGCCTGCATTTTCCGTCCGGTTCATTTTGTGGTTAGCTTGCTTTTAATTCCATTGATGAACTTCAGATAAAGCACCTTCGTAGGTAGCTTCATTCGTTCGAATTAAGCTGTTACATGTCCAATTGAAAATCACTTTTTTTCTGTTTTTCTTTTCGATTATTTCGGTAGTTACTTCTGCTTTAAGAGTTGCTTCTTTTATCTCTTCAATCGGGATTTTATGTTCAGTGAGCCTGTGTGAAAACCATGATTGAATTTCTTTGCTGATATAAAGATCATCTATTGTTTTTTCTCCGAAATGGCACGTCCCTTCAAGAATATTGAAGATGAGAATGCCTGTGCCGAGATTGGCTAATTTCGCAAAATCTTCGCCCATGCGCCACCCCACAAGCATTTGGCAAAAAACATTTGCATGATCTTTTAGGATTTTTCGTCTCATATATTTCTGCAAGCTAACGGGTAGTGATAACCGGCGGCGACGAGAAGTTACGGCCACCACCGCAATTTTACTTTTCGATTTAGCGCAGACGCATTTTCCGTCCGGTTGATTAAGTTGTTAGAAGGCTTTGGGTTGTCAGCTGTTATTTTGAGGTTCCATTTGTCCCTGACATAATTCACGATATTTAATCCCGCAGCTCCGGCCCATTCGTTTCAAAGTGGAAATTTTCATCACTTGCTTGAGCACCGAATTTTTCGTTGCTGATTGTCAACAGGTGCTGGTTGTTTTCTGATAGATACTTATAGCTGAGTGACAGCAATGCGATTCCGTACACTGCGACGATTAGCCAGAGTGCCATATGGAAGACGTAATAGAGGATTGAGTCTAACGCCGGTAGTAGACAGAGGATCAGATTGACGATCATTGGGACAATGCCGACAACAATCATAACCCGCCAGCCATTACCTGATGAGATTCTCCATGCATCGGTCAACGACCAACGTTCATCAATGGCGGTTGCTGGTAGAACCAGCATCAACCGGGCAATGACATAGTAAATGGGCAAATAGGCTAGGTTTGTGCCAATCAAAAACAGATGCTGATTCTCCATCAGTTCCTGCCCGCTCTTTACGATGAAAGGCATGATCAAAAACATAAACGGCATTGCTAACGCCATAGCACACAGACCAATGAGAATCCATTTGCCTATAAATCTCATTTCTCGCCAACCCCAGCGGATGATCGGGGTTTTCGGGGCGTCAGGGCCTTGAAGCAAAAAGGTTCTGTGGCAGCCGATTATCGCAATAATCATCGTGGACATCATTGCCAGCCAAACGATAAAGAACATTCCAAACGAAAAGTCCTCTATAGCGGAAGGATCGCCGGTAAACGTAGGGCGCATCCAGAATCCGGCGGCAATGCAAACTACCAGAAACGGTGTGCCGACCAGGAAAAGTTTGAGGATTTTGGACTTGATCAATCCTGCAGCTTCGCGCAGCAAGCTCAAGATTGGCAGCTTGTATACAGTGTTCTTTTCCATTACTGGTCCCCACCTTTTTTGCCTTCTAACGCCCCACATCACCGGTAGCAAAAAACAAAGCGACGAGGAACAAGGAGCGGCGCTTTTTGCTGTCCGAGTGCATGTGATTGTTATGCTATTAGATCTTCTGTCTGCAAAAATTCAAAAAATCTGTTCAAAACTTGCTCATTGCGATTTACTACTTGTTTCTCTGCAAATTCATCGTAACCAATAAGACTAGCTATTTCAGAAACCTTACTTGGGTCTTTGTAATTCCCACGTCTCTGTTCACCACTGTAAATTTTTTTCTTATCTTCAAATCGGTAGTCTGATGCTCTAATGTTAATACTGCTTTCGAGAAGTATTTTATTTCCCAATGAATCCAGATTGCTTTCAGTTTTAAGGCCACCTTCCATTTCTTGTCGCTTTTTGGAATAGATATGCTCTAAATGAAAAACCTCATTCAAGCCAAGAAGAGCCTGATTTGGAAAGGTAAAAGCGTACCAAGTAATCATTGACCGTGTTGCACTCCTCTGATTGGTGAAGACGTAATTTTCAAAAGATGTGCGAGCTTGAGCGGCGTTGAATTTGTATTTGGCAAATGTTGCCTCACCACCCTTTACAATATTGACCATTTCATCATATACGGGGGTACGCAATGCATTTACGCCCGGACTGGTGATGGCATAAGCAAATATAAACGCAGTTATTCTATTCAAAAAATCACAGAACTTTGCGTCCTCTAACATTCCATCCTCGGTTCTATTCTGCAAAAAATAGACTGACGTTATATGCTGCCACATACCATTCGGAGCGTAGTGCAGAACAAAAAGTTTTTTGAGGACATCGTCAGAAAACCGGCCTTTATCTTGATTGGATACACTTTCCCAAAACAAGGCAAGAGCCTTTAGCTCATAAATGGTGTGTGGTTGTTTTAGATATTTATATTTATTGCGTTCATAGAATTTCCTCAAAGCTTCAGTTGTTGAGCTCTTGGTTCCTTCTTTAGCACGTAAGAAATACATATAACGTGAAAATAGCTCATCCATTGGCGTGCCAGTAATTGGCTTAAACACTGAGTTTGTAATTTCTTCAAGATTTTTCCATTCAGCAATAAATTCATCTTTGTTATCGAGCGAACCATAATATTTATAGAATTGAGCTTTAAATATATCTGCATCTGACAGTGGAAGGCCGCGATCATTAAGCGTTGAGAAAATACGAAGTGCAGTCTCTTGCGATTCAGCTTCAATTGGAAGAAGAATACAATTCCCTAGGATACGAGCAGGTAAATACGGAAAGTAACTCGGGGCTTTTAGTAGAAACTCATCAATCTTTTTCTGGAAAAATTGATAGTTCAGAACATATTGACTCTTGCTACTTTGCTTGACTGATCCTGTGCGCAGCAATTCAAGGAACTCTTCTTTGTCATTATCTGTCGCGACTTCTGAATCGATTTTTAGCGTATTTTTATCCGCCGTTCCAAAAGTATCGGTTTTCCATATGCATTTCTCAATGCGGTCACGAGTTAATTTTGATTTTTGATCCTGCATAAAAGCAAACTTGTCATAGAAAGCTCGCAAAATAAGCATCAATGTTGTAAGCCTCTGCTGCCCATCAATAACTTCTGATTTACCCTTGTCATTTTTGTAGGCAACAATAGAGCCAAGAAAATACTCTTCATTTTCATCAAATAAATCACAATTGTCGTCCGGAAATGAGAACGAATAGATATCATCCCAAAGCGTTTGACACTGTTCTTCATTCCACGCATAAGGACGCTGGTAGTCAGGTATTAGGAAATCTGCTTTTTTATCTGACAACAGATCGTTAATTGTTTTCTGATCTACATTCAGTTTTGACATATTGTTCCCTGTTGGTTAAAAGCATAACGGTTCATGATAACCGGCGGCGACGCGAACTTGCGTGACCCACCGCAATTTGGTTTTGCTTTTCAATTAAGCACAGACGTATTTTCCGTCCGCGTTGATTAAGTTGTTATGAGCTATTTGTGACTCAAGCAAAATATGAATAAAGTACAAAAAATATGATAATTGATGAAATAACTGAAAATATTATTTCACTGTATTTAGATTTTATGGTCAGCATTTGATAGGGGATATATAACCCTAAGCTTACGGACGAAAGTAACTTAGAGGCATTGATGATTAGTTCATTATTTTTTGTTCTGAAAATTTCGATAAATTCGGTAGCTCCAAAAATGGCTACACCAGCAACAATAATTGAAAAAATCAAATAAGTATTTGCGTACATCTTTGCTCTAAATAAAAGGCCATCCCATTTTTTGAACTCTTCTTCAAAATCATCACAGTCCTGCCTACCCAGAACGACAGACCACGACTGAGATGTGACATGATCCAGCATCCAATCACACACCCTTGCAGTTATTAGCAGTGAAAAAATAGACATTAGCAAGAAATGCTTGGCATAAGGATGGAACATCTCTGCCTTTGTTAAGGCCAAAGATAGGGCTGAAATTGAGAGGAAAATAGCAAGTATCCCTCTGCCAATATCGATCACTAATTTAGGTTCATTCCAGGTCATTGTTCCTCTTTATTTCTTGCTCATAACGACAAGCTCAGCGGTTCGGTTTTGCGGAGCGAAGCGGAGCAAAACCGAATCCGCTGGAGCGACGGGTTGGCAGGCTCATTTATTGCCTCATACTTTTTTAAACTTTTTCGATTTTATTATTCCTTGATCACTGACTGTTCATCATATAGAACGCAAGAGGAAATAAATTGTTGTCCAAATTTTGTGACAGAGATTATTTCTAACGTATCTGTTTCAATCTCAATCTTACCTTGACGTTCTTCTAATTTCTTTCCCGGAACTTCTTGTCTGTATTCTAAAATCAATAAACGTCTCAAATTATCTAAATAACTTATGGCTAAATCTGCATGAATAATTTCAGCTTCTTTACAGATATTAACAAAATCTCGTGTTACTTCTTCATATACTATTTGACCCCATGCCCAGCTTGAATCAACACGGGTCATGCAAATATCTGGATATCTTGAAGTAGTGGGTATATAGTATAATATTTTTGCTTCATCCGGTGATAGTTGCCTAATTATCTCAACAAAAGATGGATGTGCTTTTTCTGTTACATCTTTGTCCATTGAAGTTGCTAATAAATTCAAATACATGTTACGTAGTTCTTCTTGATAGGCAGTATATTTTAGGGATTCAAGCAGAGGACCTGCAATGTTTGGCGGGGGACTTGTTATTTTTTCTGGGTCTTTATTTTTTAATTTTTTTTCAAGAGTATCTTTTACATATTTTTCAATTTGTTCATATCCCCAAACAAGTCCAGCGATTGGTGACAACGCAACATTTATAGTTTTAGCGACTACTGCAAGCCCTTTACCAATTTCTTTTGCTGCTGGCTGAACTGCGTCTTTGTAAAGATCAGGAACTACTCCTGCAATATTTAGAGCTTTTGCTGTTTCTATTATTTCGTTATCTTTTTTATCGCTCATTTTGACATTCTCTATATTTCCTGAATTTTGTTAAGCCTGCCAACGACTGGGCTCAGCGCGTTTGCGGAACGCGCAGCATGGAGCAAATCCGCTGGAGCCCTTGGTTAACTGCTTACTCAAAACTGCCTTCATTGTAGAAATAAGCCACCCCATATGGATCAACCCAAACACCGCCACAGCTTTTAGCTAATGACCGAATTACTTTCTCTAAAAACTCGTAACCTTCAGGTCCAGCACTAATTGGTTCCAAGGTGACATAATATACTTTCGATGCTTTGGGAAACTTTTGGAGTACCTCTACCTCAGGGGTTTCCGAGCCAGGCATTACGAGCACCTGCCAGCTCTCCTTTTCGTAGGCTAATTCCTCTTGATAAGAAACCCAGGCGCTTGATTCCGGCAATACATTCTGTAGTAATATTTCTCCATCACTCCAAACAGCAAGGTCCATACTCATTGCATTGCCTCCATGGCAGTTAACTATAAATAGACAGTTCTGTATAAAACCTCAAACACAGAAAGTCCCTGCTATATAAACTCTTCTACTAAATTACTATCATGCAATTTTAAAGATAAGAATCAGCAAGTTACGAGCATGCGATCAATTCTATGCCCGTTTTATACAGACCTGCATAAATCCTCACAGCAGACCATCCATCGGACTTTGCACCCCTTTTCCACCTTTACCATCGAGGAAAGACAGAGGGTCAGGTCTTGCGTTGCAACATTTATATCCCGAGACTCGGCACTTTCCCATAAAACAACAGAGTTAAGTCTAGAGGTGACTCCCCTAAAAACCGCTATCTAAAAAAACACCAACGAGAGTATATAAACAAACCATAATTATCAATAATTCTAATCATTTCTCTAAACAGAAAAGGCCAGTGCATCACACGATGCACTGGCCTTTTTATCGTTCAGCTATATAATCAGCGTCTACTTCAACGCCACAATCTTCTCCAGACTGGCCTGCAACACGGTCAGCTTCTCCTGCGCCGCCGCCAGCTTACCACGGTCTTTTTCCAGAACCGCTGCCGGAGCATTGGCGACGAATTTCTCGTTCGACAGTTTCTTGCTGAACATGTCGACGTCTTTCTGCACCTTGGCGATCTCTTTGATGAGGCGTTTTTCTTCCTCTTCGACGTTGATCAGACCGGCCAGCGGCAGGAGGATCTCGACGTCGCCGGACACCTGCTTGGCGACCTGAGCGGGTTGATCGAGAGCGACACCACAGGCCAGATCTTCGATGCGGGCCAGGGCTTTGATGTACTCTTCACCATCACTCATCACCGCCAGACTTGCTTCATTTTTGCAATCGAGCAGTGCGCTGATCTTCTTAGCCGGGGAAACATCCATTTCACCACGGATGTTACGGATGGAACGAATAACCTCCATCACCTGCTCCATCTTGGCGGTGGCGTCTTCGTCCTGCAGCAAGCCTTCGCCCTGCGGGTAGTCGGCCAACATGATGGATGCCACCGGGCGGCTGCCGGGCAGGTTCTGCCAGATTTCCTCAGTAATGAACGGCGTGATCGGATGCAGCAGACGAAGCAGGCGCTCCAGAACGGTATAAACAACGGTCTGAGCACTGAGCTTGGCCGCAGCATCGCCGCCGTAGAGGGCGCCTTTGATCAGCTCGATGTACCAGTCGCAGAACTCATGCCAGGTAAAGGTGTACAGCGTGCTGGCAGCCTCATTGAAGCGATACTCGTCCAGCGCCTTGTTGGCTTCTTTTTCCACCTCGGTCAGGCGGGTCAAGATCCAGCGATCCGCCATGGACAGGCTGAGTTCGTCCCAGTTGGGAGTTTCAACCGGCGCAAAGCCTTCGAGGTTCATCAAGGCAAAGCGGCTGGCATTCCATAGCTTGTTACAGAAATTACGGTAACCACCGATCCGCTCGGTGGACAGCTTGACGTCACGGCCCTGGGCGGCAAAAGCGGTCAGGGTAAAACGGAAGGCATCGGTGCCGAACTCATCGATGACGGTCAGCGGATCAATGACATTGCCCTTACTCTTACTCATCTTCTGGCCCTGCGCATCACGGACCAGGGCATGGATGTACACGTCCTTAAACGGCACTTCGCCCATAAACTTGAGGCCCATCATCATCATGCGCGCCACCCAGAAGAACAGGATGTCGAAACCGGTGATCAGGCAGGATGTGGGATAAAACTTATTCAGCGCATCGGTTTTCTCCGGCCAGCCCATGGTCGAGAACGGCCACAGCCCGGAAGAGAACCAGGTGTCAAGCACGTCGGTTTCCTGATGGATATTGGAGCTCTGGCACTTGGCGCAGCAGGTGGCATCGTCGCGCGACACAGTGATCTCGCCGCAATCGTCACAGAACCAGGCGGGAATACGATGGCCCCACCAGATCTGACGGCTGATGCACCAGTCCTGAATGTTGTACATCCACTCGTAGTAGGTCTTTTCCCATTGCGCGGGGACAATGCGGGTCTGGCCACTTTCTACGGCCTTGATGGCTTCTTTGGCCAGCGGCTGGACATCGACATACCATTGCAGGCTCATGTAGGGCTCGATGACCGTTTTACAGCGGTAACATTCACCGACCGAGTTTAAGTGGTCATCGATCTTTTCCAACAGACCAAGCGCGTCGAGGTCGGCAACCACTTTTTCACGTGCCGCATAGCGTTCCATGCCCTGATAAGCGCCGCCGTTTTCGTTGATAAAACCGGACTCGTCAAGGATGTTGATGTTTTCCAGATTGTGGCGCTTGCCCATCTCAAAGTCGTTGAAGTCGTGGGCCGGGGTAATTTTAACCGCCCCGCTGCCGAACTCTTTATCGACATAATCGTCAGCAATGATGGGAATTTCGCGACCGGTCAGCGGCAGTTCAATCATCTTACCGACCAGATCAGCGTAACGCTCATCTTCAGGATGAACCGCGACGGCGGTATCACCGAGCATGGTTTCCGGACGGGTGGTGGCCACAACCAGCACCTGATCCGTGCCTTTGAACGGATAACGCAGATGCCACAGGTTGCCTTTTTTGTCGTCGTGCTCAACTTCAAGGTCAGACAGCGCAGTGTGACAGCGCGGACACCAGTTGATCAGGCGGTTGTCACGATAGATCAGCCCCTCTTCGTAGAGACTGACGAACACTTCACGCACGGCTTTGCTCAGACCATCGTCCATGGTGAAGCGCTCACGCTGCCAGTCACAGGAAGCACCAAGACGCTTCAACTGATTAATGATCTGACCACCCGACTCTTCGCGCCACTGCCACACCCGCTCAATGAACGCTTCACGACCGACATCGTGGCGGTCCTTGCCTTCACTGGCCAGTTGTTTTTCAACGACATTCTGGGTGGCAATACCGGCATGGTCGGTGCCGGGCATCCACAATACTTCATGACCGGTCATCCGTTTCCAGCGGGCAAGGATATCCTGCATGGTATTGTTGAGCGCGTGGCCCATGTGCAACACACCGGTGACATTGGGCGGTGGAATGACAATCGAATACGGCGGCTTGGAGGACGTTTCGTCGGCATGAAAATAGCCGTTGTCTTCCCAGGTTTGATACCACTTGGTTTCAAAATCGTGCGGCTCGTAGCCTTTTGCCAGTTCGTCTGCCATGATGTGTTGTTCCTTCAAAAAAGAATCGGTCTAACCGACCGAGTTTGGGATCAAATTGAGATTTTTGCACTGCGTCACGCAGCGCCGTCATACGAAAAAAGGGGATTTTAGCAATCCCCTTTTTATCCGTCAATGTTCTGTTCAACAATTGCGCGTGAATAAGTAATCAGGCGTCCGGCTTAATTTTAGCCATCTCTTCGCGCACCATACTTTCCGCCAGGTCGGGAACCACTTCCCAGACCACTTTTTCCAGCATCGGTGCCGCGAGCTTCTCGATGATGGCTCCGGCAACCCGCTCGACAATCTCGCTGAGTTGCTCGTCGCTCAGGTAGGCGACACGGGTTTCAACACGCCCCGGAGTGGCACCATAAGCACCCTCGGCAACAATCGCATCGGCGCTGAGGTCCATCACTGCGGCAGCAGGTGCGCTAACTGTGGGTTCCTCAACCAACGGCGGCAATTCAGCGGCGGGCTCGGGTTCTTCGGGAGTTTCAAGTTCCGGCAATGGCGCCAGGGAAGGAGCTTCGGGCTCAACAACGTCACTGGATGCTGAGAAGTCACCCAGCGGCGACAACTCGGCAAACGGATCGCTGACCGGCTCCGGCTCTTCGACAGCGGGAGGCTCAACAACAAAGTCTTCCTGCGGAGCTTCTTCAGCAACAGCAAACGGATCCAGCGTAGCCAGAGACTCCTGCGGAGCCTCCTCCATCTCCTCTTCTGCTTCAGGCAGAGCAAAAGGATCAACAGTTGGCGCGCTCTCAACGGTCTCAGCCTGAGGGGTCTCATTGCTCTCAAACGAGAAATCACTCAACGGTGGCAGATCGGAACTCGGCGCTTCTTCAGCCACGGGTTCGATGGCTGGCGCATATTCAGTCACAGCATCAAAGCTGAAAGTGTCGGGCTCTTCAGTTGTTTCAGGCTCAAAAGTTTGTTCAAACGCAGTTTCGGCAACCGGCTCAGGTGCCGGTTCTGCGGGTGCAGCAAAATCCGCCAACGGCTCAAGGACCGGGGCTTCTTCCTCAACCGGTGCCAGCGGAACATCAAAGGTCGTTTCCTGCTCGGCGCTGACGCGTGCGGCTTCAGCGGCGCTGACCTCTTCAATGGCTCCGAGAATATCACTTTCGACCGGGGTTTGGCCGGGTGTGGCTTTCCAGGTATCGCCAGCCGGGGCGTTGGCAAGCATATCGGCAACCTTGTCAACCAGATCCTGTGAACCGAATGGTTTGGTGATCCAGCTGGTGGCACCAACGGCATTGGCCTTGGCCTCATCAAAGGGCTCGAAGGTTCCGGCCAGCAGCAGCACCGGGACATCGGCCAGTTCAGGAACCGCGCGAACCGCCTCGCACAATTCGTAACCGTTTTTGCCAGGCATAAATACGTCGGCTAGAATCAGGTCGGGACGCTGCTGTTGAGCCATAGCCAACGCTTCATCACCGTTATCTGCCGTCTGGAGCTGATAGTCCTTATCAGCGAATGTAATTTCGATGACTTTCTGGATTGTGACACTGTCATCAGCCAGCAACAACTTTTTGCCCATCTATGCCTCCTCAGCTTTCATGAAAAGCTCGCGACGGTTATGAAGCGCCTTGAGTGCTCAATTTGACGTGAAAATGGGGGTGCAACAACGTTCAACATTCTCTCATTTTCAAGTGCAAAACGCTAGCATACGCCTCAAATTCTGTCAAGGAAAGGAACCGCCAAACTACGTCAAGTTATGCACACTTACAGCGTCCCCCACGGACGGGGAAGAAAGATCTCCTGATAGAGCTTCATGGCATAACGATCCGTCATACCGGCAAGGAAATCGGTGATGCTGACTTCGAGTGGATCACCGTCCAGACAAACGGCGCCGTATTTCGCCATCTGCTGGGGATTTTCTCTAAAAAATTCAAACAGTTCTCGCAGAACCCTTGCCGCCTTGGTAAAGTCGTCATGCACGCTCGGCACGCGATAGACATGGGTAAACAACCAGTCCCGCAGCGCGGTAATCTGTTCCAGCATCGGCTCGGACAGGCCAATGACGATCGCCTCACCCTGCTGTGAGGCGGTGATCATATCCCAGACCATGGCGTTAATCCGTTGGGAATGACTGCCACCGAGATAGTCACGCAAAGGTGTCGGAATATCTTCAGCGGTAATCACACCACCCCGAATGGCATCATCAAGGTCGTGATTCACATAGGCGATAATGTCGGCAAAACGAACGATCTGCCCCTCAAGAGTCATAGCCCGGCCTGCACCACAACAGGCGGCAACCGGCCCGGTGCCTTTCGAATGGCAGAGGATTCCGTCACGCACTTCCGCCGTCAGGTTCAACCCGCGACCATTCTTCTCCAGCCGTTCAACGACCCGGACACTTTGGCGAACATGATGAAAGCCCCCTTCGAGCAACGAGTCAAGCACCCGCTCTCCGGCATGACCAAACGGCGTATGACCAAGGTCATGCCCCAGGGTAATCGCTTCGGTCAGGTCTTCATTGAGCGACAAAGCACGCGCGATGGTTCGGGCGATCTGGGAGACTTCCAAAGTATGGGTCAGACGAGTACGATAATGATCTCCCTCCGGCGATAAAAACACCTGTGTTTTATGTTTTAAACGACGAAAAGATTTGCAGTGCAAAATGCGGTCACGGTCATGTTGAAAGCTTGTTCGAATCGGGCATGGTTGTTCTTCAACCTCACGGCCACGACTATTTACACTTAAGCAGGCATGGGGAGACAGTGTATCCTTTTCCCGCTGTTCAATCTTATGTCGTATAGAGTTTTGTGACATAATCCTCCTTAAGGAAATCAAAAATACATATCAGTCAGGTCTATAGAATGTTCAATTTTTATAAAAATCAATACATTTTCACCACAACATCGCGATTATATCTCTTTTTTCCTTGATTTTGCATCTCAATAGAGTATTAGATTATAGATCATTCTATTCAATTCACCACATTATGGAGAAATACATTATGTCAAAGCTTCTGGAAATGGCCGTTGAGATTGTTTCAGCCCATGCGTCAACTACTTCTATGACCAAGGAAGACCTGGTTGCGGAACTGGCTGAAGTTCATACAGCTCTCAAAGCGATGGAAAACGGCGAGTTGGTTGCCGAGCAGCAGGAACAGGAGCAACAACCGGCCATGTCCCTTAAAAAAGCCTTCGGCAAAGACAAAGTCTACTGCCTGATCTGCGGCAAAGGGATGACCACCCTTGGCCGTCACCTGCGTCTGGTTCACGAAATCACCCCGGCGGAATATCGCAAGCAGTTCGACATTCCCCGCACCCAGCCCCTGGCGGCCAAAGCCTACTCTGAGCAACGCAAGCAGATGGCCATCGAACGTGGCCTTGGTGAGAAGCTGGCTCAGGCCCGCGCCGCTAAAAAGAAATAGTGCAACAGCGACCGTTTCGCAAAAAAAAAGAGGACTCTCAACGAGTCCTCTTTTTTTAAGCCTAAAAAATGGAAAACGGCACAATCAGCAACGGTTCACCATTTTCATCCAACACCTCAACACGCCAAGCACCTTTCCATTGCGGCAAAATCCGTTTAGACGACCAAGTACGCCAGTTTGACGAACGCACCGGCAGGCGCACCCGCGCCAGCTCCTGATCTTCACAGTACCAGACATGGGTGATCCAGGTATCGTCAGTCGCCCCATTCACCCGGGTAAAGCAATACAACTGCTCCGTTCCAGCCGGAACGGTGTTGAGCGAATCCAGTGGCTCCCGGTTGACAATTCGGGTGGTGATTGATGCATCGACAACGTCCAGGGCCCAGCCCGAAGCCACCCCGATCAGAATGAATAAAAGAACGAGTAGTCCTGTCCTGTATTTCATAACCCCTCCTCGGCTCCCATCACAACAATGAGAAATGAAAACAACCAATTGCGCCACCCTGGCGGTGTTACGCAATCAATTGTGATAAAAAGCTGTTCCCGCAACCGCTGTCGACGTTGAAGATCTCACCCAACGTGGCGGCGACATCGGCAAACGAGGCGCGATCGCCCAGCGCCACTCCGGCCGTCAGGCGGGGATGCCAGGCCAGCAACGGCACATACTCACGACTGTGGTCTGTCCCCGGCGTGGTCGGATCGCAACCATGATCCGCCGTAATCAGCAGCAGATCATCCGCAGCCAGTTGAGGCAGGAAACCCTCCAGCCACCGATCGAAGTGCTGCAGTGCCGCAGCAAAACCGGTCACATCGCGGCGATGCCCATAGAGCATATCATAGTCAATCAGA
>PKUE01000098.1 GCA_002869685.1 Desulfuromonas sp.
ACCTTTCCGGCATCGTCAATGGCGGTGATAACAGCGGAGACCCGAACCTGCTGATTCGTGGGGATGATTTGCCCACGATACATCCAGCGATGCTGATGGTTAAGGGTGATCGGTTCAAACCGGCTTTGTTCGTCGTGTTGCCAGCGCTGACAAGCAACAACCTTAAGCAGTTGCTGGAACGACTCCAGTCCCAGGGAGCCCGGACATACCGGATCCTGATAAAAGTGGGCTTTAAAGAACCACTCCTCCGGATCAACCCGTTTCAACCCGCGAATATAACCAAGCCCGGCCGGGCCACCATCGATGACAAATTGTTCAACCTCATCAATCATGCGCAGGGTGTCATCCGGGTAGGGGGCCTGCGTTGGATAAGGATAACTCAGGGCGCGTTGTTGTTCCGCAATGGTTGGTTGGTACGGTTTGGCATCACGAATGCCGATCTGGTTGGCCAGTGCCTGCTCGGTGAAGAAGCCGAACACGGTGTCTCCGCTATAAATCGGTCCCCACTGATCTTCGACCTGAAAGTCGTAACTCTGAATGATCATACCGCCACTGCTGGATACCCGAGTCATGGTAACGGTTGTCGTCAATGTGCCGGTTTCCGGGGTAACGGCACGGTGCTGGACAGCGTTGCCATCCAGATTACGGAAACACAAGTCGATATCGCTGGTCAAAGCCGAGCCGACATAAGCGGCCATCCAGCCACACGGTTGCAGGGCGATCTCCAGCAGAACGCTGAACGGCATGTTGCCGTGGCGTTCGGAGGTGAAATACCAGGCATCATCAGGGACGTCGTATTGCGCCTCAATGGTGCCACCGGCGACCATCTTCCACGCCTCGGCGCGCACCTGGGTAACGCGGTCAAGAAACTGGAACGGTGGCCGGGGCAGTCGTGCCAGACGGCGGCCCTGATCAAAGATGCGGTAGGGCTCGCCAAACGCGTCAGACGGATTGCCACTGGAGTAGGCAAGAATGCTGGCGTAATCGTAGATAGCCGGTTTAACAATATTGACCGGTTGTCGCTCACTTTGGTTCCAGCGCTCTTCAAGGGCCCGACGGGTCAGACCGGTCAGGCGTACCGACATGTCGATAATTTCAACGATCGGCTTGCCGTCGGCATACATCAAGGCATCGACAATGGCATAAGGCTCGGGACGGTAACCGAGCTCTTTGATCGTGACTTCGTAGGTAACCGTTTTGGTGTGTTCGGTGACTTGGCCACGGCATTTGAGCTGACTGCCGACACCTGGAACCGGCTGCCATACCGCTTCGCCTTGGCCACTGACCCAGCCCATCCGCATCAGATAGATGCGCAGGGTATGCAGGCAGCATTCGTACATCAAGGTGCCGGGCATGACGTTGTCGTCGCAGAAATGACAGGTGAGGAACCAGTCGTCGGGCTGGATATCCATTTCGGCACGGATCTGGCCGAGACCAAAGCGACCGGCGCCGGGCAGAACTGCCGTCACCCGATCCACTAGCTCCAAATGGCCGCTGGGCAGGGTGTACGGGGCGGTGACATTCAAAGCGGCAAAAGCCGGACCGAAGCAACCGACCAGATCACCATGACGCAGGGCGCGGATCTGCTCTGCCGTGTAGGATTCCTCGGTCATGGGGATCAGGTCCTGCCAGTCCGCCGGACGTTTGCCCGGTTGTTCCATCAGGTCGAATTTGGTGTGGACAATCCCTTTGCCGGCATCGAGCTCCTGTTGAGAGAAAAATCCCGCACACCCGTTACGCATGGTCATCAACGGCTGACCGTTGACGGTGCTGTCGAATTGGAAGCGGAACAGCCAGGTGTCCCCCTGGCGGAAAAAGCGCTCAATGCGGATATCGTAATGGATGACATCACCGGGCTTGGGCAGCTCACTGTGAAATTCGACGACTGCATCCAGCAGACGATAGACGGCATGTCCCTTGGTGTGAAAATCGATGCCGAGATAACCGGATAAAAACAGATCGGCCTGACCGGCTTCAACCGCCACACAGGTGGGGATGCGTCCGCCATCAAGATACCAGCGGTCAGTGGTGACATCGTGTTCGGTGACGACCCGGCCATGACTCATGGAACAGGGCTCCCCTTCGACACTTAGAATCCGATCGACCAGCATCAGCGGTTCATCCGGCAGCCGCACTCTGGTCGGGTGGCTGTCGATGGGGGCAAAGCGGGGACCGAGCATGGCGGCAATCGAGCCGATGGCAAATTCCATGCACATTGTGCGATCAAAGGCGACCTGTCTGGCCGGTTGCGGCTGTGTCACCTTTGGCTGTACTGCGACCGGGGCTGGTACACTCTTCCGAGCTGCACTGCTCTCAGCCGAGGGCAGATAACGACTCAGTTGTTTTTGTAATGCCAGGTTGCGCTCCATCAGGTGCTGGATCTGCCCTGAGAGCTGCAAGTAGGTCTCGTGGGAGGCACTGTGATGCTGCTGGGTGCGGTCCATGGCGGCGACCAGAGGATCCGTGAAAGTGCGATCCGTGGCAGGAGCTACTACGGGTCGGGTGGGCTGAACTGGTGTGGAGTGAACCGGCTGAACATCGTAGGAGTTCTGCTGATCCAATGGTGCCGGGGGCAACACCAGGGTTGCCAGCCCGTTGGTCAGAATCACCGGAGGTACCTTCGATGGTGCCGGAGTGTCCAGTCGGTTTGCTTCGAGCTGGGTCAAGTCACAGGGGACACCTTCTGCCAGCAACTGGGCCATCAGGCGGGTGACGGTTTCTGCTATGGGCTGCTGATCAACATGCACCGGGCGTACCATGTGAGGCTTGTCGCCGAGGATATGGGGGATCATCCGACTACATGAATTGCCGCTGCCGGTTTCAATAAACAACCGCACACCATCATTGTAAGCATTCTGAATCACACGAACAAAGTCCACTCGATCAACGGCCTGAGCAAGAATGGCTGCTGCACAGCTTTCTGTGTCCGGGGCGTATTGTTGACCGCTGGCACAGCTGTAGAAACGGATACCCTGCGGTGCTGTGGTCGGGAACAAGTGGAGGTCATGGTATGGTTTGGCAACCATGGTCGGGACCGGGCAGTGGACCGTGGTCACACCGTTCAATTCGATGAACGGACAGGACAGTTCTTTCACCACCGCCTCAACAGCGGCGCGCTGTCCACCAATGACACATTCCTGCGGGGTGTTGATGATCAGCAGATAAACACGCTCACGCCCCTGCAATACCTGTTCAACCCGTTGCGCATCAACAGGAATGATACCCAGTGTCCAGTCGACGGATTCCGTCTCAGGCAGTTGCCATAGCTGACGGGCACTGCGGCATGGTCCGCCGAGGTCTTCGGTAAACAGGGACGAAGCCTCGATCCGCTCCAGCATGATGTCGCGTTGCTGCCAGGCCCGCAATGAAAACAGACTGGAGGATTCTCCCAGGCTGTAGCCGATGGCGGCCTGCGGGGTGATGCCGAATTGGCGCACCAGATCACTCAACGCCGTGCACAGGGCGACGTGCGCGATGATCATGCCGTTGTGGTCCTGCTCTATCTGCTGGCGCGAGGCGCCATCCCAGAACAGGTGGGGTTGAAACTGATCTTTCAGGCGCTGGTTTTCGCGGTGCTGTTGCTCAAAGACAGCGGGCCAGCATAGACCGAGCTGGCGTCCCATCTCGGGAAAGTGATTGCCGGAGCCGGGGAAGACAAAGGCAATTTCACCATTTTTCGCCAGCGGCTGCGGGCTGTAAAAAACCTTGTCGCGGGCGCAGGCCGGTAGACGCGCGCCGCCCCGGCCATCTAGTCGCTGGTCGGGGTGGTCACTGATCTGCTGGCGGGCAAAAGCGATCTGGTCGTGAAGTTCAGCAAGGCTCGCGCACACCATGGTTACAGTCAGACCCGGAGTGTTTTCGGGGCGCATGTCGTGACGCCACTGGTGTGCCAGGGTCAGGAGAGAGGTCTCGCCAGCATGTTTCAGCCAGTCTTCCAATTCGGCCAGCATGCCGACCAGCTGGCCCGGGGTGGATGCCTGAACGGCAAACAGGGCACTGGTTAAAGAACTTCCGGGCAGAGCTGAAGGGAGTGGCGTGCTTTGATCTTGCCACTCTTCGAGCTCAACGGCGGCAAACAGGCCACCGGTTGCCGTACTGGTGATCAGCGCTCGCCGGGGACCCTGTTGACGATTGTGCAGCCAATAGCGGCTGCTGTGCTGCTGATTGCCTGGAAGAATGCGGTGATGCAGTGACAAGGTGGCGGCGACAATTCCAACCAGTCCCGAGGCTTCACCGGCATGACCGCACTGTGTACTGGTGGAGAGTTGATAACTTTCTGAAGAAGTCAGCCCTTGCCAGGGCGTGGTGCGCGGGTCGTGACTGATCCGGTCGATGTAATCGTGACGCACCCCGGCCGCTAAGGCATGGATGGCCCGTTGCTGGGCGTCAGTACGCGTGCGCACCAGGGTGTCGTCACTGCCCGTTGCGGTGGCGACTTCGTTGATGACGGCGTAAATGGTTCGACCCTGGGCTTTCGCGGCATCCAGCGGCATCAGCACCACGCTGCACGCCCCTTCGCTGACAGGTTGATCCTGGCCCAGCTTGCAGGCACTCAGTTGGGCACGCAGGTCGCCCGGCAGGTCGACGCCGCCAACAATTGCCTGTTGCAATTCTCCTCGACGCAGTGCATTTACGGCCAGCTGCAGGGCCTGAATGGCAGAGTTCTCTTCCGCAGCAACGGTAAAGCTTGGACCGCCGCACTTGAATTCCCGAGCGATACGACTGGCAACAACGCTGCCCAGCGCGCCCATGGTGCGGTTGGCTGTTAACGCCGGACTTAAGGCATCGCGTAATGTGTTGCACCAGCGTTCCAACTGTTGCTGGTCCATTTCACTGCCGGTTTGGCGCGCCCACCGGTGAACCCGTCCCGGCAAACCCCAACGCAAGCTGAAACCGGTGGCGTTAAGATCGAGACCGGTGCCGACAAAGACGCCGGTGTGAAGGTGGTCTTCCTTGTCAAGACCGGCATGCTGCAGGGCTGCCGCAGCACTTTGCAGCATCAGCGCCTGACGAGGCAGCATCTCCTTCAATTCCGTTGGCGGAATACGAAACGCTCCGGGAGGAACGGCAACGTGCTTCAGATAGTGTCCGGTCAACGGCGGTTGGGCGGCGAACTCTTCACCGTACCAACGACTGTTGGTGGCACCGTACCAGTGCTGCGCCGGAGTAAAGGGTTTTGTCGGTTCGTCGGACAACCACTGCTGGCGGAACTGGTCGGTGTTGGACCACTCGCCGAGACGGATATCCATGCCGACAATCGCCACCGGTTGAGATGGCAGCGTCGGTGGCGGTGTGGCTTGTTCCGAGCCGTTTTGCGCTGTCCATTCTTCCAACAGCAGGTGGGCGTTGATGCCACCGAAGCCGAAGGCACTGACGGCAGCCCGACGTCCCCGTGGAGAGGCGGGCCATGGTTGCGGCGCGCTGAGCACGGAAAACGGGCTGTTATCCATGCCCATTTGTTCGCTGGCCTGGTGGAAACCGGCCGTCGGCGGCAATTGCTGATGCTTGAGGGCCAGAAGAGTTTTGATCACAGCGGCAGAACCGGCTGCAGTGAGCAGGTGGCCGATGTTGGATTTTACTGATCCGATCACGCAACGGCGATCAGGACGGCTGTCGTTCCATAACTGCTTCAGACTGGAAAATTCCACGGCGTCGCCGACCGGTGTGCCGGTGGCATGGCATTCGATATGATCGACATCATCACTTTGCCAGCCGGCCTGCTGGTAGGCGGCACGCATGGCGCGCAGTTGTCCCTCGGACATGGGTGCCAGCAAGCTACCGCCAATATCGTTGGAAACGCCGATTCCGGCGATCTGGGCATAGATATGATCGCCGTCACGCAGGGCATCTTCCGTGCGCTTGAGCAGCAGAATTCCGGCGCCTTCACCGACGACCAGACCGTTGCCAGAGCGATCGAAGGGGGAGCAGACCCCAGTGGGAGAAAGGGCGTGCAACTGGGAAAACCCCATTTGAGTGTATTGGGAATCGGGACGGGCGACTCCACCGGTGAGCATGGCATCGGCCTGACCTGATTGCAGCGCATCAACGGCCAGTTTAATGGCATACAGCGATGAAGCGCAGGCGGCATCGAGGGTGAAACAAGTGCCGCCAAGATTAAGGGCTTTGGCCAGAACAGCCGCCGGTAATCCCGTCATGTAGCGGTTTAACGGCGAGGTGCTGGCGGGTTGCTGCTGGTTGAACAGTTGTTCATAGGCGGTGCGGCCGAGGTAGTCCTGGGCCAGCTTTGATGCCGTTTCACTGGGCAAGGCCAGATTGCCGATGATAACGCCGGTACGCTCACGGTTGATAGCAGCGGTTTGACTGTCGTTCCAGGCGCCAACGCCTGCGTGGAGCAACAGATGAAATAACGGATCAAGCTGCTCAACCAGGGCGGCATTGATGTTCAGCTGATCAAAGGGCAGGTTCGGTGTAAAGCTGTCAACGAAACAGGCTTTCTTGGAATAGATGCAATCGGCTTTGCCTTCATCGGGATGATAGGCCTCTTCGACCGGCAGTTGCCAGCGTCCTTCGGGAGGTAACGAGGCGGTCGCGCTACCGGCATGGATAATCGACCAGAATTTCTCGAGGGTAGGGGCTTGAGGAAAAATTCCACCAATTCCGACAATGGAAACAGCAGGACGTTGTGTTTGGGCAGAGTGCATGGAAATTCCATCTATGATTTATTCAGTGTATTCAGGATTGGGTCTCATCGCAAAACATAACCTTATACTACAAATGAGCGGTGATTAAAAGGCGTGTTGCGAAACCTGTTGCGTGGATGGCCATGGACAGGAAAAGATTGCTTACACCGGGGAAGGTGGGGGGCTAATGAGGAAAAAAAATGGAGAACTAATAACTGCGCTTGTTTTAATAAATTTGGGTTGTTAGTATGGCATTTCTCCAAGAGAAGCTCGCTAACTGTTTGTATCAATGTGCAGAGTCCTGTATATAAGTAAAGCCATTTGTTTAGTCTGTTTGTATCGCTGATGTTGATGGGTGCCGGAGAATCGTTTGTATGTCCATGTCCATGTCTATTCGCGCAAAAACTTTTTTGGGTATTCTGGTCACCATGGCTTTGCTCACGGCAGCTTTTGGTTTCAGCCTGCGCATGTTCAGCCAGCAGAATATTCAGCGCGTCGAAAGCCATTTTGGTCAGCAAGGTTTGTTGCGGGTGGAAAACCTGCTCAAAGAGAAGCAGCAGGATTTGGAAGCGTTTGTTAACTCCATCGCGATTCTAGATCGATTGTGGCATTTTTCCAGTAGTGGTGAAGACAGATCTCTCCATAAGAAGTATTTCGCATCAATTCCCGTTGATTTTATCCTGATTTTTGATAATACCCAGCACCTCAGCTACCAATTTCAGCAGCATCGTTTTGAAAACTACTCCGGCAACATTCAGGCTGAACTGGGTTCTAGTGTCAATCTCATTTGCTCCCCTGACGCCGACAGATTAAAAGTGCGCTCTGGTCTGGTGATTTTTGATCATCAGCCCCTGTTGATCGCATTTCGACAGATTAACCAGCTTGACGGTACGGATTCTCCAGCTGGAACACTGGTAATGGGTTTGTCGTTGGGGGATGACTTCTGGACTCAGGTGAATGAAGAATGGCAAATGCACGGTAGTCTTATTCATCTGAACGGTGAAAAATACTCCGATGAAAAAACCTATTACTATACCAGTAAAACTCTCAACGACCTTCATGGTGAACCCAGCTTTACCTTGCGCAGCGGCAACTACCGTTTCATTCGGAGTTTCAGCCAGCATAATTTGGTGCTCTTTTTAGGTTTATTTGCCTTTTCCAGCGTCATCATTGTTTTTATCACTCAGTTGATCCTTGACAAACTGGTGCTGGCTCGCCTGATCACACTGGGTAATTCTCTGGAGAAGGTCGGTAATGAAGAGGCGCTTGATTCTCAAGCTTCGGTCGAGTTGGAGGGCGATGACGAAATTTCGGCCCTGGGTGACAATATCAATCAGATGCTCAGTCGTTTGCGTGCTGGGGACCTGCTTCTCAGCCAGCAGGATCAGCGTTTTTCCGACATGATTGAGCATTCAGGGCTGGTTGTCGTTGCCATTGATTATGCCTCCCGAATTATCCTGTTTAATCACGCTGCCGAAAAAGCTACGGGCTATCAGCGCGATGAGGTCATGAACCAGAATTTCTTTGAGTTGTTTACCAGTAGCGAAACTGCTGAACTGCTCGGAACCTATATTGCTGAGGCCATGGCGACCAAAGAGTTTTCCGGTGACTTTCATGCGTCTCTGCTCATACGTGATGGTAGTGTGCGTGAATTTCTCTGGGATGCGATTTTCGAATATAACGAGCATGGAGATATCGAGAATTTTATCGGTTTTGGCCGCGATGTTACCGAAGCTAAAGCCATTGAGCGCCGCCTGAAATTAATCAACAAGGTGTTCGAGAATACCGCCGAAGCAATTGTTATTACCGATCGCGATAACCGGATTGTTGAAGTGAATCAGGCCTTTATCTCCATGAGTGGCTATTCGCGCAGTGAAGTTATCGGATACAACCCCAGCTTTTTGCAGTCGAGCCATCACGACAGAACTTTTTTCCGTGCCATGTGGGACGAGCTGCTGCGACGTGGCCACTGGGAAGGGGAGCTCTGGAATCGGCGTAAAGATGGCCAGGAGTATGTGACCTGGGTAACCATTGACACCATCCGTGATGCCGAAGGAACGATCAAAAACTTTTTCTCGATCTCCTCCGACATCAGTCAGATCAAAGACGCCGAAAAACAACTGCATCAGTTGGCTTACTATGACACGCTGACCCAGTTGCCCAACCGGCTATCATTTATTCAACAGCTCGACGAACACCTGCTCCATTGTGATGAAGCCTGCAACCTGGCGGTGATGGTTCTGGACCTGGATTCCTTCAAGCTGGTCAATGAATCTCTGGGCCCGGTATTGGCCGATAAACTGTTGCAGATGTTTGCCGAACGACTGGTTCTGTGCTCCAGTGACGCATTTCTTGCCCGCATCGGTGGCGATGAATTTGCCCTGATCGCGCGCAAACAGCAAGTAGGTCATCTGGTTGAAGATTTGTTTGAGTGTATGGCATCCCCCTTTATCGTTGAAGCCCAGCGAGTCACTTTGACCACCAGTGTCGGCGTTGCCGTGGCACCGGAAGACGGCGAAACCGTTTCGGAACTGTTGAAAAATGCCAATACCGCGCTCTATTCGATCAAAGAGCTGCGGCGTAACAGCATTCAATATTATCAGCAGGCGATGAGTGATCTGGTGACCGAACGGATGACCCTGGCCGAGATGCTGCGTGACGCCCTGGAACACAACGAATTTGAGCTGTATTATCAGCCGAAAATCCGTTTGAAAGATGGGGTTATTGTCGGCGCGGAGGCGTTGTTGCGCTGGCACAGTCGTGATGGCATGATCCCGCCGGACCGATTCATCCCTATCGCAGAACAAACCGGGTTGATTATCCCCATCGGAGAGTGGGTGCTGAAGGAAGCCTGCCGTCAGGCTAAAATCTGGCGCCAACTTAACCCCGACTTTCACATGGGAGTCAACTTGTCACCGGCCCAGTTTGATCTTGATTATCTGCCCGCTTTAGTCGCTGAGGCCTTGCAGGACTGCTCCTTGCCTGCTGAGGCTCTCGAGCTTGAGATTACTGAAGGGATGATCATCGAGGATATTGAAGATACCATCAAAATTCTCAATTCTTTGCGCGATCTTGGCGTGGAATTGTCGATCGACGACTTTGGTACTGGCTACTCATCCCTGAGTTATCTGACCCGTTTGCCCCTTGATATCCTGAAAATTGACCGCTCCTTTATGGAAGAGGTGCCTCATTCGCGTGACAGTACTAACGTCGTGCTGTCCATTCTGGCGCTGGCGCGTAGCCTCAATCTCAAGGTTACGGCGGAAGGGGTGGAAAATCAGGATCATGTTACCTTGTTGAGTGACAACCGCTGTACCTATATTCAGGGCTACTTCTGCAGCCGTCCGCTTCCTGTCGCCGATTTCGAAGTTTTCATGCAGCAGCGTGAGTGTCGCTGTATCAATTGTCAGGGGATTACCTGGAACCCGTAAATAAAGAAATCTTCACCGTTTTTTTGCCGTTCTAACGTCACCTTTACATAATCTCAATCCTTTCCACACAGGCTCCGTGCAGAGTCTGAACATGCTCATGATTCAGCAATGTTCAGACATGACAGGAGCCTTTCTATGAACTCGCCGCGTTTGCAGGTTGTTAGCCGCCCGCGCCACGCTCACCAACGTCACACGCCGGATCTTCCCGACCTGTTTAACCGTCTCGGTTGCACGACCATTGATCAACTCCCCTTCGCCAGCGGTGATGTGACTGCCGGTTCGGAAAGTGAACTGCAGGCCGTTGTTGTTGGCGCGGCCTCCAATGTCGATCTTCCGCAGACCATCGAACACTCGCGTTTTTTTGCCAATATGGTTAAACGGGCTCAGGCGGGTGAAACGCCTGAAAACAGGTGGAAGCCCTACGCGCTTTCATCGAAGATCGCGGTCAGCAAGTGTGGGAAAACAGCTGGGTGCGTTTTGATCGCGCCCGGTTGAGCCCGTATGCCCAGCAGGTGCTCGAACGCGATCTGCTGGCGCATAAACAGCATCCCGAACAGGGCCAGCGCTCAGATGTGTCGCGCTATAGTGTTGTCGATGATCAGGGGACAACCTTGTTGCGGCTGCCATTGAGTTATCTGGTGAAACTGGCTCTGGCCGATGTCCTCGGGGTGCAGCCGCAGCTGCCCGCCGACATTCGGGTGACGGCGGAAGGGCTGCAGAATCACTATCTCAATGACAACACCTCGCCGGAAACCTTTTCCTTCCATGTGGTGAATCTTACCCAGTGCAACGGGCAGGGCAACGCTTTGGCCAGTGAAACAGCCAAGCGCTTTCTGCTTACTCAGCTGCTCACCGAATATGCCAATGACCGTTTCGGCCTGAAAGAGAGTGGCCAACAGGCGCAGATCTATTGTGCGCCCCATCCCCCTCAGCGCCAAAAGCAACTCAACGAGATGATTCCCGATGCGTTTTATCGCGAATTGTATATGAGTCCCTGCTTGTCCGGCTGGGATAAGGGGGAGGAGAAGCATCAGTACATGCATTTGTGTCACCAGGTTCTCAGTCGCAGTCAACTCAACGCTGTGGCAAAGCTGCGCGAAGCGGGTATTATCACCAATAATCTGGTAGTGCTGCCCAACCTGTCCAATATCAGTCTGGCCAATAACGGCTCCCATATCAGTCTGGGCAGTCGTAAATTAACCGGGTTGATGGCGGATGAGAAGAGCCCCTTCGGCCGCGCCGAAGAAAAGTATTGTGGCGATCTGGCCATCAAGATTCAGGAGCATTTCCTGCCGTTGTTTGCCGCCAATTACAGTGCGGCACCGTACCGCCTGGGTTTTGAGGATTTTCACCCGGAAAAAGCGCTGGGATTCCTCGCCCATGAACTCGATTTCACCCATCTGCGGATGTTGTGGCGTCGCTGGCGCAAAAAAGCGAGCCTGAATCTGATTCGCCACAGTCGGACACCGTTCGGGCCGGAATGGATAGACCGTCCGCTCAGTCGGCTGTTTGGTTTGAAAGGGGATTTTGTCCCCGATTTTCGACTGGTTGATTATCCGGTTGGTTTTTTGAGCACAGAAGAGAGCCCGGCTCTTAACGGAGCGCTGGGCAATCAGGAGCTGCTGCGTCACGATCTGGACGCCATGGGCGTTTTTGACGCGCGTATGTCGTTGTACCAGTTCTTCAAAATGCGCGAATTCGCCACCATGGGATTCAGTGGCTTTGAAGGGCGCCACTACAGCCTGTTTAGTGGCTTTGAACAGGATATGGGCGCGGCGACAACCTTGCAGACCCTGATTACGGCCCTGGCGTACAAATATATGGCCGAGGGGCGTTACGATCATCGCCATATCCCCGATACGCCCGGCACCGAGAGTGAACGCCGTCAGATCTTTTTTGGTCATGCCCTTGGGTTGCCGACATTTTTTGTCAAACGCACCACCCGTAACCGTTTTCTGCTGCGCATTCTGCGCAAAACCAAACAGATCCGTAACAGCCGCCGTTATCCGGGATATCTGCGCATATACCAAAAAGAATACTGTCGAGCCCTGATCGAAGTGCTCTGTGAAGATGGTGCCGATTTGATTGAACAGATGGGTTGCCGGGAACTGCTGGTCGATCTGCGCCAGCGGATCGAATATCCCGAAGAGTTTTCGGTAGCGGGGCGACTGACCTCCGACATCATGAGCACATTGGGGACCAAACAGCCCCTTCAGGTTGACGCACCTGAGTTCAATCGTGCTGCAGAAGAGTTTTACCGCACGACTTTACGCCGCCGCCATATGCATGAAGCGCTGGAGATGTTGAGTCGTGAATTGCCCCGTCTGGAGCAACTGGCGGATCATAATGACAGTGTTCGCATCACGTTGAAGATGGTCTGTGGTCAGCGATCACTGACCGCGGTCTATGCGCAGCTGATGGAAGGGGCACGGTATCAGCATCTGCACGATGATGACCTGTTACGCCTGATTAATCTGCTGTTGCTGAGTGTCCATGCCGATCAGCTCAGCGTCAAAGAACACCCCGACAAGGAACATGTGAATCGCTATGAGAATGACGCACCAGTATATCGAGCGAGCTAGTGGCCGGGTTCATGATGAGACCCTTTTTGCGGACCGTCTGGTGCGCTGGATGTATCACCCGTTGCGCGAATATGCCCCGGTTGTTTTCAATGCCTTGACCGGGCCGCGCGTGTCATCGTGGCTGGGAACCATCAACTACGATCTCGACCGGATTGGTCGGTTCAGTGGCCAGGATGATTTCCTGAAAACCTGCGGGGTGAATCTGGAAGAATGTCTCGACGATCCGGCCACTCTGACAACCGCCCGTAAGATCTTTGAACGGAAGATCCGCTACTGGCAATGCCGCCCCATGGAGGCAGAGGTTGCCAGTGTGGTGTCAACAGCGGATGCCCGGCTGGTGGTTGGTTCGCTGGAGCAGGCCGATGCCCTGTTTCTCAAGGATAAATTTTTCAGCCTTGATGAATTGCTGGGGGCAGAGAAGTCCACCTGGCTGGACCGGTTCACTGCCGCTGATTTTGCCGTCTTGCGCCTGACTCCTGACAAGTATCACTTTAATCATGTGCCGGTCACCGGCGTGATCCGCGATATCTACGAGCTCAGTGGGCGTTACCATGCGTGTAATCCGGGTGCCGTGGTGGCTGAGGTGACCCCTTATTCAAAGAACCGCCGTCTGGTCACTATCATTGATACTGATGTTGACGGCGGCAGCCATGTTGGCCTGGTGGCCATGATTGAGGTGGTGGCATTGATGATTGGCGATATCCACTCCTGTTACACCGAGAACAGGGAAGGGTATGAGCCGGTGATCGCTCAGGAGGTTGGGGTGCGTCTGGAGCGGGGGCAGCCGAAAAGCCTGTTCCGTCCCGGCAGCAGCACCGATGTTTTGCTGTTTGAACCGGGCAGGATCCGTTTTTGTCCCGACTTGCTGGAAAATCAGCAACGTCAGGGTGTTTCCAGCCGTTTCAGTCTCGGCTTTGGCCAACCGTTGGTGGAAACGGATGTTCAGGTGCGATCAACCATCGCTTTACCGCAGGCTGATCCGTCAGCCTCACAAGGAGAACTTTGATGGAAAATTTGCTGTTTCTTCTGGCCCTGACAGTAATCTGCGGGGCCTTGCTTTATCAAGGCTGCCGTTATCTGCCGCAGGAGCGCTGGCAAGTGCTGGCTTCCGTCCCCGTCAGACAGGAACCCGGCGGCTGGCAGGGGGTCAATCTGACCTATTACGGCGTGCTGACTGCCAACGCTTATGTCATGGCGTTACTGATGCTTATTGTCCTGTTGCGTGCGGTGGCTATTGACTTGACGCCGTTATTGGTTCTGGCGGTCCTGTTGTTGGGAATCTGTGTTCCGGCATCACGTTGGGTGGCCAAGGTGGTGGAGGGGAAAGCCCACACCTTTACCGTGGGCGGCGCCGTGTTTGTCGGCATTGTCGTGGCGCCGTGGCTGATTGCCCTGATCAATCTGACTGCCGATACGCCACGTTTGCCGATACTGGCGACACTGGCGGCACTCGGCATTGCCTATGCCATGGGGGAAGGGCTGGGCCGGTTGGCCTGCATCAGTTTTGGTTGCTGTTACGGCAAACCGTTGAGTGCCTGTTCGCCGTTGCTGCGCAAGCTGTTTCGACACTTTAACTTTGTCTTTCACGGCGAGACCAAGAAGATCGCCTACGCCAGTGGGTTACAGGGACAGCCGGTGGTGCCGATTCAGGCCCTGACCGCCGTTCTTTATGTCGGTGTGTCCCTGATCGGCAGTGTGCTGTTTTTGCTCGGACAGTATGCCTGGGCCTTTATGCTGACGGCGGTAGTGACTCAGGGTTGGCGCGTGTTTTCCGAAGTGCTGCGGGCCGATTACCGGGGCAACAATGCATTCAGTGCCTATCAGTGGATGGGGGTTGTCGGGATGGTCTATGTGGTGATCGTGGCCTGGGTGGTTCCGACGGCGACGCCGCTGCCCGTTGATATCGTATCCGGGTTGTCGGCAGTGTGGAGCCCACTGGTGCTGCTGACACTCCAAGTGCTCTGGGCGGTGATCTTCTGGTACACCGGCAAGAGTACCGTCACCGGGGCGAAGATGCGTTTCTTTGTGCACCACGAGCGGATTTAAATGTGGCGTTCGCGGCTTCGTCTGGCGGTCACTCAGGCCTTCAGTCAGGGGCTGAGTGACCGTAAAATCGCTTTGAGCATCAGCGTTGGTGTGGTGATGGGGACTATGCCCCTGGTGTGGGGCAGCTGTCTGATCTGTGTCGTCGTGGGCTGGTGGTGGCGGTTGAATCATCCACTGATCCAACTGGTCAACTATCTGTTGTATCCGCTTCAGATTGCCCTGTTTTTCCCGTTTTTTTACTGGGGCGGGCGGCTGTTCGGCAATGCCACACGCATTGATCGCCAGCTGATGGAACGGCTGTTTGACACGCCGCTGACCGTATTAGAACAGTTGTGGGTGGTGAATTTGCAGGCTCTGGCACTGTGGGGTGGTATTCAGCTGCTGGTGTTCCCCGCCAGTTACGCAGTGTCTCTGGCATTGTTGCAACGCTTTCAGCCCCGGCGTAAAAGCTCTTTGTAATTCATCGCTTCCCGTGTTGTTGCCCTTAGCTCCGTATTGAGCCGATTCTGTGCCGGTCGTTGCAGAACACAAAGATTTTTATGCGAAAGGCTGCGGAATCTTTTGTGAAAAAAGCTGTTTTGTTGTCGAGTCTCCGGCGTGCTTTTCAGGGCGTTTGATGCCGTTTACAAAAGAGACTGTGACCTTGCCAAACCTTGGGCTCTCATCTAAACTCTAAACATTAGAATGAGATCCGGACTTATTTATCCAACCAGGGGGGCAAACAGATCGTGGAGAGTTCCTGTCAAAATCAAACACACAGTAAAACCGTCGCGCAGTTTCACCAGCATCTTTCCGATTTAACTGACCCTCTCAATCGGCGTTATCAGGACCCGCAACGGGTCGCGGTTTTTTCCCTGCTGAAATCTCTTAAGGGGCAAGCTGTTCCCGGTGAGCTTCTGGCGTTAGATCAGGATGGCCTTGCCGATGTTGTGGCGACTTTTTTCGATACCATCGAGTCGCGGCAACAGCCTGTACTGGTCAAATGTCTGCCTTTGGTCGAGCAGCATGTGTCGCTGTTGATGTGCGCCGTGGACGATGCCCCTTATCTGTTCGATTCATTGCTGGTTTATCTGACCCGGCAACATCTCGACTGGCAGGAGATTCTTCATCTGCGGCTTAATGTTGAACGTGATCAGGGCAAGATTGTTCGCCTCAATGATGCGGATCTCTCTGCCGCAGATGAAACGTTTATTGTCGTGCAGGTCGCTCAGGTGGAAGGCTGTTGTGATCTGGAGCAGGAGGTTCGAGCTGTTTTCGAAGAGGTCCATGCTTTTGCCGATGATACCCCGGCTCTGATGCAGCGTTGTGACTCCCTTGAACCTCTGGCAGCTTCGTCCGGTTTTGGTGATTTCTGGCGCTGGCTCAAAGATGGTCACTTTCTGCCGTTGGGCTATCGCCAGCTGCGGCTCGATTCCGCCTGTGCCGACGGGATGGTGCAGGCCGTTAAAGAACAGGCTCTCGGCATCAGCGATCATCCCGATTATCCCAATTACCTTGAACCTCAAACGCTCAATCAGTGCGATCATCTGATCCAATCCTGTCTGTTGCGCACCTCACCGTTGCTGGTGATGGAAACCATCATCCCCAGCCCGGTCTGGCGAGATGAAACACTGACAGCCATTTGTCTGCGTGAAAAACAGGCGGACGATACGATTTGTGAGCACGTTCTGCTCGGTCTCTACACCCGCAATGTCCGGGGTGGTTCCGCGATGGATGTTCCCGCATTGAAGGCCAAGATTTCCTACGCCCTTGAGCAGCTCGGCATCGCTCTGCAAAGCTACAATTACCGTAAAATTGAATCGTTGCTGGCCACCTTTCCCGAGCCGGAACTGTTCTTTCTGTCGGTGGAGCAGCTTAAGCATATTGTCAACTCGCTCTTGTTTGCGCCCCATGGCAGTGTTCGCGTCGTCCCGATGGAGTCGGAGCTGAGCACCATGACCATGCTGCTGATCGTGCCACGTTCGTTAAGTCAGAACGCCGATTTCAGTCAGCTGGAAAACTTTCTTGCCCATCAATTCAAGGCGCGTAAACCGTCGCTGCGCGTGTTGCAGTTCAATACCGAATATTACATTGTTCAGGCGACACTGATCTGTCGGGCCAAGCACGAAGATGTGGATTTCGATCAGCTGGCCAGCGCTTTGACCGGCTTGCTGCAAAGCTGGAAACAGAAGCTGCGCACGGTACTGGTGCGTGAACAGGGCAATCAGCATGGTCTGGAATTGTGGCGCCGGTACGCCGATGCGTTTTGTTCGGATTACCGCTCCCGCATCCATCCACGTTTCTGTCTGCGTGATATCCATTGCCTCGAACAGTTACTGGAAACACAGACCGAGCAGGTGGATCTGTGGGGGCCGATCAGTGGCGTTAATCCGTCGTGCCGGTTGCAGTTTTACAGCACTCGTCAGGGCTTTCTTAACGAATTGATGCCGATTCTGGTCAATCTCGATCTGACCATCATCGACGAGGTCGATTTCAAACTGACCATTGATGGTCAGGAACTGTTTATTAAGAGCTTCGGAGTACTTAACCAGTTGCCGCAGAACGGCAGTCTGTTGCATATCCGTGAGCGCCTGCTTGATGCACTCAAGGCGCTGCGCAGCGGAGTGGCAGAAAACGACTATCTCAACCGTCTGCTGGTCTCAGCCGGGCTCGACTGGCAACAGATCGATGTGTTCCGCGCTTATCGTAACTATTATTTTCAACTCGGTTCCTCGTTCAGTAAACGCACCGTGGCCTTTGCCCTGATCAACAATCCGCGGGCTTCGTTGGCCCTCTACCGTTACTTCGAATCACGTTTTATACCTAAACCGCAATGGGAAGATCCGGTGGTGCGTGAAGAGGAGGCGTTGTTTCCGACCCGCATGGAGTTGATCGAGGCGTTACGTGAGGTCGACAACGTCAATGAGGACCGTATCCTGCGGACCATGTTCAATCTGATCGACTCGACGGTGCGCACCAACTTCTTTAAACGTAAGGATCTCGACGACTATTTTATCTCGTTTAAAATCAGTGCCATCGGGATTACCGAAATGCCGGTACCCCGCCCCCTGTTCGAAGTCTATGTGCATAATGCCAAGATGGAAGGGATACATTTACGCGGCGGCATGGTCGCTCGCGGCGGCATCCGCTGGTCGGACCGCCCGGACGATTTCCGCACCGAGATTCTCGGCCTGATGAAAACCCAGATGACCAAAAATGCCCAGATCGTACCGGTTGGCTCCAAAGGGGGCTTCATCGTCAAACAACCGTGGTCCGATCGTGAAGAGGGGATGGCGCTGTCGAAAAAAGCCTACCAGACACTGATGCGCGGTCTGCTTGATCTGACCGATAACCGTGTTGCTGGTCAGGTGATGGCCGCAGACGGCGTGGTGCGCTACGACGAAGACGACCCTTATCTGGTTGTTGCTGCCGACAAAGGGACCGCCCATCTCCCCGATACCGCCAATGCCGTCAGCCTGGATTACAATTTCTGGCTGGGTGACGGTTTTGCCAGCGGTGGTTCGCGTGGGTACGACCATAAGGTGCTTGGCATTACAGCTCGGGGGGCCTGGGTGTGCGTCCAGCGCCATTTCCGCGAGATGGGTATCGATATCCAGTCACAACCGTTCTCCGTGGTGGGAATCGGCGATATGAGTGGCGACGTATTCGGCAACGGCATGTTGTTGTCGGAGCAGATCTGTCTGAAAGCGGCGTTTAATCATCGTCATATTTTCCTCGATCCCAACCCTGATCCGGCGACAACCTTCGCTGAGCGCAAACGGCTGTTTGACCTGCCGCGCTCGTCGTGGAGTGACTTCAATACTGCGTTGATCTCTGCTGGTGGGGGTGTGTTTGAGCGCGACGCCAAAGAGATTCCATTGTCCGATGAAGTGCGCAGCTGGTTGGGGGTCCGCCATGAAACTCTGGATGGTGACAGCCTGATCCGTCTGCTGCTGATGGCCGATGTTGACCTGTTGTGGAACGGTGGCATCGGTACGTATGTCAAAGCCTCCAGCCAGAAGGATGAAGATGCCGGTGACCGTGCCAACGATGCCGTGCGTATTAACGGTAATCAGTTGCGTGCCAAGGTTGTTGGTGAAGGCGGCAACCTCGGCATGACTCAGCTGGCGCGGATCGAATATGCCCTTGGCGGCGGGCGCATCAATACTGATGCCATCGACAACTCGGCCGGGGTGGATTGCTCCGACCATGAGGTCAATCTGAAAATCTTTATGCAACACCTGATGGAGTCTGGAGTTGTTGCTGACGATGAGGAGCGCGACCGCCAGCTCGAAGCGATTACCGACGAGGTGTGCGACGATGTTCTGGCTAACAATTATGGTCAGAGTCAGTGTCTCTCTCTCGACTTTTTGCGCAACCTGCAGGATCGCGATCTGTTCGTCGATCTGTCCGGTCGCCTGGTGACCATTGGTTTGTTGGATCGCCAGAGTGAGGCGTTGCCGACGGCAAAAGAGGTGATGGCGCGTAAAAACGGCTATTGTCGCCCCGAATTGGCGATCCTGCTGGCGTACAGCAAAATGCAGCTGTATCAGGATCTGCTCGAATCTGATCTGCCCGATCGACCGGCGGCGGCAGCCTTTTTAGCCCATTATTATCCGACGGCGATTGCTACCACCTTTGCGGCGCACCTTGATGATCAGCCACTGAAACGGGAGATCATTGCCACCATGATCACCAATACGGTGGTGAATCAGAGTGGTTGTGCGTTCTGCTACCGTATGGCGCGCCGTTATGACAGCTCACTGACCCAAGTGGCTGAAGCCTATATCCAATTTGACCGTCTGATTAATGGCAGTGCTCTGCGAGAGCAGATTCACCGACTCGACAACCGTTTGGCGAGTGGTGAGCAATACCGATTATTGCTGGCCGTGGAGGACACGCTGGCGTCCATGTGTGATTGGGCGTTGAGCCAGGCTCCCGCCCTGATCGATTTCGGTCGGTTGGAGTCCATGCGAGAAGACCTGCTCAGCTATCGTAAACTGCTTAGTGGTGTGATTGACGAACAGCGTTGGAACGCCTGCCAGCAACAGGCCGATACCCTGCAATCACAGGGGATGGACAGTGAGTTGGCGTTGCAGTTGTCCAGTCTGCCGTTCATGGAAAACCTGCTGCCGGTGATCGCACTGAATCAGCATGCGGAGATCGATCTGCATACGGCGGCTGTGGTGCTGGGTGAAGTGCAGCGCCTGTTTGAAATTAAAGGGCTGTTGCAGGAAATTGAGCAGGTGCCTCTGCGTGATCGCTGGGATCGTATGACCCGCCATATGTTGCGGACCGGTTACCATCATGCGCAATTTGTGCTGGCGCAGAAAGTGATTGAACAGTACGACGGCAATATTGATGCCCTGATCGCTGCGTCGCGGGTGCGTTTCCGCCGCTATAAGCGATTGCAGACCATGATGCTCGATCAACCGGCGGCCAACTTCCACCCGTTGATGATCATGCTTGATCATCTCAACGGCATGTTGTGATCGGGCGTTAAACCATCGGAAGCAGTGACC
>PKUE01000082.1 GCA_002869685.1 Desulfuromonas sp.
TGAAAAATTAATGGTCGGGGCGAGAGGATTTGAACCTCCGGCCCCCTGCTCCCGAAGCAGGTGCGCTACCAGGCTGCGCTACGCCCCGACATCATTTTCAACGGCTCAATGTAGTACCACGGGTCTCTTAAAAACGCAAGGGCTTTCACACGATTCTAGCCCCCTGAAGCGATTATTTTCTTACCCGCTCCGAGGTATCTTCCAACCAATGTCCAGCGTACTGGATATCGCGCCCCAATCCACCGACACATTCGCAGCCGGTGAGAAACAGAACGATGCCCAACAACAGCAGTGCAATGAGTGTCCTCATACCCCCTCCTTCGTTGCGTTCAATCGTTTTTCGACCAAACGTTGACGTTCTTCCAGCCATAAGTCAATCAGCAGTAATCCCACTCCGACAGTAATCGCCGAATCCGCAACATTAAAAGCCGGCCAATGGTGCTGATACCAGTGCACGTCGAGAAAATCAATCACCACGCCGAGGCGAACGCGATCTATCAAGTTGCCCAGAGCTCCAGAAAAAACCAGGGCCAACCCGAAACGCTGCCATCGCGCCTCGCGGGGCAAACGACGAAACATCCAGCCGATAACCAAACACGCCAGGACGGCAACGCCCGACAACAGAGGAAGACGAAGGTCGCTGTTGGCGAGGATGCCAAATGCCGCCCCCTGATTGTGCACATAAGTAATGTTGAAAAAATTCTCAATCACGGTTCGGCTCTGGTGCAGAGCCATGGTGTGATCGATGAACCATTTGCTCCATTGATCTGCCAGCAATACAAGCAGAGTGACCAGAATCAACAGGCGGTAACGCACCATCATTCTCAGGCCTGCCCCTGCTCTTGTAAGGATGCCAGACATTTTGGACAGGCATTCGGATGCGCCGCATTTTGACCCAACTCGGTCGAGTAGTTCCAACAGCGCTCACATTTCTCGCCGTCAGCTTTTTCCACCAGAATCTTGAGTCCGGCGATTTTTTCTGACACGTAACCATCTGCAATATCGGTGGCCAGGCTGGCCTGCGAAACAATCCACAGAGTCGGCAGCTGATCTGCATATTTTTCCAGCAGCATCCGACAGGTGTCATCGCTAACAGCCACTGTAACTTTGGCCTCAAGAGAATTGCCGATCAACTTGGCATCACGCGCCAATTCCAAAGCCTTGGACACTTCGGAACGCACTGTCCACAACTGCTGATAAACATCATCAAGTCCGGCATCCAACAAGCTGGTCTGGAACCGGGGGAATGCGGCTAAATGGACGCTAGCCTCACGCTCACCGGGCATTTCTGCCCAAATCTCATCCGCAGTGAACGACAATACCGGTGCAATGAGTCGGGTCAAAGCATCCAGAATCCGGTACATGGCTGTCTGTGCACTGCGCCGGGCCAGACTTTTGGGTGCCGCGGTATAAACACGATCCTTGAGAATATCAAGATAGATCGCGCTGAGTTCAACACTGCAGAAGTTATGTACTGCATGGTACAGCACATGGAACTCATAATCGTTATAGGATTTTTCCACCCGGCCCACGAGAGTCTCCAGCCGCGACAACGCCCAACGATCGAGTTCAAGCAGCTCGTCATCGGCAACGGTGTCTGCCACGGGATCGAAGTCGTGAATATTACTGAGGATATACCGTGCCGTATTGCGGATGCGACGGTAGGCGTCAGACAACCGCTGGAGAATCTCCTGGCTGATACGGATGTCATCCTGATAATCCTGAGCCGCCACCCACAGGCGCAGCACCTCGGCACCGAATTTATCAATAACCGCATCGGGTGCAACAACGTTACCTTGAGATTTCGACATCTTACGACCATTGCCATCGACGACAAAACCGTGCGTCAACACGGCCTTATAGGGAGCAACCCCGCGGGTCCCCACTGCCGCCAGCAGACTGGAATGGAACCAGCCGCGATGCTGATCACTGCCTTCCAAATACAGATCCGCCGGCGAATCAAGATAGTCGCGATGTTCAACCACGGCCGCATGAGACACGCCGGAATCAAACCAGACGTCAAGAATATCAGACTCTTTGGTAAATTCACCGTGGCCACAGGAGGGGCACACGGTCCCTGCCGGCAGTAATTCAGCGGGCTCTTTTTCGTACCACTGGTCACTACCGCCATTTTCAAACAGATCGGCAACATGGTGCATGATCTTGCCATCGGCCAGCGCCTCACCACACTCGGAGCAGTAGAACACGGTGATCGGTACGCCCCAGGTGCGCTGGCGACTGATACACCAGTCCGGGCGTTTCTCGATCATGCCGTAAATACGCTCACGCCCCCAGCCGGGAATCCACTGCACATCGTTGATGTGTTTGAGAGCCTGGGTTCTCAGATCATTTTTCTCCATGGAGATAAACCACTGCGCTGTCGCACGGAAGATAACCGGCTTCTTACAGCGCCAGCAATGCGGATAGCTGTGCTCCACTTTGCTGACCTTGAGCAACGCTCCTACTTCAGTGAGTTTGTCACACACGGCATCATTGGCCTCGGCCAGCTTCATGCCGCCGAACAGCTCAACGTCTTTGCGATAGCGGCCGTAATCATCCACCGGATTATAAATATCCAGGCCGTACTTGAGACCAACGACGTAGTCATCATGACCATGCCCAGGCGCCGTGTGAACACAGCCAGTACCGGCTTCAAGCGTAACATGGTCGCCAAGGATGATCAGCGAGTCACGCTGATAAAACGGATGCTGGCAGCGTTTGTTTTCAAACAGCGGCGCCTTGAAGGTGGCGATGACCTGTCCCTCCAGCTCAAGCTGCTGCAACACACCTTGATACAGCCCTTCGGCCAGAACCAACACGTCGCCGCCAGAGACTTCCAAGGCAACATAGTCGAGCTCGGGATTCAGGCAGATGCCCAGATTGGCAGGAATCGTCCACGGTGTGGTGGTCCAGATGACAAAATAAAGTGACTTGCCTTCAAGCGCACTCAGCTCATCCGGCAAGGTATCCACATAGGGAAACTTGACGAAGATGGACGGCGACACATGGTCGGCATATTCCACTTCGGCTTCGGCCAAGGCGGTCACACAAGAGGAACACCAGTGGACCGGCTTTTTTCCTTTATACAATCCACCACGTTCGGCAAAACGTGCCAGTTCACGCGCGGTTGCCGCTTCATAGCTGTCGTGCATGGTCAGGTAGGGATCGTCCCATTCACCGAAAATACCCAGACGCTTGAATTCGCTTGCCTGAGTCTCCACCCACTCACGGGCATACTCACGGCATTCACGACGGATCTCGGCCTTGCTCATATCGCGTTTCTTTTTGCCGAGTTTTTTATCGACCATCAGTTCGATGGGCAGGCCGTGGCAATCCCAACCGGGAACATACGGCACGTCAAAGCCTTGCATACGACGGCTTTTGAGGACAATATCCTTGAGAATCTTGTTCAACGCATGACCAATATGGGTGTGACCGTTGGCATACGGAGGGCCGTCGTGCAACGTAAAACGCGGGCGGCCGGCAGTTGTTTTACGGATCTCACCGTTGAGATCCATCTCCTGCCACTGCTGCAGCATTTCAGGTTCCCGCTTGGGCAGGTTGCCGCGCATCGGGAAGTCTGTTTTCGGCAGATTCAAGGTGTCTTTGTAGTCCATGGTGTCCTCGCCTTTGACTAATTCTTGTATTTATATAGAGCCTTTTACAAAAAAGGCTCATGGAGCCCACGGATGGGCAAGCAAAACAGTCGGGTTCAACAATAATTATTTTTGTCAATCCGGCGGTTTTGTGAGGTATTGAAAATAAGCAAATCAAGTTATCAGAATGGAATAGGAAGTCAAGAAAAACGGCGGCGACCACCCAGATTACCAATAACTGATTCCAGTCACGAGGGCGCTAAGACCAGTGGGAGAAAAGCGGGTTTTTCAGGAAGAAAACGAACAAAGGTCGCTGAGTGGACAGGACTCACATAAGGGGTTACGGCTACGGCAACAGTCTTTAGCCAACGCAACCAATAAAGCGTGAAATTCATTAAAGAGTGCATGGTCAGCGGGAAGACGGCGCATTGCATACTGTTGAATGGTGTCATAACTGGCCTGGGCGTCGAGCAACCCCAGGCGGGAGAATATTCTGCGAGTATAGGCATCCACGACGAATATCGGCAGGTTGGCGGCGTACAGCACGATACAATCGGCCGTCTCAGGTCCAATGCCGGGCTGGTCGAGCAGTCGCCGGCGTACAGCCAGCAGATCACCAGCAAGAAAAGCATCAATCCGCCCCCGATAAGGACCGCAAATCACCCTGGCCAGATTCTTCAGGCACTGACTTTTACGTTGAAAGAACCCTGAACTGCGAATAAGGGTCTGCAACTCCGGCTCAGGTAAACACCATAACGCCCGAGGTGTTAAAACTCCGGCCTGCCTCAGAGCCGCAAGCGACCGTTCAACATTCCGCCAGGCTGTGTTCTGCGTCAGAACCGCCCCCACCATCATTTCAAATCGATCATCCGCAGGCCACCACGACTGGGGACCAAAGCGTTTCAACAATCGATCAAAAACAGTTCGTAACGGAATAACAACCGGCTCCATCAACGACAGATTCAGGCCGCACTGGGTTCAATCTGAAAATGGCGGCAAACACATTCCATAAATGCCCGCTTCAATGATGCGGAGGATTCACATTCCCGGGCAACAATACTGCGATGGCGGTAGCACTGGAACCCTGAGACGTGATGTTCCAGCAAACGGCCTTCATCAAGATATTCCTGTACCGCTGAGCGGGAGATAAATGTGACCCCCTGACCAGCCAGCACTTCCTTGATGATCAGGCTGAAATCATCCAGCACCATCACGCGACGGAAATCGCCTAGATCTCCACCGGTCCCCTTCAGGTTGAGACTGAGCAGGTCCCGGCAACTACAGCCATCGCGACGGGTAATAAAATTACACTGATGGATATCATCCAGAGTGATGTCATGGGCCGTTGGACCATAGGTTGGGGAACTGACGAAGATCATCTCATCCTGAGGCAGGTCCATATGACGCATAGTACCGAAATCCATATCGGCAAGATGCTCAATAACCGCAACATCGAACTCGCCGTTTTTTACGCCATCAAGAGCCTGCAATGGGGCGCCAAACAGAAACTTGAGATCTTCCACTTCACCGTATTCCTGCATGAAACGTTTGAGAATTTGCGGCAGGTGGGCCATACCGAACGCCGGGGTACAACAGATATAGAGATGCTGTCGATCGCCCATTGCGCGCAACTCCTGCATCATCTGTTCTTCCATATCCAGAATACGCCGTGCCCCTTCAAGAACAATCCGTCCTGCCGCAGTGGGCTCGAGAACCGCACCGGATCGATCAAGAAGTTGCATACCGCAACAAGCTTCCAGACTCTTCGTTCGCTGTGAAACTGCCGATTGTGTCAAATGAAGCTTTGCTGCCGCACGAGAGAAACTTCCCTCCTCCGCTGCGATAAGCAATGTCTTTAAATATTGCGTTTCCATAGGATAATCCGAATATAAAAATGAGATTCTATAAGGCAAACTTATGTGGCCATTAAAATGATTCGTTTTACACTACCAGTTCGTAAAAGTATTGTACACAGTGATATCAAACGTGGGTGCTATAGGTAAATTTAGTTACACGATAAATAGACCATAACACTCTGTTTTTCCTGACAATTTGCAAACTTCCCGCAACACAGCGTCGCGGGGCCAAAGGATTGTGAACGGTCAGGGCACATCATTGGAGGAAGAACGAAAGGAGAAAACATGCAAAGGAAGTTCAACACCAAGGCCTCTTGGCTGGTGAAGGCTCTTCCCCTACTACTCATCCTTGGCGCTTGCGCCACGGGTAGTATCCGGGAGAAAGTCCTCACCTTGCCAGTGATCGAAGGTGCATGCTACGTCGGTCAAGAGACCTGCGCAGACTGCCACGACGACATGGCCGGCGACACGTTCGCCACGTCTACATCCGCTGAAGGGTTTGCCAAGACCATCCATGGTCGCCTGGCCACCTGGGAGCTGATGGGTGCAGAAAAAGGCTGCGAATCCTGCCACGGACCAGGCAGCAAGCACGTTGACAGCGACGGCGACACCGACATGATTCTGCGTCCTGCAGAACTGGTCTCCGATGAAGCATCAGCGATCTGCGCTAAATGTCACACTGACGGCAAGCTGATGGATTACACCCACAGTGCTCACGCCCTGAGCGATGTCGGCTGTGTCGACTGCCACAGCATTCATGACGGCGAAGGCAAGTTCAGCCTGAAAATGGAAGATCCTGAGCTGTGCTACAGCTGCCACAAAGAAGAGCAGGCTAAAACACATTTCCCCTCCAGCCATCCTTTGGCCGAAGGTAAAATGAACTGCTCCAGCTGCCACAACACTCACGGTGCAATTGGTGAGTCGTTGAACACGGATGAGCGCCTGAATGACCTGTGCCTGAACTGCCATACGCGTTACCAAGGCCCCTTTGTCTTCGGCCATGCGCCGGTAGAAGATGATTGCACCATCTGCCACGACCCCCACGGCAGCGTTGCAAACAACCTGTTGGTACAAAACGAGCCGTTCCTGTGCCTGCAATGCCATGAAGGTCACTTCCACATCCTGCGCAACTCTGCCCAGGCACCTGGAAGCCCGACTGGAACTATCGCTACCACTGATGAGATCACGGCAACAGCCAATCCTCACGGTACGGAAGGTTTCCAAACTTCATTCGGCACCAAGTGCTCAAACTGTCACAAGGTTGTCCACGGCAGTGACTATCCGTCTCAGCCACTTAGTGGCGGCGGTTTGACTCGTTAACAGCTCGTATTAATAGGAGGCAAAACTATGAAGCAAAGCCGATTGTGGCTGCTTGCATTGATGTCTGTCCTGGCGATGCTGGTTACTGCCAGCGTGGCAGCAGCTGAGGGTGACGAAGCCCACCTGTCCGGTTCATGGGAACTCGGCATGGGTGCGGTCACCACCAAGGACAATGCAGCACGTGTAAATGAATTCGCCAGCGTCCATAAGGATGACGGGGTTGCCCTGGCACCGAAACTGGACCTGGAATTTGAAAAAGGCTCTTTCCTGCTGGAAGTCGAGAGTGAAGTAAACGGCGCTCGTGACCAGCAGCATTCTCTCGAACTTGACGCCGGCCGTATTTTCAAGCTGGGTAGCGAGTTCAGTGTTCTGCAACACTGGAAAGATCATGAAACGTTGGACCAGATGGGCGCCACCGCCCGTGAGGACACCGGCGGTGCACAACCGTCTGTAACCACTGACGCAATCTTTGCTGATCTGGCTGATCTCGGTGTGACCTCTGTCGGTGGCCTTACCTTGGACTATGACGCTGCTGAAGCTTACGCTCAGGAAGTGGCAAACGATTACATCGTAACCCGCAAAGAGTGGAAAAATGAAGCAGAGTTGACCCTGCCCCAGCTGCCTAACGTTACCTTCAAGGCAGGCATTCGCATCGAAACTCGTGAAGGCATGGAGCAAGCCATCGGCCTGTCCAAATGTGACGGCTGTCACGTTTCTGCTGTTGGCAAAAACATTGATGAGATCACTGAAGAGTACACCTTTGGCGCTACCGGTAAATTCGGTATCCTGACTGTGGACTATGAGTACCTCACTCGTTATTTTGACGAAGACAGCACCACACCGACCCGCTACTACGAAGATGCACAAAATGCATCTGCAGCTGATCAGCTGATCTATGAAGCAGGCGATTTCGAGTTCAACCGTACACCTGATTCTGAAAAAGAAACTCACATGATCAAGGCGCGTGTTGACCTGCCTCGTAACACCAGCATCACTGCCAGCTACGTTAAGTCGGAAGTTGACAGCTCCAAGTCTGAGACTCAAACCGAATACGAACTGCTCGACGGTGATACACTGACCACCGAGTACGAGTCATTCGGCGCCAAACTGGCTACCAAGTTCAACAAAATGATCAGCCTGTCTCTGCGCGGTTCCTACTATGAAATCGAAGCAGATGACAACGAGATCTACTACCAGGCTCGTGAAGATTCCGCGCGCTACAATGAAGACCCGGCACTGTCTTTGCTGCCTTTTGACACCACAGACGAGTATGTTTCGGCTGAAGAGCGCGAAGTTACTGAAATCGGCACTGACGTTGTCATCCGTCTGGCTAAAGCAACTACTCTGCGTCTCGGTTACGAGTACGAAGAAGTTGAGCGTGTCGAAGAAGAGTTGGGCGAAACGGAAACCCACAGCTTCAAAGCTGCTCTGAAAACCCGTATCAACAACCAGCTGTCCGGCCGCATCAGCTACACCTACCAGGACATTGATGATCCTTTCGGTGGTGACGATGCAACGGGTATCGCCCAAGGCATCGGCACCGAAGATCCTCTCGGTTCCGGCCTGTGGTACCTCGACACAGCCGATTACTTCAGCATCGAAAACAACAGTGCAACAACTGTCTGGTACTGGAACAGCGTCTATCCCAACCGGACCATGGATGCAACCAACCAGCCTGACACGGTTCATGAAACCAAACTGAGCACCACTTGGGCGCCGTCTGCCAATATGGCCGCCACTCTGTTTGCCCGTGTTCGCTACGAAGAAAACGATGACGTCGAGTACGAGCAAACCACGTACGTTCCCGGCATCAGCTTCTGGTACGCTCCGAGCGACAAACTCAACCTCACCATGTCTTACACCTTCAACAACCAGGACACCGAAAACCGTGCCTGTGTTGGCTGGTACCATGGCTGAGCGAACGCAGTTTCTTCGGCCCAGTTTGGGTCGATCTGTGACATCGTTGAGTATGAGTCCCAAGTTCACACTGTTTCTCTGAATGTCGATTATCAGGCAACAGAGAAACTTAACCTCAATGCCAGTGCCGTCTACAACAAAGCTGACGACAATTGGGATTGGGATTTCTACGAGCGCGCCTCTCTGGTTCTGGGTGGCGGTGCCTATAACTATGATTCTGTAGATCAAAACAACCTGATCGACGAGTACTCTGACCTCTCTTATGAGCAATACGAGTTGACTCTGGGTGCCACCTACAACTTCACCGAAGCTTTTTACACCAAAGTTTCGGCAACCTGCGACATCTTCAAATCTGATGAGATGTATGTCTATGGCGATGAAGATGGTGATTCCTACACGGGTTATGTGGCCTTCGGCTACAGCTTCTAATCCGATTCAGGATGCCAAACAAAAAGCCCGGCTGCTTACGCAGCCGGGCTTTTTTATTTTCATATTGTCGTGACTACCGCCCCAATCGAACCACACACTGCTCTAGAAACTCCGCCACGCGCTGAGGATGGCTGACCACCATTCCGTGACCGGCATCCGCGACAAGTTCGACACCGGGCAGCATAGGCGGGCGGATAACCCGATCCAAAGCGCCATGCAATGCAAACACTGGGACGGAAAGTTCCTCGGCCGGAAAATAACTTACCGCCAGACGACCTCCCTCTCTCACTAACGAGGCTGGCGCATCGAGAAACATCTGCCGCCCGAGTGCCAATTCCGCTTCAGAGCCCCCACCAAACACCCGTTCCATAAACACGCGATGACTCAAAACCGGTCGGACCAGAAAATAGGGGATATAACGCCCCCACTGGTTTAAGAGCTTCGCCTGCGACACCATTTGCGTCGAGGATACGGCACCACTGAGCAAGATCAAGCCACGACAGGGAATTTGGCGACAGATCGCACTGGCCAGCAGGCTGCCGAAAGAACAGCCGCCAACAACATCACCCGGCTCAATGGACAGCAACTCACAATGACGACGGGCATAGGAAGCCATCGTTTCATTGCGTTCCGGAACGAGAAGACGCGGAGTGACAAGTTCAAAAGCTGACGGGGACAATCCCGCATACATCCGTTCGTCTGCAGCAAGCCCAGGAAACAGAATTATCCGTACTGGGGCAGCTCTCATAGTCCCTCCTTATAGCTTCCCTCTTTACAATAAAAGAACACCTGTACAAAGTAGTCATATCAGCGTAAAACGTCTCAACAGGAAGTCTAGCATTAAAACGGCATGACGTGATTGTCCTTGACTCAATAGTTGCGCAATCTATAATGAAATACACTTTCAAAATCAAATTTACCGCAAATTAACACTTACCTGTATGGCTATCGATATGAGCGCATCAATCCGCCAGTTAAATGTTCACGATAAAGCAACCATCACCTCGGTGACCGCACCGGGTGAAATGGGTCGCCGTCTGCGCGATATGGGGCTGGTCCCCGGCACCGAAATCGAAATCATTGGCCGGGCCCCCCTGAAAGACCCGGTCGCCTTGCGGTTACGGGGTTTCACCCTGACACTGCGCAACAACGAGGCCGACTACATCCATGTTGACAAGAAAGACGCGGCCTCATGAACGGCTACCATGTTGCCTTTGCCGGCAATCCCAACGCAGGCAAAACAACTCTGTTCAACAACGTCACCGGTGCCCGCCAACATGTCGGAAACTATCCGGGCATCACTGTTGAACGTAAAGAGGGTAGCCTGGTTTTCCTCGACACCCAGCTTAACATCCTCGACCTTCCCGGCTGCTATTCACTGACGGCTTACACCCAGGAAGAACTGGTCGCACGTCAGGTTCTGGTTGAGGAACGTCCCGACCTTGTCGTGAATGTTGTTGATGCCACCAAGCTCGAACGCCACCTCTATCTGACTCTGCAATTTATGGAGCTGGGTGTTCCCGTACTGCTCACCCTGAACATGATGGATGATGTCCGCAACAAGGGGATGTCTATCGATCTGGAAAAACTATCCGAAGGCTTGGGCTGCCCTGTCCTTGGAACAGTGGCCCGCAGCGGTGAAGGAAAACCACAGCTTCTTCAGGAAATTGTCGCCATGGCCAGGGAACAGCAACCATGGAAATCCCTGGAACTGTCCTACGGCCCAGACATTGATCCGGTCCTTGAACAACTGGTTGCCACAATTGAACACCACCAGTTCCTGACCCAGCGCTATCCATCACGCTGGCTGGCCATCAAGTACCTTGAAGATGACGAACATATTCTCGACCAGGGGCGTCTAGCGAATGCCGAGCTTGCCGCAGAACTGGAAAAAACGGTGGAAGGCTTGCGCCACCACTGCGAGAAAACGCTGAACTCATTTCCGGAAGCCATTATCGCTGACTACCGCTACGGGTTTATCCACGCTCTGCTGAAACAGGGGATCGTCAGCTATCCTGAACAGATTGACCGTATGGATCTGACCGATAATATGGACAAGATCCTCACCCACAAATTTTTCGGCCCGACATTGATGATGGCACTGCTCTACCTGATGTTCCAGATCACGTTCACCCTGGGAGACTATCCTCTTCAGGTCCTCGAACTGCTGTTCTCGTGGCTGGGGGAAACCGTATCCAACCTACTACCGGACGGCTACATTCAGTCCCTTGTAGTGTCGGGGATCATTGATGGCGTCGGTGGCGTCCTGAGTTTTGTCCCGTTGATCGTGATCATGTTTATCATGATCGCCTTTCTGGAGGACTGCGGCTATATGGCTCGCGTCGCCTACATGATGGACAAAATCTTCCGCACCTTTGGCCTTCACGGCAGTTCAGTCATGCCATTCATCATCTCTGGTGGCATTGCCGGCGGCTGTGCCGTTCCCGGCGTTATGGCAGCACGAACTCTACGCAGTCCCCGCGAAAAACTGGCGACAATTCTGACCGCACCCTTTATGCCGTGTGGTGCTAAAATCCCTGTATTTCTACTTCTCATTGGCGCGTTTTTCTCAGAATACCGCCCGTTGATTATGTTCAGCATCACTCTGACCGCCTGGGCCATGGCCCTGCTGGTTGCGCGACTGTTACGTTCAACATTGATCCGGGGTGAATCAACCCCTTTTGTCATGGAGCTTCCGCCCTATCGCTGGCCGACACTGCAGGGCATTCTCATCCACTCATGGGAACGTACTTGGGAATACATCAAAAAAGCCGGCACCGTCATCTTGGCGATCTCCATCCTGCTCTGGCTGGCAATGACATTTCCCAAACCGCCAACCAGTATCACTGCGGCCTTCGAACAACAACGGATTGAACTGGAGCAACAACAGGCCACTGCCAATACCGAAGAAGCCCGAGTTCAAATCGGCCATGAATTAATCCTCCTCTCCCAAGAGCAAAGTCTGACGGCGCTGAAGTCTTCTGCGGCAGGCCGGCTGGGGCAAATGCTTGAACCCATCAGTCAATGGGCCGGATTCAACTGGCGCACCAACATCGCTCTGATCGGTGGCGTCGCGGCCAAAGAGGTCATTGTGTCCACTCTCGGGACGGCCTATTCTCTCGGCGAAGTTGCCAGTGACTCACCAACCAGTCTGGTTGAACGCATTGCCAAAGACAGCGACTGGAATCGGGTCAGCGCCGTGAGCGCCATGCTTTTTGTCCTGCTTTACGCACCCTGCTTTGTCACCATCGTTGTCATGGCACGAGAAACGTCATGGCGCTGGGCATGCTTTGCTCTGTTTTTCAACACTGCGGTGGCCTTCTGTCTATCAACAATTGTTTACCAGACAGGGCAACATCTTTTCTGAGCTAAATGCTCGGAAATATCGGTAAACAGGCCCTCCGCGGCGACTGGATTTCGACTGTTTTTTTGCTAGACATGACAAGAAAACTCTGTATATTGAGAGTCAGTTTATCCAATCGGGTTACTTAAAACCCACGTTTAAAACATGTAAAAGGAGATGCAAAATGGCTTACAAAATCACTGACGATTGCACCAGCTGCGGTGCATGTGAAGACAGCTGCCCTGTAGAAGCAATTTCTGAGGGTTCTGATCAGTACGTAATCGACGCTGACACCTGCACTGATTGTGGTGCATGTGCTGATGCTTGCCCGGTAGGCGCAATCGTCGAGGACTAATGCTTCAAAAGAGCACAATAAAAAAGCGCCGGCGGCAACGTCGGCGCTTTTTTATTGTGTAGATTTAGCATCTTACACCGCATAGACACACTTTTTTCTTGCCGTCTACCTCAGCGCCATGTTAGCGTGAACTTATGCCTGCAGTTTAGTACGGAATTTCTTTTGATTTACGGTTCGAACCATCGCACCACAGGATTCCGGCTGTCGGCACACAGACAGACCGGCACTGCCGGCTAAAAAAGGAGTAGCACACAATGGCACAGGGTTCAGTAAAATGGTTCAATGATGCTAAAGGTTTCGGTTTCATTGAGCAGGACGGTGGTCCGGACGTATTTGTTCACTTTTCAGCGATTCAATCCGAAGGCTTCAAATCTCTGGCCGAGGGTGACCGCGTAGAATTCGAAATTACTGATGGCCAAAAAGGTCCTCAAGCAGCAAACGTTATCAAGCTGTAGAGCTCTCGAATCTCTAAAAAAACACTGGCTCTGCCGAATCGGTAGAGCCTTTTTTGTGCCCTGTCTCGATTCCCCTTCTTTGACCTTGACACTGCCTGGGGCTGTTGCTAGGTTGCTAATGTTTCCTTTTACAGCAACAGCCAATAAACGCTTTCCTTAAGGCGTTAAGGTGACCCCTTGCGAGTTCTCATCTCTGACAATTTTTCCGCCGCCGGCTTAAAGCTTTTCGACGAGGCTGACGGGATCGTTGCAGACTATCAGCCCGGCATCACCCACGATAAAATCCTGAACTGTATTAGCGATTATGACGCGCTGGTCGTGCGTGGCGGCACTTGTGTTGACGAAGCCCTGATCAAAGCCGGAACGCGCCTGAAAATCATTGCCCGAGCTGGCATCGGCGTAGAAAACATAGACATGGTGGCAGCCAACACCCATGGCATTGTCATTACCAATACACCGTTGGGCAGCACCACAACCATTGCCGAGCACGCCATCGCCCTGATGATGGCCCTGGCACGCCTGATCTCCCCGGCCCACCAGTCAATGCTCAAGGGCGCATGGCAACCGGCGGAGTTTCTCGGTTCCGACATCAACGGTAAAACCCTCGGCGTTATCGGTGGTGGCAAGATAGGCCGTCGGGTTATTGAATATGCCCGTGGTCTGCATATGCACGTCGATCTTTACGACCCCTACCTCTCGGAAGAAGTGATCACCCGACTGGGCGCTCACAAGGTCTCGCTGGCGAACCTGCTGAGTCATGCGGACTTCATTTCACTCCACCTGCCGCTGACACTGGAGACCGAGAACATTCTCAATCGCGATACTTTTGCCAGCATGAAGCCAGGTTGTCGCCTGATCAACTGTGCATTGGGCGGTCTGATCGACGAAAAGGCCATGCTTGAAGCACTCGACACCGGTATTCTTGCCGGTGCCGCACTTGACACCTTTGCGATGGAACCACCGCTTCCGGACAATCCGTTGATCCACCATCCAAAGGTGATCTGCACTCCACACCTGCGTGCCGCAACCATCGACGCACAAACAAATGTCACGGTTCAGGCTGCACAGCAGGTCATTGATTTCCTGCAAAACGGCACCGTCCGCAATGCACTCAACGTCCCCTCGGTCAGTTCCGACCATCTTGAGGCGTTGCGCCCTTATCTGGATCTGGCCGAACGGATGGGGCTGTTTTTATCCCAATTGCTTCGCACACCGTTCAACGCGATCGCCATTGATTACAGTGGCGACATGACCAGTCATCCGATGGAGCCATTAACCATGGCCATTCTCAAGGGATTTCTCACCCCAATCATCGGCAACCGTGTCAACTATGTGAATGCTCCTCATGTTGTCCGTGAGCGTGGAATAACCGTCACAGAAACGCGTAGAAATGTTGCCGATGGCTTCTCGAACATGATAGAGTTGACCGTTTCGGGAGAACAGGGCCAACAATCGATCCGTGGTGCCATCTTCAGCAATCGGGAGTGTCGCATTATCGGTGTCGATGACTACAGTATTGAGACAATCCCATCCGGGCACCTCCTGGTGGTAAAAAACCAGGACCGACCCGGTGTGATAGCCCTGCTTGGCCGCCTGCTGGCAGACGCAGAGATCAATGTCGCCATGATGAATTTATCGCGCCGCAAGGCAAGTGGTGACGCCATGTCATTGCTGACAGTTGATCAGAAAATACCTGATCCAGTCATGGCAGCTTTGCGCCAGCATGACTGGATTCTGTCTGCTGTGCAGATCGATCTCCCATAACAGCAAGCCGATCCGAGATTTTTTGAGACTTAAACACGGCATTTATTCTGCCACGAGAGAGCATCATGAAACCAACCTCAACCGTTGAAGCGATGATCCCCAAAGGGGTTAAAGATTTTCTGCCCATCAATTCCGTAAAAATTGAACACCTGAAGAACAGCCTGCACACGGTATTCAGACAATGGGGATTTCAACCGGTCACGCCTCCATCACTGGAATTTCTCGATGTCCTCGAACAGGGCCTCGGTAATGAACTGAAAGAATGCACCCAGCGTTTCGATGACCGTCAAAGCGGAAAACTGCTTGCGTTCCCCCCGGACATCACGCCGCAGATCGCACGCGTTTTTGCAACACGCCTCAAGGAGGCTCCCTTGCCGCAACGGTTGTGCTACTCCTGCCGCGTACTGCGCCACACGGAAGAACAGGCGGGAAAAGACCGGGAGATTTTTCAATCCGGTGTTGAGTTGATCGGCCAATCCGGTCCCCAGGCTGATGCGGAAATGATCGCCATGGCTTTGGAATGCTTTGATCGCCTTGAGGCCCCACAATACACCATTGACATTGGTCAGGTGGAATTCTATCGTGGCGTACTTGAGGCTCTTGAGTTGTCGGCGCATCAACTGCAGATTATCCAACAGGACATTCTGCGCAAAGACAGTTCGGGACTCAAGCAACACCTTGAAGAACTTGCTATCCAGGATCAGCAAAAAGAGGAGATTCTCGCGCTGACACGTTTGTTCGGGGATCGTAATATCCTTGACCAGGCCAGTGCCGTTGTCACCAACGACCGCTCCAAGCGTGCCCTCGAAGATCTGCACAGTGTCCTGAAAACGCTGGAGATCTACGGTGTGGATCAACATGTTACGGTCGATCTTGGCGAACTGCGCGGTCTGGATTATTACACCGGGATCACCTTTCAGGGTTTTCTGACCGGCTATGGACAAGCCGTCTGCCTCGGTGGCCGTTACGATGAACTCACCTCCGGATACGGCTGCAAAGCGCCGGCAACCGGATTCGCGTTTAACCTGCTCAACCTGCTGTTCTCAATGAGAGATCAATTGAGTCTGGCCGTTCAGCCCCAGACCGACATATTGCTGTGCTGTGAAGAACAGGAGCAGAGTCAAGCGCACCAGATCGCACAACAATTAAGAAAACAGGGCTATTCCGTTTGTATCGACATGCCTCGCACAGCGGAACAAACCCGTCACTATGCACAGAAGATGAACTTCACATATTTAATGACCGTTACAGCCTCCGATCAAATTGACATTGAAAAACTCAGCGATGGCAGTCACACAACTGTGGTGAAAACTGCCCTTGGCGATGGACAAATTCGGCTGTAGCCCACAAGGAGAAAGAACATGGCAAACGTAGTAATCGTTGGGGCCCAGTGGGGCGACGAAGGCAAAGGCAAAGTCGTTGATATCTATACCGAAAACGCCGATGCTGTCGTTCGTTATCAAGGTGGCAACAATGCGGGACATACCCTGGTCGTCGGCAATGAGAAAACCGTATTACACTTGATTCCTTCGGGCATTCTGCACGAAGGCAAGAAATGCATTATCGGCAACGGCGTCGTTCTCGACCCCAAGGTCTTCATTGAAGAGATCGAAGGGCTGAAGAAAAAGGGCTACATGCATGACGACTCACAACTCGTGATCGACCGCAACGTTCACATCATCATGCCCTACCACAAAAAAATCGATATCGCCCGCGAGAACAAGCCCGGCGAGCGACGTATCGGCACAACCGGACGGGGTATCGGTCCTACCTATGAAGACAAGGTCGGTCGGCGCGGTATCCGTCTGGCAGACCTCGTCAACCCGACAATTTTTGCCCAGAAGCTCAAGGAATTCTTACCGGAAAAGAACTTTCTGCTGGAGAATTTCCTCAAGGATCCCGCACTGGACGAGCAACAGATCCTCGACGAGTACAATGGCTACGGTGAAATCCTCAAGAAATACATGGGCAATGCGTCTCTGCTGCTTGACGTCTGCCGTAAAGCCGAAAAAAACATCCTGTTTGAAGGTGCCCAAGGCAGCCTGCTCGACATTGACCATGGTACCTACCCCTATGTAACGTCATCGTCCACCATTGCGGGTGGCGCCACAACAGGCAGCGGGTTCGGTCCACGTTTCATCACCGAAGTGATCGGCATCTCCAAAGCCTACGTTACCCGCGTCGGCGAAGGGCCGTTCCCGACTGAACTCCACGACGAAATGGGAGAGACTCTGCGCAAAGCCGGTTCTGAGTTTGGTGCAACAACAGGTCGGCCGCGCCGCACGGGCTGGTTTGATGCAGTGGCCTTGCGCGAAGCTGTACGTACCAACGGCCTCACCGGACTTGCCATCACCAAATTGGACGTGCTTGACGAACTTGACTCCATCAAAGTTTGCACCGCCTATTCCTATCAGGGTGAGATGCTGGAAGAGTTCCCCCAGGATGCGAACATTCTTAAGGAATGTAAACCGGTTTACGAGGAGATCGAAGGTTGGAAATGTTCGATCAGCTCTGCAACCTCCTATGAGGAACTGCCGGAAAAAGTTAAAAAATATCTGACTAAAATCGAGGAAATTACCGGTTGCCCGGTAGCACTTGCCTCAGTTGGTCCTCGTAGAGACCAAACAATTCAGCTGCGCAATCCGTTCGCTGGATAATTTATTTTTTGGTTAGAAAAAAGGGTTGACTTAGATAGGGTCATCACGTATAACTCTCCTCGTTGTGAGCCGGTAGCTCAGTTGGTAGAGCATCTGACTTTTAATCAGATGGTCGTGGGTTCGATCCCCCCCCGGCTCACCATTTTTATACATAAGTCCCTATCGTCTAGCCTGGCCCAGGACACCGCCCTTTCACGGCGGCGACGGGGGTTCGAATCCCCCTGGGGACGCCAAAGATATATGGCCCTGTTGATCTCCGATCAACAGGGCCTCTTTCTTTTTATCAGCACGATACAAAACACACCACCAACTCGGACACCAGGGCGTTTTCGGGGTCTACACCAATGAAGGGGGATACTGGTATTTCTCCATCAGAGACATTGATCAAATCTCTACTCTGTTTTATAAGGCAAAAATAAAAACAAGGTCTTTTAGCAAATGGCGCGGCATTTGATAACAGGTAGAATAATCATATTGAAATGTTACCGAAACATTCAAGACAGGTCATAACAGGCAACGCCGCCAACCAGTAGTCGTCCATGCTTATGGAAGCTGCATCGAGCTTATCGACACATGGAAGTCGCGTAGCCGCGATGCCGGCCTAATAGTCTGATAATAAAACTGCATGTTCTAAACAGATAAAATGAAGATATTCAAGCATCTCGTGAAAACTGTTGAACACCTAAAGAGCCTGGAATTTTACAGAATGATTCCAATCATGATGACTTTTTTCTGCCCGTAAAGATTCTCTGATATTCGCCACAAAATTCGATCACCACTGCTCGGTATAAAACCCAGGAGGTACTATCTATGAAAAAACTGCTCATGCTCATCATTCTTATCGCTTTTGCCGCACCCGCCTTTGCCGAAGTGACTGTTGGCACAGTAGATATTCAAACAGTTTTACAAGAGGTTCAGGAGGGCAAAGCCGCAGTTGAAAAAATGAGTCAGGAAATTAAACGCCTGAAGCAGATCTTAAAACAAGAGGAAAATCGATTGCAAAATAATGCCGAACTTTTTGAACAAAAATCTCAACAACTCCAAGCACAGCTTCAAGTGTTTGAGAAAAACCTCAAAAGTTCTATTCTCAATCGTATTATCGAAGTCATGCGAGAAGTTTCTGTGAAAGAGGGCGTGGATATGACCTTCGAACGCAATCAGGTGCCTATTTTCCTAAAGTCAGAGAGAGATCTGACATACAAAATCATTTTGGCTTACGACAAAAAATATCCGGTGAAATGACCGGATTGGAAGCTGTAAAACAGATTGTGTAAATGGTCCGCCGGTTAAAGTAGGGGCATCCGCCCCTCAAATATAATCAAAAACTGATTTAATGCCGATCGCCAGTTGCGGATCGGCATTGTCCATTTCTTGCAAATTCTGTAGTGCCAAGCACATCAGCTTGAACATCGATTCGTCATTGGGGAAGGAGCCTCGGTTCTTCGTTACCTTGCGTAGTGCCATATTGACCGGCTCAATGGCATTTGTCGTATAGATCGCCTTGCGAATCTCCTGCGGACACGAAAACAGCGGTGCGATCCGCTCCCAGTCATTAGGCCTGGATTTTCCGATCCTCGGGCGGCTGGAGTTCCACTTCCCCTCAACCTGCTCCAAATAATACTCAGCCTCTTCGAAGCTCGGGGCAGAGTAAATCGCCTTCAGATTGGTGGCAACCTCCTTACGCTGTTTCCTGGAAACATAGTTCAAGTCATATGGACAATGCAAAGTTGAACCTGTGTCTCCGGAAAAACCGTTTCTATCACCTCGGGAAAGCTTTTTTAATCCATCGACGCAGGCGACGAAGATATCCTCACACCACGATTCGTCAATTCGGTAACGAACTGCAGCCAGAATTCGCCCCCCCCAGTCTCGGCTATCCGCATGCCGAGAACTTCCTTGTGGCCGTCCAGGTTAACGCCGACTGCGAGACAAACAGCTTTATTAATAACGCGGTTATCTTGACGCACCTTGGCACGAATGGCATCGAACAAGTCGTCCGGTATAGTCATCTATAGTTCCTCCAGTGGTTACTGGGTTGTAACCGGCTGGGACCGTTTACATAAAGTTTTTTACACCCTCTCGGATGAGACAACATGTTCTGCCGTTCAAACTTCAGACCCACATGAATATGGAGGAGAGGGAGTATCCAGTGCCTTTACTTAAAAAATCACCAGAAGCTTTTATCTCCCTAGCTTCTCATTTATGTATGTCTGCATCTGCACTTGGCAGCCAGTGTAGAGAGTGTCGAACTATTGAATCTGGAGAACAACCGGGATTGTTGTTCTGCAATAATCCGTTCAACAGCTCCTGCGTTTCCCCGTCACGGCATGACTTCTTTTAATCATCGTATTTAACGCGTCTGTAAAGAACAGGACTGGACAATCTCTACCTTGATAGTTAGAATGAAGAAATTAACATAAACAAACTTTTTGCATGCCAAAGAAAGTTCCCAGTCGTGCTCAA
>PKUE01000079.1 GCA_002869685.1 Desulfuromonas sp.
AGAGAAAGAAAAAAGTCAGCCCGTCAATCAACAGATGATAGCCGCTGACATGCACCCACGGCCAGGTGAGCAGGCGCCACCACTGGCCGGACGCCACGGTCGTGGCATCAAACATCAGTGCCGTGGCGGGCACGCCGGACCAGAGCAGAGAGGTATTACACAACCCGAGCACGGCAAGCCAGATCAACACAGCGGAAAGCGGGCGGAACGAGGTGGTGATGGCGGAGTTCTTGATCGTTGTATCGACAGCGGACATGACGCTTCTCCTTGAACGATGAGGCCGGGCACGTGCGCGACGTGCCCGGCGGTGGGTCAGAGGACAATGAGATTAACGGTTCCGCTTGCGGCGGTTGAGCCAGGCCACCAGTGGCACGGCGATCAGGCTCACCGGGCCGGAACCGTGGCCGATACCGGGTGACGGACGGTTGTTGAAGGTACTGGTCTGTTGAGCCGGAGCCGAAGCATCATCGGTTGAGCGCTGTTGCGGCGCGTTATCGACGCGGTAATTGCGCACCGGTTGCTGACTGCGTTGCTGTTGCGCCTGGCGCTCCTTGGCCACACGGTCGGCGTTGCGACGGCTGACCCCTTCTTGCTCGTAGACATCGTCGTTAAGCACCAGCATCGAGGTGTAATCGGTGACCAGGGAGTAATGGACGCCAAGGTCAACAATCCGGCTGGTGAACTGTTCCGTTTCGCCCAGCTCGCGAACCTCGGCCATCAGTTCGTCAATGCGGGACAGCGCCCATAACCGCTCCAGTTCCGGGTTGTCCGTGGCCACCTCGGGCAACATGGCGGTGCAGCGCCACTCTTTTTCTTCGCCGGAGATGCGCGCCTTCATTTTGATCGTCACCTTGCCGGAGCCGTGGTAGTGACCGAACAGCACCAGTTGTTGACCGAGATAGAGGTTGCCGATGGTGGCCGGAGTCAGGTCGTCGACCTTTTCACCGTCGATTTCAATGCGCACATCATGCATCTTTTCGTAGAGCACTTTCGCTTTGGCCTGAATCAACCGACCCTGAATGTCATCAACATCGGAAATCTGCATGGCAAAGCCACCGGAGTCTTTGGCAAGACGGTCGAGCAGCGGTCGATTGGCGCTGTTGCCGATAACAAAGGTGAACAAGCGCACGTCGTACTCTTTGAGCAATTGCAAAAACTCGCGCTGTTCGGTGCGACCGACATTGGCGACACCGTCGGTGACCAACACGATGGAGGTGGTGCGGTCGTCATCGAGACGGCGGCAGGCGGTTTCCAACCCGGCAAACAGGTTGGTGCTGCCTCCGGCGGCGATGGTTTTGACGCGGTTGATCCATTGGCCGACGGCTTCCGGGGTGGCGGTGACAAAACCACGGGTCAGGTCAGCGGCGGATTGATTAAAGGTGATGATGCGGAAACGGTCGCTGCTGTTGAGTTTGCCCAACGTCTGGCTGACACCATCGGCCAGGGTGGCGATTTTGTGGCCATCCATGCTGCCGGACACGTCGAGAACAAAGGTCCAGTCGGTGCCTTCGGTAATCGGCTGCAGATCCGCCGCCGGAGTGACCACCAGCATCATGGTGCCGGTTGCGTTACGGTCGGCTTTGTAGGGGATCAACTCAATGCGCGCTGGGGTGGTGTCATCCAAACGGTAGAGAAAGACGATATCTTTGTTGAGACTGGCTCCGGCGGGACGGTCGATAGTGACATCGACAATTTGGTTGTTGCCCTGCTCGCCGCCCTGTTCACTTGCCTCCTCGCCGTCACCATGTGTCACGCCGCCATACTGAATCACAGCTTCGTTTTCCAGACCGGGCAGGCGCACATCCTTGATGGGAAAAGCGGATTTCAGTTGCAGATGGAAATGAAACGGACCGGACACGCGATCATCCACCGACCAGAACGACAGGCGCTCTTCATCGGTATTGCCTTCGCGCAGTGGATAAAGGTAGCGACCGATATTGAGGTCAATTGACATCGGCTGATAGTAGACCAGCAGCACCCGCACATCGGCCTGGGGCGGAATATTGCCGATGCGGGTGTCAAAGCTTTTGAAGTCGTTCTTTTCGGCCAGGGCCACTTGATTACCCTGGGCTTTCTGCTGCTCGTAGATCTGGCGGGAACGTTCCTTTTCCACCACCTCGCCGAGAATTTCCCGTTCACCGACCCACATGGACAGCTCGGACAGGCTGGCCTGATGAGGCAACGGAAACGAGTAGAGCCCCTCAATAGCGCTGGTGCCGCTGTTGGTAAACACCTGATCCACCTCGGTGCGGACAAAGCCGTTATTGATGGTGACATCGACCCGGTGGGCGCTGATAGCCAGAGCGGCATCGTCGTTGGCGCCGACGGGCTTGAGCAGACCGGCGGCCAGCGCCGTGCCGGACAGGAACAAACAGGTGGTGATTGCAATCAATGGAATCAGGGTTTTCTTCAGTAATGATCTCATGACAAGTCTCCTTTACAATATGTAAGATGACTTTCTCTATCGCAGGAGACGTGCCACTTTTTTGCAATCCAGATAAGACACTGAAACTACAAAGGTTATTATTTACAAGCAAAACAGAAAATCCATTCCCGCAAAACAACACTCTGGCATTTTATGTACAATCGATGTACAAAATATGCATGACAACTCAATACAAACTAACCAACGAAGAGCGGGATTTTTTCCTCCAGGTGAGCGAGGCAGCGTTCAGCAATCCGTTCAGCGATGCCCGCGACGGTGCCGACCGCGCCTTGGCCGGTATCAGCGGTAGCGATCGCGACCGGGCTTTGCAGGGCGCTACCAAGGCAATCCGACAACGGCTGAGCGATCTGAACAGCCAGGGACGCGCCAATCTGGCGCTGTACGATGGTGCAGACCGGCAGTTATTGCTCACCGCCATCCTGTTTGATCAGTATCATGTCTCCCTGCCCCAGTTTGACGCCCTGATCGAGGAACAGATTCACGCCGGAGAAGAACCGTGCGCAGTACCGTTTTCCGCCGAAGCCCTGACCCGACTGCGTGACTACGGCTGCACCGCCCAGCAGGCGCGCCACTATTTCGCTTTTTTTTACCAACTGCGGCGCGGCTTCTTCTTCATCAACCAGCTGG
>PKUE01000081.1 GCA_002869685.1 Desulfuromonas sp.
GCAGGCACTGACCAATTTCGCCAACGTGGCCAGCAACTACCCCGATGCCCACAAAGCTCCGGATGCGTTGCTGAAAATGGCGATTCTGTTGAAAAACAGTAACCAGTTACAACATGCCCAGGCAGCATTAACCCGACTGGTGCAGGAATACCCGGACAGCGATGCCGCTAAGAATGCGGCCGGAGGGCTGGCCAGTCTCGAAGAATAGTGTATCTTTTAAGACAGTGTCGATAGTCGTAGGGTGGCACTGGGAGTTACAGCCTTAACAAAAATTGTCCGATTGAGTCCCAACCAGAAGCGTTTGGTGCGATGTCAACAAGAGGAGATCAAAATGAGGATTAAAAAGCTGATTATTCTGGCGTGCCTGTTGCTGCTCCCTGCAGTCGCCATCGCCCAGGAAAATCCCCGCATCTACACCATTCAGAAAGGGGATACGCTGTGGGGTATTTCGCAACGTTTTATCACTGACCCCTGGTATTGGCCGAACCTGTGGGCCAACAACCCGTTTATCCGCAATCCCCACTTGATCTACCCGGGACAGAAGCTGGCTATTTACGATGGCCGGATCGAATTACTGCCGGAATATCCCGCCCCCGTGGCTGTAGAAGAGCCTGTTGCAACAGAACCTCTGCCCGAGCCCGTTGAAGAGATCACCTTCACCACCGATGGCGACCTGAACAGTTTCATCAGTGCTGCGCGACTGGAGAACACCGGCCGACTGGTCGATACGGTGGACAATCGCATCATGATGACCCAGGGTGACACCGTTTTCCTGCAGATGGGTGACGACCTGGCCGCGATCGGAAACAAATACCAGATCTTCAAACTGGCTGACCCGGTGATTCATCCGCAGACAGGGGCTAACCTTGGTTTTCAGATCGTCTACCGCGGCGACGTACAACTGACCGCAGCTCATGAACAAGTCTACTCGGGAACAATCACCAAGTCGGTCAACGAGATCGAGCGTGGCGACATCCTGCTGCCGGTGACTGAGCACGACAACGTCATCGTTCTCAACCGTGCCGAAACCCCGCTGGAAGGGTGCATCATTGCAGCCCATCCGGAAAAAATCACGTTTGGCCAACGCGATATTTTCTATATCGACCTGGGCACCAACGACGGTCTTGAAGTTGGCAACATGCTGACCATCGTCCGCCCCCGGCTGGCAACAGAACTGGCACTGCAGGACCGCAACATCGTCCTTCCCGACACTCTGCTCGGCCGGGCGCTGGTTGTCAGAGCCGATGCCGAGTCCTCTGCTGCGGTGATCCTGAAGTCTGCAGAACCGATTTACCGGGGCGATCTGGTTTACACCGAAATGGAATAATTCCCGTCACGACACCTGCCACAGAAAAGGATTGGCCTTCAGCCAGTCCTTTTCTTTTCCCAACACCATTAGAAAATTCCCACATGACAAAAACCGACATCACCAACTGGTTACGCCTTCACCTGACGCGTGGATTGGGCCGAAAAAGCCTTATCACCCTGATCAATTATTATGGCTGTGCCGAAGCCGCACTGGCCGCGACACGACAACAATGGGCGCGCGACGCCGGAGTCAAGGGAAAGGCATTGACCGACCCTCCTGGCGCCGAGGATACGGCAGTAACTGCTGCCGCCGCTACCATTGCCCGACTGAATATCGACCTGGTTACACTCTGGGATGATCGTTATCCGCATCAACTGCGCCATATCAGCGACCCGCCCGCCCTGCTCTATACCCGTGGCAGCTGGCCACAAGTCAAAGTTCTAGCCATCGTCGGTTCACGCCACTGCAGCATCCCCGGACAACGCTGGGCAGAAGCGTTGGCGACACAATTGTCCAACCATCAGTTCACGATTGTCAGCGGGATGGCGCGCGGCATCGACAGCGCCGCCCACCGCGGTGCGCTACAGGGAAAGGGATCGACCATTGCCGTGCTGGGCTGCGGAGTCGATCAAATTTATCCCAAAGAGAATCGCTCTCTGTATCAGCATATCATCGAGCGGGGGCTGGTCATCTCGGAATATCCGCCGGGCACGCCCCCTTTACCAGGACATTTTCCGGGCCGCAACCGCATAATCAGCGGGTTAAGCGAGGGCGTTCTCATCGTTGAAGCGGCCACAAAGAGCGGCTCACTCATCACGGCGGACTTTGCCCTGGAGCAGGGACGCGATGTTTTCGCTGTACCCGGTGCGCCACACGACAAACACGCCAGCGGCTGCCTCGAATTGATCAAGCAGGGTGCCACTCTGGTAAGCGAAGCCTCTGATATCCTTGATTACTATGGAATGCATATCCAGACAGCCCCCCCGCAATCCGACTCGCTACCGCTTCCCCCCTTGAGCGACGGCCAGCAAACAGTACTGACAAAACTGACAAAAACCCCGCTACATCTAGACAAACTGGCCTCGGAAAGTGGCTTGACACCTATGGAGGTTTCGGCTATCGTGCTGCACTTGGAGCTTCTGGGCCTGGCGGAATCACTCCCCGGAGGCCACTATATAAGAGGATTTCCATCCTGAAACAACAGTCCGGACGGGTGTTTTTTTGAACGAACGCGTGCTGATCATTGTGGGCATCATTGCCCAGTATTTCATGAATGAACACGATTTTTCCAGTGAGCGTGAGATCATCGAAGAACTACTGTCCGCCGGCTTCAAGGAAGATGAAATCAATGCTGCATTTTCCTGGATGGAAAAAATCACACTGAATCAACCACCCGAGGTGAATGACAACGTTCTGTCACCACCATTGATTCGTGTTTACGCTCCGCAGGAACAGCAGTGCCTGACCCGGGAAGCGCGCGGTTTTCTGCTTAAGCTGCGAACCGCAGGAATCCTGACTCCGGAGCTTGAGGAGGACATCATCCTCAAAGCCTGTCAGAACAACGGTGAAAAGAGCACATTGGAAGATGTGAAATCGATCACGGTTCTGGCCATGTTTGCCAGTCTTCAATATGATGGATCCAGGGAGATCGATTGTATTATTGAAGACAACTGGAACAGGCTTTATCACTGAAGTTAAACAGGCTGCGGGTGGACTACCGGCAGCTTTTTTTATCTGGGGCCGCAACTACGGGTGCCAGCCTATATTACTGACAGGTTCAAGGACTTTTCATGGCACGTTCACTGGTCATTGTAGAATCACCGGCAAAATCAAAAACCATCGAAAAATTTCTCGGCAAGGACTACAAGGTTCTTGCCTCCTATGGCCATATCCGTGCTTTGCCAAGCAAGCAGGGTTCCGTCGATGTGGAAGGCGGCTTTGTCCCCAAGTATCACATCCTGCCGGAAAGCCAGAAGCATATCGAGCTGCTGACAAAAGAAGTGGCCAAATGTGAAGAACTGCTTCTCGCCACTGACCTCGACCGTGAAGGGGAGGCGATTGCCTGGCACCTGCTTGAGGCGCTGAATATCGATGAGAACAGCGACAAACCCAAGGTAAAAAGGGTCACCTTCCACGAAATCACCAAGCCGGCGATCCTCAAAGCCGTCGCCGAGCCACACCACATCTCGCGCGATCTGGTCAACGCCCAGCAGGCCCGCGTTATCCTCGACTATCTGGTCGGCTTTACCCTGTCACCGTTTTTATGGAAGAAAATCCGCTATGGCCTGTCCGCCGGGCGTGTTCAATCGGTGGCCCTGCGTCTGGTATGCGAACGGGAAAAAGAGATCCAGGCCTTTCAATCGCGTGAATATTGGAGCATCGAAGCGCAACTGGCTAACGGCGAAGGCGCGACCTTTGAAGCCAAACTCAACGCCATCGACGGTCAGAAACTGGATAAATTCCATATCGAAAACGACAGTACCGCCCAACAACTGGTCGACACCATCAGCCAGTTGCCATTGCGCGTGGATGCGGTAGTCAGCAAAGAGAAAAAGCGCTCCCCAGCCGCCCCCTTCACCACCAGTACCCTGCAACAGGAAGCCAGCCGCAAACTGGGATTTTCGGCACGTAAAACCATGACCGTCGCTCAGAAGCTGTACGAAGGGATCGACATTGGCGAAGGCGCCGTCGGCCTGATCACCTACATGCGTACCGACTCGGTGGCCTTATCGGAACAGGCGACGACCGAGGCGCGTGAAGTGATTACGGCCATCTACGGCGAAGAATATGCCCTGAGCAAACCGCGCGTCTATAAAAGCCGCGCTAAAAATGCCCAGGAAGCGCATGAGGCGATCCGGCCAACATCCATTGCCAACCACCCGGAAAAGATCAAATCCTTCCTGAGTTCCGATCAATACAAACTCTACCGCCTGGTCTGGATGCGTGCGGTTGCTTCTCAGATGGCCCAAGCCCGACTCGATGCCACCACCGTGGACATCGTCACCGAGAACGGCGACCAGCAGTACAGTTTCCGCGCCACCGGCCAAGTGATCCGCTTCCCCGGTTTCATGAAACTGTATATTGAGGGCACGGATGAGGGTGGTGAGTCGGAAGAGCGCGAAGGGATGCTGCCGCCGCTTAAAGAGCAAGAGGCCGTCAACTGCAAAGAGTTGCTTCCCAACCAGCATTTCACCCAACCGCCGCCCCGTTATACGGAAGCCAGTCTGGTCAAAATTCTCGAAGAGTACGGCATCGGCAGACCATCGACCTACGCCTCCATTATGAATACCCTGGTCACACGAAAATACGTGCGGCTGGAAAAACGGGCTTTCTACGCTGAGGATGTCGGCATGGTGGTCAGCGATCTGCTGTCCAATCACTTCACCAAGTACGTGGATTACGACTTCACAGCGAACTTCGAAGAAGAGCTCGATGCCGTTTCGCGTGGCGAAAAGCAGTGGAAACCCCTGCTTAAGGAATACTGGGAACCGTTTGTCGATCTGCTCAAGAAAAAAGAACAGGAAATTTCCAAGGCCGATCTGACCACGGAAAAAACCGACAAGGTCTGCCCGGAATGTGGCAAAGAACTGGTCATCAAACTGGGCCGCTCTGGCAAGTTCCTTGCCTGCAGTGGTTTTCCCGACTGCCGTCATACCGAACCCCTTGAGGGTGGTGAGCAGGAGGAACCGGAGGTTTCTGAAGAAAAATGCGACAAGTGTGGCGCGCCCATGCTAATCAAGATGGGACGTTACGGCAAATTCCTCGCCTGCAGTGCTTACCCGGAATGCAAAAACATTCAGCCGCTGGTTAAGCCCAAGGCTCTCGGCATCACCTGCCCACAGTGCAAAGAGGGTGAGTTGATGGAGAAGAAGAGCCGTTACGGAAAAATCTTCTATTCCTGCAACCGCTATCCGAAATGTAAATACGCGCTGTGGGACCAGCCGCTGGAGAAGCCCTGTCCCAAATGTGGCTTCCCGCTGACGGTGGAAAAAACCACCAAACGGTTCGGCACGGTACACAAATGTCCCCAAGAAAATTGTGATTGGGAAGTCACCATCGTTGCGCCAGAGAAAAAACCGACCAAAGCCGCTGCAAAGAAAAAGGCACCGGCGAAAAAAGCGCCCGCCAAGAAAACGGCAACGACGACTAAAAAGAAAGCTCCGGCTAAAAAGGCCACTCCGAAAGAGGCCTGATCGTCCCACAGCGGGATGACGATGATCGAAGACACCTGTGCCGCTTGTTGCCTGTTCAAGGCAACAAGCGGCACAGTTATTTTAAGTTCCGGTCCAGCAGGGACCTTTGACAATATGGTCCACGGGCCAGTTAAAAGGAATCAACATGCAACAACTTACCATCATCGGCGCCGGGCTGGCCGGTTGCGAAGCCGCCTGGCAAGCCGCCGAACAAGGCATTGAGGTCCTGCTGCTGGAGATGAAACCGCTGCAGTTCTCTCCGGCGCATCAACGCGACGCCCTGGCCGAGTTGGTCTGTTCCAACAGTTTGCGCGGCGCAGGAATGAATAACGCCGTTGGCTGCCTGAAAGAGGAATTGCGCCGCGCCAACAGTCTGTTCATGCAGGCGGCAGACGCCACAGCAGTCCCTGCTGGTGGGGCATTGGCCGTCGATCGCGACGCATTCAGTGACTGGATCACCACCAAAATCGCCAACCATCCCAACATTACCCTGCAACGTCAGGAAGTGGTCGCACTGCCCGAACAGGGTCCGGTCATTATTGCCAGTGGACCTCTGACATCGGCCCCACTCGCGGCGCAGATCGCCGAATTGACCGGAGGCGACAGTCTCTATTTTTACGACGCTATCGCTCCGATTATCAGTGCTGATTCCATCGATTTCTCCATCGCCTGGAAAGCATCTCGCTACGACAAAGGGGATGCGGACTACATCAACTGTCCGATGGACAAAGCACAATACCAGCAGTTTGTTACGGCCCTGATTGCTGCCGACAAGGTCCCGGCCCATAATTTTGAAAAGATGATCCACTTCGAAGGCTGCATGCCCATCGAGGAGATGGCCGAGCGCGGCGAACAGACCCTGGCCTTTGGACCGATGAAGCCGGTGGGACTGCCCGACCCCCGCACCGGAAGAGAGCCTTATGCTGTCATCCAGCTGCGCCAGGACAACCGCCACGCCACCAGCTACAACATCGTCGGCTTCCAGACCAAGCTCACCTACCCGGAACAGCGCCGCATCTTTCGCACCATTCCCGGGCTGGAAAACGCCGAATTTGAACGGCTCGGCAGCGTCCATCGCAACACCTTTATCAATGCACCGCGCTGCCTCAATGGCCGCCTGCAACTGACCCGCAATCCCCGCCTCTATTTTGCCGGGCAGATCACCGGCGTTGAGGGGTATGTTGAGTCAGCCGCCTGCGGTTTTCTGGCCGGATTGCTTGTCACTGCGGACCTGCTGGAAAAGTCATTGCCACTACCCGACCCAACAACAGCGTGCGGCGCCCTGCTTGGTCACCTGCGCGACAGCGATCCAGACAACTTCCAGCCGCAGAACGTCAATTACGGACTGTTTCCACCACTGGAGGGGCGTAAAATGAAACGGGCTCTGCGCCGTCTGGCCATGGCGGATCGCGCGTTGGAGGCCTGGGATCAGTGGTTGCAGCAGATGAAGGGAGTGTTCCATGACGGATAATCTGCCAAACATCGTACTGGCTTCGGCCTCACCACGCCGCCGCGAGCTCCTCGCAGGCCTCGGCATCCGTTTTCAGGTGGTACCGAGCCAGATTGATGAAGAACGCCTTGCCAACGAAGCGGCTGAAGATTTCGTCCGCCGCCTGAGCCGTGACAAAGCGTTGGATGTGGCGAACCGGAGCGACGTTGAGGGGCGCTGGTTCATCGGCAGCGACACCATCGTCGTCTGCGACCAGCTGATCCTCGGCAAACCAGCCGACCACGACGATGCGCGCCGGATGTTGCAGCTGTTGTCGGGTCGCAGCCATCAGGTGATGTCGGCATATACCATTCACGACCGTGACACCGAAGAAGATATCGTCCACTGTGAGATCACCGAGGTCAGGTTCCGCCCATTGACAGGCCGGGAGATTGAGGGGTACATTGCCAGTGGAGAACCGGCGGACAAAGCCGGTTCCTACGCAATCCAGGGGCTGGGAGCTTTTATGGTCACCGCCATCAATGGCAGTTATACCAGTGTCGTCGGCCTGCCTCTGTCACAAATTGTCAGCGATCTGATTCAACTCGGCGCCGTGGCGTTATTCCCCACAGACGCCCCATCCTGACGGGAAAACGATGTCTGTAGAAATTGCCCACAATCTGGAGACGATTCGCCAACGTGTCGCAGCAGCCTGCCAACGCTGCGGTCGCGATCCTCACGACGTTCAGCTGATTGCCGTGTCGAAGAAAAAACCGGCAACCCTGATCGAAGAGGCGTTAAATGCCGGGCAGACGTTATTCGGCGAAAGTTATGTTCAGGAATTCATCGACAAACAGCAGAGCATCAACGGCACGCCTCATTGGCATTTTATCGGCGCCCTGCAGACCAACAAAGTAAAATACCTCACCGGGAAAACCGAATTGATCCATTCCGTGGATCGTCTGTCTCTGGCCAGCGAGATCGACAAGCACTGGGGAAAATCCGGGGCGGTCGCCCGCATCCTGGTCCAAGTCAATGTCGGGGATGAAACAAGTAAAGCCGGTGTCCCAGTCGATGAGGCGATAGAACTGGTGCAACAACTGGCCACACTGCCCCACATCCGCATCGAGGGGCTGATGGCCCTGCCTCCGTATGCCGAAGATCTCGAACAGGTTCGCCCCTGGTTCCGTCTGCTGCGCGAACTGGCCGAAAAGATTGACTCACTTAATCTGCCGAATGTCAGCATGGCAACACTGTCCATGGGGATGAGTCACGACTTTGAAATTGCCATCGAAGAAGGCGCTACCCTGATCCGGGTCGGAACCGCCATCTTTGGCGCACGGGAGTAACCTCTATGTCTTCACCCGCGACTCAACGCCCCCAATGGGGAACCCGCCTCGGTTTTATCCTCGCCGCCGCCGGAAGTGCGGTCGGACTGGGTAACATCTGGAAATTTCCCTACATCGCCGGTCAAAACGGTGGTGGTGCTTTTGTGCTCGTTTATCTGGTGTGCATTGTGCTGGTGGGACTACCCATCATGCTGGCGGAACTGATGGTGGGCCGTCATACCAAAAAGGACGCCATCGGTGCGTTTATCGCCCTGGAACATAAACGTTCCTGGTGGCAAACCCCCGGCTGGGTCAGTGTCAGCGCCGCCTTCATCATCAGTTCCTATTACTCCGTGGTGGCCGGCTGGACTCTCGATTATGTCTACCGGGCTCTTATGGGTCGCTTCTCGGGCAGCGATCCAGCCGTGGTTGAAGGGATGTTCGGCACACTCATCGCCGACGGCAGCCGCCAGACCCTGTGGCACTTCGTCTTTATGGCTCTGTGTCTGGGGATCGTCATCAGCGGAGTACAAAAAGGGATCGAACGGTGGAGCAAAATCCTCATGCCGGTCCTGTTTGCCCTGCTGACCATGCTCTTCGTTAACGGCATGCTAAGCCCTGGAGCCCAGCAGGGGCTATCGTTCATGTTCAGTCCCGATTTCAGCAAATTAAATCCCGGCTCCGTGCTCGAAGCCCTCGGCCACTCGTTTTTCACCCTGTCGCTGGGGATGGCGGCTATGATCACCTACGGCTCCTACCTGAACCGGGATGAAGACCTGTTCGCGTCGGGGATTCGCATCGTCGCCCTCGACACCATCATTGCCCTGATGGCCGGTCTGGCGATCTTTCCCATTGTCTTTGCCGTCGGCATGGAACCGGCTGCCGGTCCCGGCCTGATTTTTAAAACCATTCCGGTGGTTTTTTCGAAAATTCCTGCCGGCGGACTATTAGCAGTGTTCTTTTTTCTGCTGTTGGCCTTTGCCGCTCTGACCAGCAACATCTCCCTGCTTGAAGCCCAGGTCGCCTATCTGATTGATGAGCGCGGTTGGGGCCGCAAAACCGCCACGTGCACCATCGCTGCCCTGGCCTTTATCGTCGGCATCCCCACAGCCCTGTCCTACAACGTCATGGCCGACTGGACGTTTATCGGCGACCGCTCCTTCTTCGATTCCGCCGACCTGATCGCCTCCAACTATCTGTTGCCGATCGCCGGGCTGCTGATCGCCATTTATGTCGGCTGGTTCTGGGGCGGCAACGAGGAGAAAGAGGAGCTGATGGCGGGTGGTGCCGGATGGGTCTACCCGGTGTGGCATGTATTAATCCGCTTCGTTTCACCACTGGCCGTGGCCATTGTCCTCTATTTCAAGATTGATGAAGCCGGCTTATGGTCGTGGCTGGCCAGTCTGTTGCAGTGATGAAGGAGATCGACGGATTCTTCTTCGATCTGGACGGAACTCTGGTGGATTCAGCCCGTGATCTTGCCGCTGCCGTCAATCGTCTGCGCCAGCATCTGGGGCTGGAGCCCATTGCCGACCAGCTGGCTTTGAGTTTCGTTGGCGATGGTGCCACTCGTCTGGTTCAACGCGCCCTGCCCGAAGGGATGTACATTCCCGACCACCGAGCCACTTTTCTGCGCCTTTACGCCGAGCACCTGCTCGACCATACCTGCATATACCCGGGGATAGAAGCGTTTCTCGACCACCATCGGGATAAAGTGCTGGCGGTGGTCTCCAATAAACCCTACGCTCTGGCCATGGACCTGCTCCGCGGTCTCAATCTGCTCGATCGTTTTGCTGTTGTCCTTGGCGGCGACAGTCTTGCCGAAAAAAAGCCCCATCCCCTGCCTCTGACTTATGCCATGAGCTCGCTCAACGTCTCCCCCTCCCGAGCGGTCATGATCGGCGATCACCATACCGACCTCTATTGTGCCCAGGCGGCCGGAGTAGACAGCTGCTTTTGTCAGTACGGTTTCGGCACCGCCGCTGAAGCGCCTTACACCTGGAGTGTTCAGCACCCGCAAAACCTGCTGGCGTTGTTCCCATGATGACAACTGACTCACAACGCCCGATCCTGACCATGAAGGAGATCAGCTGGTTTTTCTTCCCGCTGGTGCTCAATGTTCAATTGATGAGTGTTTCCCACTCCATCATCAACGCAGCACTGGCGCGGGTGGATGATTTTGTTATCGCCCTGGCATCATTTTCCGTGGCCATGGTAGTCCACCTGCTGTTCGCCTCGCCGTCGTATCAGAATCACACCATCACCATTGCCATTGTGCGTGGCAAACGCTCGTTTCGCAGCATGATATTGTGTGTGGTGCTGATCGCCATCTATGTTTCTACCATGCTCAACCTGATCGCCCACACCTCTCTGGGTGACGTGTTGCTGCGCACCATCCTCGGCGTTTCACCGCCAGTGGCGGATGGCGCGAAACGGGTGCTGGCGCTAATGGCACTGCTGCCATTTTTTACCGGCTTTCGTGGCTTTTTTCAGGGTCTGGTTATCCGCGCCCGCCGTACCAACCTGGTCTCTCTGGCCACCGGCATCCGCATCGGCGCACTGTTTTTCTGGTTGTACATCGGCCAACAGTGGTTCAATGGCCCTGAACTGGGGGCCTTTGGGTTACTGATGTGCATTGTCGTCGAAACGACCATGATGGGTCTGTTCGCCTGGCGCTGCCACGTCCCCTTTACCGATAACCACGAAAAGACCACTGGCGAAATTCTCCGCTTTGCCCTGCCGGTTGCCTTCTCCTCGGGCCTGCAACAGACCATTCCGGTAGTGATCAATGCCATCATCAGCCGCCTGCCCGATGCCAATCTCGCCCTGGCGTCGTTCGGAGTCATTCGCGCCCTGCTGTTCATGCTGGCCGGCCCCATGCGTAACCTGCAGCAGGCCTATCTGACCTTGATCAACCAACCGGAAGACTATCGGGTCCTGCTGCGTTTCTTCTGGTGGACCAGCCTGGGCATGGGCATCTTGACCCTTGCTATTGCCGGGCCGGGCAATCGGCTGATCTTCGAAAACATTTTCGGTCTAGCCGAATCCCTGCGCCAATATATTGTTCTGCCGTTGAGTCTGTGCGCCGTTTTCCCCCTCGCCTACGGCGGCACCAATCTGCTCCGAGCTTATTTCACTGCCAATCACCACACCGTTATCCTCGGCCAGGCCACATTGGTCAAATTCGCCTATCTGCTGTTCTGCTGGCTCCTGAGTCTGATCATCCCGGTACAAATTCCGGGAATTTTGCTGGCCATTTTCTTACTGATCAGCAGTGAGCTGGCGGAAGCCTGGTTTCTACGTTTTCGGCGTGTCTGAATTTGTCGCTGAGTACTTGAAATATGTCTCTTTTCTATGTAGGATTTACATTAAATAAGATATTGAATTTACATAAACTAATAATAAAGGTTGATTCTATTGTCGAAGACACCCCATGAGCAGAACGCTTCTCCATCCAGTGGAAAACTGATTCTGCTTATGGTGTTCTTTTGCCTGACGATTCTGGTCTGTCTGGCTTCGGCCATCTTTTACGATTATCAAAAAAACACCATTACCGAGGCGGCTCGCATCAACCTGACGATGCTGTGCAACCTGAAAGCGCGGCAGGTTGGTCATTGGCGCCACGAACGGATCATTCACGCCCGCCTGCTCACCGCCAATCAGGATCTGCTCACCAGCATCGAATCCTACATCCGCCAACGCACATCTGACCGGGCCAACCACATCATTCGCTCCCTGACCCCGGCGTTAAGTGACAGCGAGGACCATGCCATCGTTCTGACCACGCCAACCGGTCAACCATTACTCAGCGTCGGCGAACCAATCGATCTGGCAGCGCATATCGACAAGCAACCACTCTCTGATGCAATCAGCCACAAACAGGTGATGTTCAGCAAACTGTTCCACGTTCATTCTCAGGACGCTGTGATCCGCCACAACAATCACCTCCACAATAATACCCGTGAAACCCATGTTCACATGAATCTCATTGCACCGCTCTATCGCAACGGCGATCCGACCCAGGAGGTTATTGGCACCCTGGTTTTTATTATCAATCCCGATCATTTTCTCGTCCCGCTGATGACCTCGTGGCCGGTTCCCAGCCAAAGTGCCGAATCGGTCCTGGTCCGCAAGCTCGACGATAAAGTTCTCCGCCTGACCCCGCCCAGACATATGGTTGACCCTAAAGTTCTGGTCTCCGTCGATCCACCACCGGGCTACGACACCCCGGGAAGCCGAGTTCTTGCTGAACGTGAAGGGGTATTTAACGGCTACGACTACCGCCGTGTTGAAGTGCTGGCCGCAATCAAGAAGGTGGAGGACAGCCCCTGGTATCTGGTCGCTAAAATAGATAAAAAAGAGGTGATGGTTGCCCTGGTCAAAATTGCCGCCATCGAAGCGATCACCTCGCTTCTGGTTCTGGCAGCGGCGGGCACGATGATGATGATGTGGTGGCGGCGACAACAGGCCCTGTATCAGGCCAACTACTACCAGCACCAGCTGCAAAATCAGATGCTGACACAGCGCTTCGACAACCTGAGTCGTTTTGCCAATGACATTGTCCTGCTGATCGACAACCAGGGACAGATTATTGACGCCAACGAACGGGCGGTAGAGGCCTACGGCTATCCAATTGACGAACTGAAAACCCTCAAACTGCGCAATCTGTGCGACCTCAACCAGCAGGAATGCGATCTGTTCTGGGAACAACTCCACATGGAACAGGGGATCCGTTTTGATACCATGCAGTTCCGCAGCGATGGCTCCACGTTTCCGGTGGAGATCAGTGCCCGGTGGATTGAGATCGACCAGATGGAAACAATTCAGGCCATCATCCGTGATATCTCGGAACGCAAAGAGGCCGAAGACCAGTTAATTCATCAGGCCTATCACGATCCGCTCACCGGATTACCCAACCGTCTGTTAATTGGCGATCGCCTCAAGTTGGCCATCGCCAAGGCACGACGCCATAAGAGTCAGGCGGCATTGCTGTTACTGGATCTTGACCGGTTCAAAAACATCAATGACACCCTGGGTCATGCTGTGGGCGACCAGCTTCTGATCACCCTGGCCAAACGGATGAGAAACACCCTGCGTGACACCGACACCGTTGCCCGCTTTGGCGGAGATGAGTATATGATCCTGCTCGAAGACCTGCGCGAGTTGTCTGACGCCGCTGCGTTGGCTGAAAAACTGTGTGAACTGGTCAGTCAGCCCATTGATGTCAATGGTCAGGAGATGTGCCTCACGACCAGTATCGGTATCAGTATCACACCGGAAGACAGCAGCGATGCCGAACAGTTGATCCGCTTTGCCGATACTGCCATGTACCGGGCCAAAGAGATGGGCCGCAACAATTACCAATTTTTCACCCCGGACATGAATGCTCATGCCGGACGACGTCTCCAGCTGGAAAACAATTTACGCAAAGCCCTGCAACGCCAGGAGATGGAAGTGTACTATCAGCCCCAGGTGGAAATGGGCAGTGGTCGTATCATCGGCAGTGAAGCTCTGCTGCGCTGGATTCACCCCGAGCACGGGATGATTTCACCCAACGACTTTATCCCCTTGGCTGAAGAAACCGGTGTCATCCATGAAATCGGCTCCTGGGTTCTTGAGCAAGCCTGTCGCCAAACCCGCCACTGGCAGCAGACTTGCCCCGATCTGACCATTGCCGTCAATCTTTCCGCTCGCCAATTTCGCAACGACAACCTGGTTGGCGAGGTCTCGGCAATACTCAAGAAAACCGGCTTGCCTGCTCAGAGCCTTGAACTGGAGCTCACCGAGAGTCTGTTGGTGCACGATATCGATATTGCCACCCATTTGATGCAGCGCTTGACCGACCTGGGCGTTTCACTGGCAATTGATGACTTCGGCACCGGTTATTCATCGTTGAGTCACCTGCACCGTTTCCCCATCGACAAGTTGAAAATTGACCGATCGTTCGTCAACAACATGGCCAAAGGTAGCGGGGACACCATCGCCCGAACCATTATCACCCTGGCCAGAACCCTCGAACTTGAAATCATCGCCGAAGGAGTGGAAACCGATGAGCAACGCCAACGGCTGCTGCATTTGGGCTGTCCACAGGCTCAAGGGTACTTCTTCAGTCGTCCGATTCCCGCTGATGAGTTTACAGAAACACTGAAAAAATCAACACTTTTGCCCAATTCTTCAGATTACACCTAAACTCTTTACCGCCGCGGGCCGACAAGGTAACAGAGCCACAGAGATAATTACTCACTGCGGATGACAGGATGTCGAACACCACTGAAGAAACCGAAATCGAATCCAACCCATTTGGCCAAGCCCCCGGTACTGTTGTCCATGAAGAACAGACGGAGGAATATGGTCTGCAAATCATCATCTCCGATGATGAAATGGCAGCCATGGTCAGCCTGCTCCCCAAAGCCGGGAAAGAGTGCACCCTCACGCCAACCCAGCTGGTCACCCTGCTGTCACAGGCCGGCGTCGAGGATGGTATTGATATGGCGGCAATTGAAGCAGTGTGTCGCTTTGCTGCCAAAGGCCGGGATCAACGTCATGTTGTCATCGCTTCAACCCTCCCCCCCGAACCCGGTTCTGACGCCTGGCTGGAAATAAAAATCCGCACCGGTGCAGATCATCAGGTCAATTTTGAAGAAGACGCTGAAGGCCATATCGATCTGTACACCCTGAACCTGTTTACCTGTGTTCAACCGGACGAAGAGATTGCCATTCTCCATCCGGCCGAATATGGTCGCGGTTCCAGTACGGTCACCGGCAAGGTCCTGGCACCGGTTCAAGGCAAAGAGCTGGAACTGCGTCTGGGCGAAGGTGTTCGCGTTGAAGATGACGGCTGTCGTTTCATTTCTGAATTGTGTGGCCGGGTCGACTATTCTGAAAACACTCTGTCGGTTTCTGAAGATTACATCATCCATGGTGATGTTGATTTGGAAATTGGCAACATCAATTTTCCCGGCTTTACCTACGTGCGCGGTGACGTCCTTGACAGTTTCGACATCCGTTCAATTAAAGGAATTGAGATCGGTGGTGCGGTGGGTAACTCCTACCTGATCAGCGACGGCGATGTCACGATCGGCAGCATGTCCGGACGCGATGAGGGATTGATCCGCTGCGGTGGCACATTGAAAGCCAACTACCTCAACGGTGTTACCGTCGAAGCGCTCGGCGATGTCGTTGTTGCCAATGAAATCCGCAACTGCCATATCAAGTCGGCCGGAATGATCCTCATCAAAAGTGGTGTCATCAGCGGTGGCGAATGTGTTGCCCTGAAAGGAATTGAGACCAAGGACGTCGGTGCAACGGCTGGCGTTGCCACCCGTCTGTGTTCAGGTGTCTATTTTCCTGAAATGGACCGTCTGCAGATGCTCAAAGCCAAGCAGAAAAGCCTGGCGATTCAAAACGAATTCATCAAGCATTGTCTGGGACCTTTGACCAAAAAAGCCGATCAGGAGAAAAACAAGAAATCCACCACAAAAAAACGGCTACAAATCCTCACCGAGCGGCTGGAACTGGTCAAAACCATGCAGAATGAGGTTAAAAAGGAACTGAACAATTTTGTTTTTGAGGACCACGAAGGCAACGCCAAGATCAATGTTCATCGCCTGTTGCGTGAGAAGGTGGTGATTTCTCTGGACAGCGTCACCGAGGAGATCCGCTTTGAGCAATATGGTCCACTGTCGGTCATTGCCGACATCCTCAACAATCGCCTTTATATGGGGGAATACAGCCCCCTCACCGTAGCTGCCGATGAAATGGTTATCCTCGACGAAGAGGACACCGCCCCTCCGCCAAGCGATGATGATCTGGTGTAACGCGCGTTGAGAACCGCCCGTTACACCAGAATGACATCAATCTTCCGCCAATTCGCGTGAGCGCTGGGTTGCCCGCGTCACCGCCCCCATCAGAGTCGCCCGCAGGTTCCCCTGTTCCAGCGTTTCCATTGCGGCAATTGTCGTCCCGCCAGGGCTGCACACCCGATCGCGTAATACGCCAGGGTGCTCCTGCGTTTCAAGCACCATCTGGGCAGCGCCGGCAACGGTCTGCGCCGCCAGAGTCAACGCCACCGAACGGGGCAGCCCTTCGAGAACCCCTCCATCGGCCAGCGCTTCAATAATCGTATAAACATAGGCCGGACCCGACCCGGACAGACCGGTGACAGCATCCAAGAGACGTTCGGCCACGACTTCTACCGCACCAACACACGAGAAAAGCGTGCATGCCAACGCGACATCTTCAGCGCTGGCATGACGACCACCGCACAATCCGGCGGCACCGGCACCGATCAACGCCGGGGTATTTGGCATCACCCGGACAATGCGAGGAGCACCGCCAAGGATGGATTCTATTCGCGTTGAAGTCACCCCTGCCAGGATCGAAATCAGGCAGTGTTCATCGGTAAACACATCACTTAACGGCATCAAGGCGGCATCGAGAGCCTGAGGTTTCACAGCCAGAAGAACCACCTTCTTCTGTTCCATCACCTCACTACTGCTCGCGGTAGTTTGCACCTGATAGGTCTGTTCCAGATAGGCACGGCGTTCAGGCATCAGCTCGGCGACCAGAATCTGCCGACTCTCCACGCCCGATGAGATCAGCCCTTTCATCAACGCCTCGGCCATGTTTCCGCCGCCAATAAACCCGAGTTCTCTCAAACCCATAACATTTCCTTTCTTTACAACACAGCGGGAATTCCATTTCCCGACTATGGTGAATACATTAATCAACTTCCCAGACCTTTGCCCAATCCCGACAAAAAGTCAAGAAACGCCCCTGTCTTCGTTCTCTCCATCCTGAAAAGCACATAAGGGTTGTAGTTTGCGCTATTTTACGGCATAAGTTGTCGTGATAACAGCGTTGATTTCACCCTGCTTCACATCACCATGAAAGGACGCGTATGTCTAGCCCGACAGTACCCGCCCACCGTTTTCTCTGCGGCTGCGGTCACAGCGATCACCCACTGGCCGCCGAGCACCATGCGCTGCATGATGCCGGACTCGCTGATGGCATCGTCCTGCCGATTGAGGGCAGCCTGCCGGCCTCCAGTCCATTGCGGACCAAAGACTCTGCAGCTCAGGATTATGAGCAACGGGTTTTCATGGCTCGGGTCTCCTCAGCCACCCCCGGTGAAATCATTTCAGCGGCTATTGCCGTAGCTTATCCACACGACCCGACCCTCGCCGCACCGGTGATCCCCTATGCGGCGACGGGGCACAAAGAAGATATTGAAGCCATTGCCCGCACCCTGGCACAACAGGTACTGGATGAGCGCAAGATCGAAATTCGCTCAATTCACTCACTGGCCGTTCAGATCAAAGTAGAGCGAGCCGCTTGTGCCCTGGCAGGCGTGGTTCTTGAACCAACAAACACTCTTTAACGAACAGGATACAGATTATGGACATGTGGTACACCGAGAAGCACTCGGAAAACGTCGGCATTACCATGAAGGTGACGGAGACACTGTTCTCCGGCAAAAGTGAGTTTCAGCAACTGGATATCGTCCAGACTCTGGAATACGGCAAAATGATGCTGCTCGACGGTCTGGTGATGGTCACCGAGCGCGATGAGTTCGTCTACCACGACATGATCGCCCATCCAGCCCTGTTCACTCACCCCGACCCGAAAAAAGTGCTGGTGATCGGCGGCGGTGACGGCGGCAGCATCCGCGAAATCATGAAGCACCCCGGCGTCGAGCAAGCCATTCTGTGCGAAATCGATGGTCTGGTGATCGAAAAATCCATCGAACTGCTGCCTTCCATGGCGTGTGAAATTGACGGCAGCAACCCGCGCGTCAAACTGCATGTTGATGACGGCCTGGCCTACATCCGTGACCATCAGAATGAATTCGACGTCATTCTCGTTGACTCCACCGACCCCATCGGTCCGGCTGTCGGTCTGTTCGAGGAGGACTTTTATCGCCTGGTTCATGGTGCGCTGAAAGAGGACGGCATCATGGTTGCTCAGAGCGAGTCGCCGTTTTACCATGCTGACATCCAGAAGGCCATGTACGGCAATCTGCGCAACGTGTTCCCGATTGTCGAGATGTATCAGGCGTTTATCCCCACCTACCCCAGTGGTCTGTGGAGTTTCGCCTTTGCCAGCAAGAAATATCATCCGGTCAATGATTTCGACCAGCAGCGCGCTGCCAACCGCGGCTTTCATACCCGCTACTACAACGAGCAACTGCACCTCGGCGCGTTTATGCTGCCGACCTTTGCCCGCGAAAACATTGCCTGATGAGGTTCCTGCAAAAAGCCATCCCTGTTTTTTGCAAGAGTCTCAAATAAATACCAATAACCCACTGACGGGAGTCTGGTGAGATGACGCAGGACCTGAGCAACTGGACCATTGACGATTCGGCACAACTGTACGGCATCCCCGACTGGGGACGCGGTTTCTTTGGCGTCAACAGCGCCGGAGAAATGACGGTGGAGATCGACGGCAGTAATGGTCCGGTTCAGGTCTCGCTGATGGAGATCGTCGCCGGTCTCGAGCAGCGCGGCTACGACATGCCCATCGTCCTGCGCATCGAAAACCTGCTGCAGTCGCGCATTGTCTATCTCAATGAGACCTTTCGCAGCGCCATTGCCGCCGCCGGTTATCAAGGCCGTTATCGCGGCGTGTTTCCGGTCAAGGTCAATCAGCAATGCCAGATCATTGAAGAGATCTGTCGCTTCGGTGCCCCCTATCAGCATGGTCTTGAAGCGGGCAGCAAGGCGGAACTGGTGCTGGCTCTGGCCAACCTGACACCGGGCGGCCTGCTGGTGCTTAACGGCTACAAAGACCGGGAGTTCATCGACCTCGGTCTGTGGGCACACAAACTCGGCCACCCGTGTTTCTTTGTCATTGAATCCCCGGCGGAACTGGATCTGCTCATCGAGCGCAGCCGTCAGCTCGGTGTGCGCCCCCATATCGGTGCACGGATTAAGATCTCCACCCAGGTCAGCGGCATGTGGACGGAGACCAGCGGTGACCGCAGCAGCTTCGGCTTGAGCAGCACCCAGCTGCTGGCCATGGTCGAAACCCTGCAGGCCGCCGGGATGATCGACTGTCTTGAAATGCTCCACTGTCATCTCGGCTCGCAGATCCCCTGTCTGGAGGACATCGGCCGCGGTGTTGAAGAAGCGTGTCGCTACTACATCAATCTGTGCCGCGAAGGTGCGCCCATGGGCTACCTGGATCTCGGCGGCGGCCTTGCCGTCGACTACAGTGGCCGCTGCAGCGGCGACGGCCATTCGCGTAACTACAGCCTCGAAGACTACTGT
>PKUE01000109.1 GCA_002869685.1 Desulfuromonas sp.
ACACATGTAGACGCCTTAAGTGAAAGATTTTCGGACGCGGGTTCGATTCCCGCCGCCTCCACCAATCAAAAAAGGGAGTAACCCAAACGGGTTGCTCCCTTTTTTAATCGCTGAGGCGGGAATCGAAGCGCAGCGAGCGCTGACTAAATGTCAGAAAAGCGGCCAGGGATGGCCGCGTCAGCGAGAGAAGGGGAGCCTACGCAGGAGTGAGCGTGAAGCGAATGACGTAGTAGGAGATTTCCGCCGCCGGTGCTGAAAGTTAGCTGGATGATCGAAAGAGGGGGTATCGCCATTGCCAGAATTCATGCCGTTAATTGATTTCCCTACCTTACTGATTGTTGATCGAACTACTGTGGTGGAGGTGACGGGTATCGAATCCGCGTCCATTAATGTTCCATATCCATTTCGGAGAGCTTTGATTCTAATATTTCCAACCTTGTGAAATATCATGGCATCCGGTATTTTACCTAGCAGTCTTTAATGTGTGTTTTGTAGAAGGGCTGGTTGGCCTTGGCAAATGTTTATTAGCCACTGCCTTTCCTTAGTCTGCTTCTGATCCAATGCGTGATTGAATTTGGTGTAAAAGTCTTTGTCGGTAGGGCATTTTAAATCGGAGGATTACGTCCTTGAGCGAATTTAAATTACACTCTATCTATCAATCAGGCGACTTTGTCCCTGGTGCTGATATTGTTTTTATTCATGGGCTTGGTGGCGATCCATATGACACTTGGACTACCGGAGATAACTTCTGGCCTAAATGGCTTAGCGAATCCTTTCCTCACGTAAATATATGGTCCCTGGGACATCCTTCAAAAAAAATTGCTTCAATGCTCGAAGGCCGTGGGATGGGCATCTCCGATCGTGCAAGGGCGATAGTCGATTATTTTGAATCCATGGAGATTGGCACTAGACGACCGGTGGTGTTTATCGTTCACAGTCTTGGCGGCCTTTTGATCAAGGCAGCTTTAAGAAAATCGTCCGACATGGCAGGCGGAGGTGGTTCGACATTAATCCAGTCAACAGCGGGGGTAGCGTTTATGGCGACTCCCCATAGTGGGTCATCGTTTGCCAGCGCGGCTCAAGTCATTGATTCATATCTTAAGCTGAAATTTTCAAAGGTAGTTCTCGAACTTAAAAAAGATAGCGGATTTCTTGATGAACTCAATGATTGGTATAGTAGCTATGCTCCGCATAACAGCATTGAAACAGTAGCCTATTTTGAAATTGTAAAATATTTAGACAAAATCCAGATAGTTTCAAAAACATCCTCAGATCCCAGAGTTCATGGATGTTTTCCAGTCGGCGTTGATTCTGATCATTTTGGTATTTGCAAGTTCAAAACTGCAGATAATCCAACATATTTGAGCATAAACAAGTTTTTAAATAAGTGCATAACGAACAAAAAGACATTGGTAAATATTGACTTTGACGAGTTCTACACAACAAAAAAAGTTGGTGACAGGAAAGAACTATGTGACAAGCTAACTGCTGGTGGCAGAGCTGACAAAATCTCATATGCTGAAAATTCTAAGAAGAGGGTCTCCACATTATTACATAAGTACAAACTCCTTGGATCTTCAAGTGCCGAACAAACAAAGTTTATAAAAGATGTTTTTAACAGGTTTGACTTATCTGTTAAGCCAATGATTGATGATGGCGAATCTATTAAGTCAGTAAATGAAGAAATAGTAAATAGGGTTATCACCCCAATGCTACAAAATAAAACCATTTTTTTTGGAGAAGAAGCATCTGAATCGGACATTATGGATGTTATTTATTTCCTGACCGGCCATTGTCACATCAAATGGAGTCAAGACTGATGCTCAGACTTTGGCACCCTTTACGCGATCCTTATCACTGTACGTTTCGAATGCTGACAATTCTGCGATTTTACCCAGGGCACTCTTTAAGCAAACAGCGCCTTTCCTTACTCGATCTGTTATGGCTGATGCCTTTCCTCATCGAAGATATCAATATGAGCAGAGAAGAAAAAAAAGAAGCGAGAAGGATTGGCTTTCCAAAAAAGAAGGACAGCTTCGTTTATCTTCCTAGCACACAACTACTTTATAGAGAATTACAACCTATTCAGAATGTCGCCTTGAATAGCATGGCATTTCGCAATCTGATAGACCCTGAAAAATTTAGAACAAGCACGGTTGAGCTAAACTTAGAAACTCTTCCTCAGCCACTTTTACATCATGTGGATGAAAGAGCTGCCACCCAAAAGGATCAACTTGATTTTTTGATCGGCACGATAGGCTCAATGCCGATGGATGGTGCGGATAGCCTCATGAGAAAACTTCACCTTGAACACGGAGGGAAGCTTAGATGATGAGCCCATGCCTTTTTATTAATCGACTTGTGATCATGAAAAACGGCCTTAGGGTCTACGACGAGCCATTCCACAAAGGGTTCAATGTAATTCGCGGTGCCAATGGGTCCGGCAAATCCACCATCATGGATCTACTTTTTTTTGGTTTGGGAGGAGACCTCAAGGATTGGAAAGAGCACTCGCAAGGATGCGATGAGGTCTTTGTTGAGGTTATGTCAAATACAGTTCCTCTCGTATTGAAAAGACGGATTGATGGCGGAAAACGCTCAAGGCCGATGCATATTTATATTGGCAATTATGATTCTGCCATGAAATCTGCAGCTGATGGCTGGATTCTCGCTCCCTTTTCTCGCAACAGTGAAAGCCGGACATACACACAGATGCTGTTTGAAAGCCTCGGCATTCAGGAAATGCCCGGTGAGGAGCGGTCAAACATCACCATGCACCAGATATTGAGACTGATCTACGTTGACCAAACCTCACCCCTCCAACGAATTTTTCGACTGGAACCTCAATACGACAGCAAAGACATTCGTGAAGCGATTGGCGACTTGTTATGTGGGATTGGCGGTAGCGAACTATACTCTGCTCGACTAAAAAAACGAGAACTGGAAAAACGATTTGACGAGGTATATTCAAAACTAAAACATATTATCAAAGCAGGATCTGCGCTTCAGGAAAGCCTAAATGAAGAATCACTTCAGCAGAAAATCGACAAACTCAATCAGAAAAAAAGTGCACTTGAATTGAAACTTTCAGAAATTGAAAATAGTGACATTAACAGCAAAGAAATTGGCAAGGAAGCCGAAAAAAAACGTGTTGAATTAAGTCAACACGCCCTTAAAACTAAAAATGAACTGATCAACGACGAAGAGAAACTCAAAGGTCTGGACTATGAAATCGAAGACAGTAAGAGCTTTATTAAGCACTTGCAGTCAATGTTGACAGAATTTGAAAGTTCCTCCCGAGTCTTCCAGTTTCTTGGCAATGTAAATTACGAAAGGTGTCCTGCATGCCACGGTACCTTACCGAAAAGAAAAGACGATGAATGTCATTTATGTGGAAACCACCAGCACAAAGAGGACATTCAAGCCAAACAATTCGAAGTAAAATTCGACCTGGAAGGGCAAATAACCGAAAGTGAAAAGCTTCTTGCTGAAAGCATTAACAAAAGAAATGACTTAGCCAAGAAAATAACGGGACAAAAACGGCATCTTAGCTCCCTGATAAACCGTTTGGACAAAATAAGAGTAGCTCCCTCTGATGGACGTAGAACATTGATCTATGAGACAAGTTGTGAGATCGGTCGCGCTGAAGCCCAGATAGAAGAGCTAGAAAAACTTCGTGGACTGAGTTTAGAAATGACTACGCTGAGCAAGTCCAAATCCAAACTTCAGGCAAAAATATCAAGCCTTGAAGACAAAATAGCAGGGTATGTTGCTTCACAAGAGCGACGCCGGTCAACAGTAACCAGCGCCATAGCAGAAAATACAAAATACTTTCTCGAGCTGGATCTTGCTGAACATAAAGATTTTGAAGAAGATCTTGAGGACTTCGCCTTTGACTTCAAAGATGACTGGTTTGCTATTAACGGTCAGCCAAACATATCAAAAAGCGCTAGCGGAATGGTTGTTGTCAAAAATAGTCTCTTTCTTGGCCTACTGAAAACAGCGATAAATGACGGAGAAATGAAGTTTCCTAGACTTTTACTCTTGGATAATGTTGAAGACAAGGGAATGGTCACTGACAGAATCCACAATTATCAAAAAATTATTGCCGATTTTTGTGCCGAGCAGGATGCCGACCACCAGATTATAATTACTACCTCATCTCTGAATGAAGAACTCGATACGCCCAAATATACTGTCGGAGATTCCTATACAAAAGAGCACAGATCCTTACGGTTATAATCAGCTAAAGTAGTGTGGATCTCTTGGCGGACTCCGTGGCCATAATATGTAATTTAAGTCGGAGGATTGATGTAACTCATGCTCATAAAAGATGCCGATAGCAAGGCTTCAGATATTGCGGAACTTGAAAAACTTGTAGCAGTCGCTTCAAAAGGAAATAAGGCTCAAATTGAAAAAGAACTACGCTTTTTAAAGGCTGGCCTCAAAGGTGAAAAAGAGGCGGCTTATTTTATCGATTTTGCCCTGAAGGATTCGCAAAACACTGCTGTGATCCACGATCTTCGCTTGGAGGCGAATGGCCGAATTGCTCAGATCGATCATCTTTTGATCCACCGCACCATGACCTTTTTTGTACTGGAAACTAAGCACTTTCATTCGGGGCTTAAGATCATGGATGATGGGCAGTTTCTGCAGTGGAACAATTTCAACAAATCTTTTGAAGGGATGTCGTCACCACTGGCTCAGAATGACCGTCACGTGATGGTTCTTAAAGATGTCATCAAACAAGTTGAATGGCCAACAAGGTTGGGTATGAAACTCTCTCCTGTTTATGAGCCTTTTGTTCTTGTTTCAAGCAAGGCGCGAATTGATCGACCAAAAAAATTTGACACCAGCCGAGTGATTAAAGCAGATGAACTGGCTAAGACCATTGACAACCACCTCAATTCGAGAGGTGTTCTTGCTACACTTGGCGCCATGTCAAAAGTTGTGTCGACGGATACGCTGAAAGAGATTGCCCAATCGCTCGCGGCACTGCATAAACCGATCAAGATAGATTACCGGGCAAAATTCGGGCCGGATGAGCACATTGCCGAAACGTGCGCTTCTTATCAAACAAACCAGCCTGCCCCGACGCCTCAAAGTTTTGAAATTCCCCTGTGTCGTAAATGCAAAAGTCACAATTTGACCATTCAGTATGGACGCTATGGTTACTACTTCAAGTGCTCTGACTGCACTGGAAACACGCCGATCAAATTGGATTGCGGGAATCCTGGGCATAAAGAGCGCCTTCGCAAGGAGGGGCTTAACTTTTATCGGGAATGCGCTGAGTGTGCTACCTCAACGCTGTTTTTCACGAATCCGGGGTGATCAGTGCTTGGGGTGTGTAGCAGGGGACGTTGCTGATTTATTGACATTAGATTTTTTCCTATCCCAACCTTTTTATCAAAATTGATGGATGACCTATGCCTGGTGTAAGTCGATCTTGCGAGGACGGTGATTATGATCCCGAGCCATAATATGATGACGAATTGTTTGGAAATCAAGGCGACAAGGACTCTTCTGAAGATTCTTGCGCTCGGCATACGACAGATTGAGGATGGAAACGTCCAACCTGTTGAGGAGGTTATGCAGCGACTTCGAATCCGGGGAAAGAATCATTGATAAGCATAATAGAAATCTGTCACATATGATCCATCTCCACACCAGCAAAAAAATCACTGAAGACCTGACCAAGTCAGGGTGCGATCTGACTTACGTTGAAAACGGCGTTGACTGGCATTGGTCTGCGCATCGTATCGTTGACGATGGCCCCCAAAGCAATCTCTTCTTCAGGTGTTTCCGGCAGACGCCCAACACGGTAATGCATCAGGGAATAAAACTGGCGGATAAAACGAATGTGGTGAATCTGGCGGATTTTAGTAAGGACCGTGAGAATGCCTGACAAAATTGTTCTCTACCAATCCGATGATGGTAAAGCCTCTCTTGAAGTGCGCCTGGAGCAGGAAACAGTCTGGCTGAGCCAAAAGCAGATGGCTGAACTTTTGGATAAGGATACCGATACCATCGGTTTACACATCCGAAATATCTATAAAGAAGGCGAATTGGAGCCGGATGCAACTACCGAGCAATCCTCGGTAGTTCAAAATGAGGGTGGCCGGGAGGTTCGGCGTAAACTGAAATTTTATAATCTCGACGTTATTATCTCGGTTGGTTATCGGGTAAAATCACAACGCGGCACTCAATTCCGTCAGTGGGCGACGCGGGTACTGCGCGATCACTTGGTCAAAGGCTACACCATCCACGAGCAACGCTTGCGCGATGAAACGGCAAAACAGCTTGAGATGCAGCAGACCGTTGATCTGCTTGCCCGTACCTTGACCACTCAGGAGCTGGTCACGGAAACCGGCAAGGATGTGCTACGCGTGGTCAATGATTATGCCTATGCCCTTGGCAACCCTTGATCACTATGACCACGGCACCTTGAGCCTTGGCGAGACAACCGGTACGACTTTGCGCACCATTGATTATGAAGAGGGGATTGGTCTGGTCAAGGCGATGAAAGGTGGAATTTGATGGTCTTTTCGGTATAGAGAAGGATCAGGGCTTTAAAAGTGCTTTGAGTACCATTTACCAGACCTTTGATGGTAAAGAGCTTTATCAGTGTGGAGGAAAAGGCCGCCCTTTGTCGTCAAGAACCATGCTTTCAGCGACGGCAACAAGCGCATTGCCGCGGCGATTTTTATCTACTTTCTTGCCGGAAAAGCGATTCTTTACCGCTCTGACGGCAGCAAACGCTTGGCCGACAATGCGTTGGTGGCGCTGACGTTGCTCATTGCCGAGAGTCGCCCTGAAGAGAAAGAAACCATTGTCAAAGTGATTGTCAATCTGATCAACCGCAACAACAGCTGATTGGTTCATGACAAACCGACGGATTGGATCGGTTCAAAGATCTTGCATGGTCTATTGTCGTAAAAACAAAAAATGGAACTCCCAATGTTTGACTGGTTTCGCAAACGCCGCCGCAAAAAACTGACTCAGGCCGCTTTTCCGCCTGCTTGGGAAGAAATTATCCGCCGTAACGTGGCCCATGATGCCATGTTGACCGACGCCGAGCGTGCCCAGTTACGTGCTCTGATCCAGGTATTTATCGCTGAGAAACAGTGGGAGGGTGCGGGTGGTTTGGAGGTTGACGACGAAATTCGCGTGACTATTTCGGCCCAGGCGTGTCTGCTGCTTTTGGGGCTGCCCCACAATTATTATCGAAATGTTCAATCCATCATCGTCTATCCGACGACGGTTGTCCCACCTCAGCGGACACCGGGCTTTTTTGAACGGCCGAGTATTCAGGTGGATCGTCAGTCGCCGATTCTCGGCCAGGCTTTTTTACAAGGGCCGGTCATCATTATTTGGGATGCGGCGCTGCGAGAAGGGCGCCACCCGGAGTCGGGCCACAATGTCATTTACCACGAATTTGCTCATAAGCTGGATATGCTGGACGGCACGGCTGACGGGACGCCGCCTTTGAATAACCGGGCTGAGTATCGCGACTGGGTTGACATCTGTTCCCGTGAATATCAACGCCTCAAAAGCGATGCCGCAACAGGCCGAAAATCCTTTCTCAATGCGTATGGCGCCACCAACGAGGCGGAATTTTTTGCCGTAGCCACGGAGCAGTTTTTTGATCAGCCACGGGCGCTGATCACGCAGGCCCCGGATCTTTATCGTGTGTTGCAGGACTACTATCAGCAGGACCCTTTGCGGCGGGTGACTGCGCACCACCCCTGAACCATCCTTCCTTTTTTTACCTGAAAAACACCTCCAACCCGACTGCCTGCCGCTCCGCCAGATCAGAAATGCGGTGGCGTTGCCAGCGTTTGACCAATGGAAACAGCCAGCCGGTGAGAGGGATGAGGGCAAAGCGGTCAAGCAGGCGGTAGCGGGACTGGTTGCGCAGAATGATGCCAAAGAACAGCCCGGTGGTGATCCAGCGGATGCGAAACGGCGAAAAGTCGCATTCGACGAGAAAACCGTTGGGGTGTTTGTGGTGATATTTTTTCAGCCGGGTGCAGACCTTTTTCTCCCGTTTGCTTCCGGCTTTGCCCAGGTAAAAGCGTCGCAGGGCGTAGAGCAGTTCAAAAGTGTCTGCGGCAAGGCCCAGCTGCTCCGGACTCTGATTGAGCTTTTTGGTCAGATTGTGCAGTTGGCGGATTTCGCTGCGCAGTAGTTTGTCGTTGATGCGCACTTCTTTGCTGTTGTCCATGAAGGTGCGAAACACCAGGCGCAGGGCGCGATTGACGAGGATGGTATCCCAGAAAATCCACAACAGCGGCGGTACGCGCAGGCGGCGAAACCACAGCGATTGGCGGGCAAATGGGACGAAGTACCAGATCTGATCAATCAGTTTGTCATACAGCTGGATCAGTTCGATGAGGATGGCTTGGTTTTCCTGCTTAAACCGTTGTTGGCAAAATTCCCTTAAAATCTCATCGGCATTTTTGGCGCTGGTAAATAATTGCAGCGTGGCCACGGTATTGAGTTCATTCCACGGCGATGAGGTCTCCAAAAACGTCAGCCGCTCAAAGTGGGACCAGCCACCGGTTTGGCACCACACGGAGATGCCGCGCAGCAGGTCGTTATCCGCCAGTTGATCACGATAGGCTTGATACTGGCGACCGACATAGGCGGGGAACACGCCAAACCCTTCGTACTCGCGGCGGGCCTGAAATTCGACAATGTGTGGATGTTGCGAGTGAATGATGCGCTCGTTAAGAGGCAGGTAGCGGAAGAAGTCGGCGGCGGCGTATTTTCGTGATACGACAAAGGCTGGCGAGTCGATATCGCCGAAGGCGACCTTTTCTGTGGCTTCATTCCAGATAATATCTCCCACCCGAAATGCGCCGAGTCCCCAGGTGCGAAAGAGCAGGGTTTTGCCGTGGGATTCAAATACCGGCAGCACCTCTTTGAGCCAGCGATTGCACTGACGCGGTGTGCGGATCACCATGCGGCTTTTGAACAGGGAGCTGACGTCGACGCCGTCGGATTCTCCGATGCGGGTAACAATGCCGGTCACTTCGGGAAACAGGTCAAACAGCCGTTCGACAGCTTCGACAAACAGTTCACGCAGGCGAGCATCGTGTCGTTTGGTATGGCTTTCGATAAAGCGGTTCCAGAACATGATGTCGGTGGTCATGTAGATGGCCAGACCGGCGTCGCAGGCAATGGCAAACACTTGGCGGAAGAATTCCTGATAGGAATGAACGGTGCGGCTGAGCAGATAGGGATAAAAGTCGAACAGGGTAAGGTGGGCTAGATCGTCAAAGGTGATGGCGCTATAGCCAATCTCTCGCACCTTACGACAGTAACAGTTCAGGGCTTTGAGGATAGTGGTTTGGTACTCCTCGTCAATACGACCGTGCTTTTGCAATTCGGTCAGCGGCGCTTTAGACCAGTTTTTGCGCTCACCGTTGATAAAGGGGGTGAAGAATGGGGCGGATCCATCGATCAGCAGCAGATCGGTTTGTTGTGAACGTTGGTCTGTTGATGTCATGAGTCACTTTCAGGTGGCAATATAGAGATAGAGGGGAAACCACACCATGCCGACTAATGTGGTATAGGACACCACGGCAGCGGCAAACTCTTTGTCCAATCCTTCCATGGTGGCAAAGGCCAGAGTGTTCACGCCGCTGGGTGCCGAAGCCATCATAATCACGACATGGCGGGTAATGCCGTGGATGTTCAAAACCTGCACACACAGCAGGGCTAGCGCCAGGCCGACGCCCATGCGTAGGATAATGACGCTGCTCAATGCTTTTATCCGCAGCAGCTGTGGCTTGAAAGCCAAACCGAGAGCCAACATGACGACCGGCGTGGTCATAGTGCTGAGCAGGCTGAGCCAGTTAAACACGAATGGCGGCAGGGGCGTCTGTGTGACATTTAGAAACAGGGCAACGAGCAAAGCGAACAGGGGTGGAGACAACAGGAACTTGCGCAGCAACTGGCGCTGATCGCTGCCGTTTTGGCCGTGGCGACAGGCGAGGTAGTAAACGAAGGTAAACACCATCAGGCCGGTGCCGAAATCGAATAACGAGGCCTGAGCCATGCCGGAGGCCCCAAATGCCGACAGCACATAGGGAAAGGTGAAGCCGCCATTCATCACTAAAATGCCGCTGTAAAACACCCCTAAGGTGCGACGGGGCAGCGCCAGCACAGGGGCGAGCCCTTTACCCACGACAAAGGTGATAAGAATGATTGCGATGGACAGTGCAGGGAGAAACAGTAAGCCGGGATGCAACGTTGTGGTGCTGACCGACACCAGAATGAGTGCCGGCAGGCAGAGATAAAAGAAAAGTTTCAGCAGGAAGTCAGCATCATGCGCGGTAAATACGCGCCAGGAGCGCAAGAGAATCCCCAGTGAAAAAGTCAGGATCAGGGGCAGAATCGCCAACAGCGGCTGTGACATATTAACCTGTTTGTTATCAACGAGATGACGGAGGTTTCTGCCGGTGTTGCGGGGCAGACCGATTTTAGCCGTTATCTGTTTTAAACAGGGTTATGTAAGAAAATGATAAGTGGAGTTGCGATAATCGGATTAGGATTGACTGTGAAAACGGCCATATTCGGCATCGGAAATAAGGATATGCTGCTCGACCCAGTTTTTCATAAACGCCAGAACCTCAAGGTTGATTTTCTTTTCACCGCAGAGGAAATCGGTGTGTAAGTCGCTGACGCGGGACATGAAGCGGGCATGCTCCTGGCGGTGTTTTTCATGCAAGGGGAATTGGTGTTCTTCCATCCAGGATTCTTCCGCCCTGAAGTGGTAGATGGCGTAATCGATCATTTCATCGAGCAGCGTATCGAGGGTGTCGGCAAGCGAGCCGTTTTGTAAATCATCGTAGGCTTTGTTTAACAGATAAATCAGATGACGATGATGTTCGTCAAACTCCTTCACTCCGGTTTTGTATTCATCTTTCCATTCCAATAGCGCCATGTGGGACATCCTTTTAGGTAAGTCGAGGTAACGATTCCGAATGGTTAGATAGTAATGTGGGAATGAAAAGATCTCAAGTGGGAAGTGATCAGGAGAGAATCACTTTACTTGTGCTTGGTGTAAAAACGGCGATATTCCTGGTCGCTACCAAGGATGTGACTCGACAACCAGTTTTTCATAAACGACAACAGCTCTTGTGCCAGTGCGGTATCGCCGGTCTCGTAGTCTTTGCACATTTCTTGGACGCGACCGATAAAGTATCGATGCTCAGCACAGTGTTGCTGGAGCTTGGGATAGCCCTGATCTTTCATCCACACTTCTTCTGCCCGAAAGTGGTAGTTGGCATAATCCACCAGTTGAACGAGAACCATGCCGAGTTTCTCTTTTTCGATCCCTTTTTTAAGATTATCAAAGGTTTTATTCAGCAGATTGAGCAGGTGGCGATGGTGGTCATCAAACTCACTGATATTGATTTCAAATTGTTTGTTCCATTCGATGAATGCCATAGGGTCACCCGTTGTTGGTTGTGATGATTTTTAATTATTCTAGGGGGAATGCCGAGCAAAAACAAGATTTAAAAACACTGTTCTGTTATGGTCGAGTTGCAGGATCTTTAATACCTCAAGACAGACCATCGTATCGACTACATGTTAGATTTGATTGTGCAATCTATTTAAAAAAAATAATAAATAAGGCTTGGCGATAGAACACTGTGAGATCAGTATGTTAGGTAGCTGTCGAGAATTGTGACGCAAAAACAGACTGTTGCTATTGTTTTTTTGTTTGACAATTGGCAGCTTATGACACTAAATAGGACCATATGGGTCTTTAATAGGTGAAAGGAGATGATTATGATTGATGCAATGGGCAGTGCCGTTTCCGGGCTTCAGGCTCAGTCATTACGCCTCAATTCAACCGCGAATAACGTTGCCAACAGTCAGACGGAGGGTTATACACCGTCGACCGTAACGATGACGGAAGCGGAGCAGGGTGGTGTTCGTGCGCAACTGCAGAAACCGGTTACCGCTAATGACAGTAGCCAGAGTGTCGAAAATCCGGCTTCTAAGGTTGACCTGGCCAAAGAAATGGTCAATATGATGCAGACAAAGCAATTCTACAGTGCCAATCTTAAAACGGTTTCAGTTGCCGATTCTATGACAGGTGATCTGTTAGATACTTTTGCCTGATATATTTCTCAAATAATTACAAAAAAAAGAGCCCTGGCTGCATGTGTTGCCGGGGCTCTTTTTTGTGATTTCTCCCGCGTGAACGCCCATTTTATCATGCTCGATCTCATATATTCTATTTTTCCGATATAGGAGTCTATAACTATCAGAATATACGATTTGAATAATTAAAGAAATTGATGCTATAAGAATTCTTGTCAGAAAAAAGAATGAACAATCGATTATGTGTCTGCGCGTAAAGGCAAAGCACGACTGATTCCACCAAATATCAGGAGGTTGTATGCATCAGAGCTCTGCAGTTGTGGCTGAGCAAATCGTAGCAGACCGTTTATCGGCCCTGCTTGCAGGGTTGGCTCAATCCATGGACTATCCCGATCTTGACTGGCTGACCCAGGAACATTGGAGTTGGATTAAAGACCTGCTTGATGATTTGGGTTGGCAAGCAGAACGACAGGAGTTGCCTGATACGATAGATGATGATTTTCTGACGGCATTACAGGTCGAATACACCCGGTTGTTTATTAATGCCATTCCTCATGTTGTTGCTCCTCCCTATGGCTCTGTTTACCTTGATAGTGAAGGTATCCTCTACGGGCCAAGCGCTGAAAAAGCCAAACAGTTCTATCGCCAACAAGGTTTCGACCTCGTCGGACCTAACGATATCCCCGATCATTTGAACCATGAACTTCGTTTTGTTTCGCTGTTGCTGCAAGATGGCAGAATCTGTGAGGCGGAACAGTTTCTGCGGCAGTGTTTTCATCCCTGGTTTGGCCTTTTTCAGGACCGGGTGATGGGTGAAACGAAGCAACCTTATTACCGGGTTATGGTGCAGCTGATCAAATTTTTCACCAAGGAGGAAGAGGAGCATGACAGTTAAGTTAACTCGGCGGAAGTTTTTGCAGTCAGCAACTTGCGCAGCGGCTGCCGTTCCCATGGCCCGAATGGCTCAGGCTGAACAACCGTTTGTACGCCAACCTTACGCGGCCCCAGGCAGTTTTGCCGGGACCAAAAGTGTTTGTGGCGGGGTTTGCGAGATGTGTTTTTGGCGCTGCCAGCTGATCGGCAAAGTGCGGGACGGTAAGCTGGTTAAGCTGGAAGGAAACCCCAAAAGTATTGATAACGGTGCCAGTTTGTGCGCACGCGGCAATGCGGGTGTGAAATTACTTTACGACCCAGACCGTTTGAAGTACCCGATGAAAAATATCGGTAAACGTGGGGCGCCGGTATGGAAGAGAATCTCCTGGCAGGAAGCTCTGGATGAGTGTGCCAGTCGCCTGAAGGCTATTGTCGATAAATATGAGCCTCAGGGGTTGGCGATCTTCCCTCACGGTGCCTCGGCAAAATATCCGATGAATTTCTTTGAGCATGTTGTTGGGACGCCGAACAATTCTGAAGCTTCTTTCTTCCAATGCCGTGGTTCCCGTGATGTGGCTTATATCCAGACCCTGGGAACACCTGCTGGTGAAGAAGTGGATATGCCCAATGCCAAAGTAATTTTCATGTTGGGAACCCATCTTGGTGAGAACGTCCATGTATCCCATCTGAAAAAATATCTCAAAGGCCTGGAAAATGGTGCCAAGTTGATCGTTGTCGATCCACGGTTTTCGGCATCTGCGGCTAAAGCGGATATCTGGGTGCAGATCAAGCCGGGAACGGATACCGCATTTCTGCTGGCCATCATGAATTACCTGGTGCAACAGAAAAAATACGACATGGAGTATGTCGAGGACTTCGGTTACGGCTTTGAAGAATTCACGGTCGGTATCGAACATGCCAGCCTGGAGTGGGCGGCGAATATCTGTGATATCCCTGCCAAACAGATTAAAGAAGTGGCTGACATGCTGGCGGACAATGCGCCGAATGTGTCTATCCATCCTGGTCGTCACTCCAGTTGGAACGGCAATGATTTTCAACGTGAACGCAGTCTGGCCTGTTTGACCGGATTGCTCGGAGCCATCGGTGTTAAAGGGGGCTTCGTCAAGCCGAAGAACCCTAAAGTGGGCCGTTGTTCCTGGCCGAAGGTGGCGCATCCTCACGAGCATGCGTTGCAGCATCTGGCAGAAAAATATCCCTTTTCTCCGCCGGGAACACCGACCGACCTGATTCGTGAGACGGCTTTGACGGGTAAGCCTTATGCGATTAAAGGGCTGATCGTCTGGGGGCAGAATCCCATTCAAACCATTCCCGATCCGGCGTTGACGGTGAAAATGATTGAGCAGATGGATTTTGTCGTGGTGTGTGATGTGATGCCGACCGATATCACCATGTATGCCGACATTCTGTTGCCGGAAAGTTGTTATCTCGAACGCTATGATTATGTCAAAAAAGGGACCCAGTGGGATTATTCCCAGCCTCATCAGCAATATATTTCGGCACGGGTGCCGATGGTGTCGCCGACGGCTGCCGATCATGAACGCAAAGATTCGGTATGGATTGTCAATGAACTGGCCAGGCGGATGGGATACGAGGAACATATTCCGGCTAAATCGGCAGAAGAGATGGTTGAAACCATTCTGGCCGGGGCGGACCTTTCTTTGGCGCAACTGGCCGCGGAAGAGGGGATTCATATCCAGCCGGGTGTTGATCCGTATGGGACTCAGTACGATGTCGATTTTAATAACCGTAAATTGATAGACGCAGGTTTCCCGGGAGTTCCGACCTATATCCCTGTCCCGGAACCGCCTAAAGGATTTGCCCGTCTGGTTTACGGGCGTCTGCCGGTTCATTCATTCAACCGTTCGCAAAATAATGTCTGGTTGCATCAGGAAATGCCGCGCAATCCGATATGGATTAATGATGAGGTGGCCAGTCGTCTCGGGTTGAATGACGGTGATGAAATCAATCTGGTCAATCAGTCTGGTGTGAAAAGCCCCAGCTCGTCCATTCTCAAGGTTACCGCCGGCATCCGTAAAGATGTCATTTATACCGCGCATGGTTATGGCAGTAAAAATCCACAGATGCACGTCGCGGCCGGTGCCGGTTTAGACGATAACAGTCTGATTACTCAACGTGCAGTCGATCCGGAGACCGGGACTCATGGCATGCGTAATAATTTCGTTCGCATTGTCAAAGGAGATACTGTCCTGGATATTCCGGGTTAGGATTGACGTTTTGTTTCACTCTCAATATGGAGAACTGTCATGAGCCAATATGCCATGATTATTGATTTGGAAAAGTGTGTCGGTTGTCATGCCTGTGCCGTATCCTGTCGGGCCGAATGGGAAGTGCCGGTAGGTAAAGATTCCGAAGATCGCGAGCGGCACCGTAACTGGGTTAAGCGGTTGGGACCGGCAAAGACACCACACGGGATGTCGTACACCTATTATCCCGGGTTGTGTAATCACTGCGATGAACCTTCCTGTGTCGAGGCGTGTCCCTATGATGTTGAATCTCGGACTTTTGTCGATCAGCAAACGGGCAAAAAGGTGACGATGGATGTTGCGGCAACCTGGAAAGATCCGTTTAACGGCACGGTGCAGATTAACAAGGAAGGCTGCTGGGGATGTGGGGCCTGTGCTGATGCCTGTCCGTACTCGGTACGTTATGTCAATGAGGAGTTGGACGAGCCCAAGGCCGACAAATGTACATTTTGTGTCGAGCGACTTGCTGTTGGCAAACAACCGGCCTGTGTTCAGACCTGTCTGGCCGGAGCACGCATTTTCGGTGATTTGTCTGATCCCGATTCTGAAGTGTCGAAATACGTTAAAAAGGGAGCCGTTGGTCTGGAATCATCGGCGGTGAAAATTGGCCCGAATGTACGCTATTTCGGGAATGCGCGGGATATGTCGCTGCTGACATCAACCTGCACACCGCTGACAATGCCGGTGGCGGATGTGAATATGCGCCGACTGTTGATGGGGCGCTTGGCCAAATCAACGTTCAAGGGGGTGAAAAATTTTGCCCTGCTTGGTATGGCCGGAAGTTTACTGATCTCCGATACGGAATCAGAAAAACAGGACTAGAAAGCATTAAAAAGCGAGCCGTAAATCATTACGGCTCGCTTTTTTTATATCGGCATTTCTGTGTGACGTTACATTCCCAGCATCGGCGGTCGTGGTGATGCGTCCTTTTTGATCGTAAATTTCTGCAACATTTCCCTCATCTGGGCCGCCTGGCTTGATAATTCTTCAGCAGCGGCGGCACTCTCTTCTGCGGTCGCCGTATTCTGCTGAGTGACGGTATCGATTTGCGCCAGGCCAATAGTTACCTGGGAGATTCCTTGAGCCTGTTCGGAACTGGCGATGGCAATCTCTTCCAGCAATGTTGACACCTTGGTTGTGCCCGCCATGATCTCTTTGAGAGCTTCAGAGGTCTGTTGAGCTATCTGCGCACCACGCGCTGTCAACGTGGCTGATCCTTCGATCATCTCCGCTGTTTCTTTGGCCGCTTTGGCACTGCGTGCTGCTAAATTGCGGACCTCTTCAGCAACAACGGCAAACCCTTTGCCGTGTTGTCCGGCGCGGGCGGCCTCGACGGCTGCATTGAGTGCCAGCAGATTGGTTTGAAAGGCAATTTCATCAATGACTTTGATGATCTTCGAGATGTTCTGGCTGGAGAGATTGATCTCCTCCATGGCCGACACCATTTCATCCATCTGGCTGTCGCCTTTTTCTGCGGATTTCTGTGATTCACTGGCCAGTCGGCTGGCCGCATTGGCGTGTTCTGCGCTATCTTTGACTTTCCCGGACATTTCATTCATCGATGCCGTGACCTCTTCAAGGGAACTGGCAGATTCGGTTGCGCCCTGAGACAACGCTTGACTGGCATCGGAAACTTCGCCAGCGCCTGCGGCAATCTGTTCTCCGGCGGTTTGAATGCCGCCAACCATGTCACGTAATCCGCTGAGCATCTCTTTTAAGGCGTGACCCAGTTGATCGTTTGGGGAGGAAATCGTGACTTCCTGCGTCAGGTCCCCCTGGGCGATTGCCTCGGCCAATTCGCTGCGGGAACGCAGGCTGTGGGCCATGCCGACCAGTACGGAGCCCAATTCGGTGATTTCGTCTTTCGCCTGAAACGCTTTACATTCACGGCAATCTTGATGGGTGCCATCAGTCAGGTGCTTACACACAGGATTTGCACCGAATGAGCCGGTTTCGACCCAACAGTGACCTACTTTGCCGTATGAAGGGCAGTCTTTCTGACCACATTTGAACATCTCAGAGCAGTTGATTGCTTCGCCCAGAGGAAGGTCCTGATCGCTGGTATCCCCTTTGCCATATTGTTCAACAACAGCAAAAGCGCGTTGCAGTGGCCTGGTGATGCTGCGTGAGATGAAATAGGCTAACGACAGACCGAGAATCAGAGCGATGATGCCAATAATGATGATCTCTTGGCGTGTCGAAACGGCGGCACTGATCATCAGGGTGTCGGACATGATATTGGCCTGAACGACTTTATCCATTTCGTGCATGAGGGATTGAACTTCAGACAGGTGTTGCTGCGTTTTCTGGCTGAAAATGTCATGTGCTTCCTGCTGCCCCTGTAACGCTGTCGAGGCAAGATGTTCAGCTTCGCGCAGCAGTTTTCGTGTCGCGATCAGGTTAGGGGTGATTTCGGCATTGAACAGGTCGATGGCCTGTTGCCGCTTGCCCTGACGCAATAACTCGGCGATCGCTTTGCCCTGACTGTGTAACTGTTCATGAGGTTCTTTCAGACTCTCTAAGATACGACCAATTTCAGGATGCTCCTCGCCGGTCTTTTGGGCTCTGTCGCCATAGAGGAATTTGCCGAAACCGCATTGCGTGGGGTCAAATTGAACAGACAGGTTTTTGTCGCCCTGGATAATCGCTTGTTGAACCTTGTTTACCCACGAAACATGGTCCATCTCTTTTTCAGTCATAAATTGAGGCAATGATGGGTCGGCCGGTTGAAAATGTTGTTTGATTTCTTTGGCGGATTCATGCAGGAGCTGGTGGGGGTGTTCGACCTGTTTTAGCAGTGATGCCAATTGGGGAACCAGTTCTTCGGCTTGCTGGCGGCCTGGGCCGTAAAGCCATTTCCCCAGTGCACATTGCGTATGATCCAGCTGGACATCAAGGGTCTTAATCGTGGGATCGGTAAGAAACAAAGAAACATGTTTGGACCAGTTTAGATGGTCCACTTCACGGGCCAGCAGTTCTCCACGCAATTTGTTGCCAGCCGCCATTTCTTTCCCGTTCTTGACGGTGGTTGATAGGCCCGTAATACTGATGACCAGCGTCGCAGCCATCAGTGCCAGAATTGACCCGGCCAGTAAAATCATTTTGGTGTCAATTTTCAACCTGTTGAGCATTGTGTGTCCCTCCGTAGAGTGGTTGGGCAATCGATATATATAGTGTGAATCTTTAATGATTTAGCCTGGTAAAATGAAAGTGTTTATAGCCGAGCCTAATATCGAAAGGAAGTTTTTTAATATTAAAAATATGAAAATAGCGATGGATTGAATACCAATTATGAGACAGAAGTGTCTAAAACGATTCAGATATGCCTAATTAATAATGAGTTTACCTATTGTTTAATTTTGTAAAAGATAGCAGACAAATAACGATAGGCAAACTGAAGAATTGAAATGAAATACTAAAAAAGCTGAAGAGGAAGTTCTCTTCAGCTTTTTTTTGTGAGAAAGTGTTAGTGGATCTCTGCGGCGAGAGAGCGGTACATCAGTCCATGAAACATCTCAAGATAACGGCGGGTTTCTTCCCGTTCCAGATTGG
>PKUE01000021.1 GCA_002869685.1 Desulfuromonas sp.
AGGGGTCGCGGCCGCGCATATCGATAAGTGGGACCTCGCTGCTGAGTTTTTCTTGCGTGGGTATCATAGTGCGGTACGTCTGAATAACGAAGTGCTTGCGGCAGCCTTTCAAAGCGATGCTGCCTATGCTTATTGGAAGGCTGGCTGCCTGCCCAGTGTTCTGAAATCATTCAGATGTTCGATAGCGTTGATTGATGATATGGACAGAGATAAAGGAGATCTCGGAATCACTTGGGTTTTCCGCACAACTGCGCATATTCTCAGTTGGGTTCGTAGTGTTATCGAGAACGGTCAACCCCAGGCTGAGCTCACGACTCCTTTTGCAGGAATGTGCAGCACCCCGGAACGCAATGAACAAATCTTGGCGCTTCCGGAAATCCCTTTCGAAATTTCATTGTATTTTCTAATACGGTTGGAGCATGTTTGCAATGCTGAGCCGATCGCACTTGAACTTTATGGTGGAAGACTAGATGATTCGCGGATTCCTGCCATTGAGATGTTTATGGCTCCTCTGCATTTACAGCAAGCCTTTTTGTCCGGCTCTCTAGGTAGGCTTCCTGTGGTCATCGACAAACTGCTATGTGCCTATGTAGCGACAAGAAAGTTAATGGAAGATCGAGCTGCTCCTTGGGGCTCTTTAGATGAAGCAGTATCTGAACTTCAAGTGAGGCAAGCTTGCTTAAAGGATGATTTTCTAGAAGGACCATTTCTCGCTGCACTTGTGAGGATATGTCATACAGATGATCCTGATTGTCTTCGATATGTCAACCAATGGCGATGCTTCGCTGATGATTTGTCATGGAGAGATGAATTGATAGATTATCTAAATAGGGTTGAGAAATTCCAAGGGGCTTCGGCTAGAGAATTGAGCGCGGTTTTTCTTAGTAACGAAACCAATGTGATGGATTTGCATCTCGTTTCCCTATTTGTCACACAGAAGGTATCAGAAGTAGCCCCCTTTGTGCTTCTTCAAGCACATGTGTACCTACTCGATAAGTTTTCGCAGACGAGTACGTGGGGAAAATATATAGAAGAAGCCTTATCGCGGATGATTGCTTCAGGATGGGCGGAAAAAGCAAAAGCTCGATTTGCACTATGCTCACCGCAACTCACGGTTCCAGAACTCGAAAATGCTTGTTCCATAAAATTAGAATGCTTCGGGAAGTCAGCAGCTGTATTGCTGGCGGCTGCTACTGCGATCGGCTCTCGGCTTCCTCAAGCGGTGGCTGAACGATATCTTTCTCTTCGTGATAGTATGAGCAAGGAAGCATGAACCTTAAGTGCATCTTTGTTGATCTTCAGGGCGAGAAGCTGTAATTTTTCTAGATCTTGAGAGGGGCTATTCCCCTTTGCTACAAGCTTTGCTACATTATCCACTGGTGATCAGGCGTATATCCAGCAACCATGGGAGCGATGTCAAGGGTGTTAGATGATGGCTGTGCGAATCTCTGCACCGCCACCAATTTGGCCCTTTCCCTATTCGGGAGAGGGCCTTTTTGTTTTTTCTCCCTGAGAAGTGGCAAAAATTTGCTATTCTGGGCGGCGATACGATCACAAAGAAACTTTCAATGGATTATCATGTCATCTTCCCTGGTTGAACAGGTTGTCCGGGATCTTTCCAAAAATCAATTGGTGACTGCGGGGCAGACAGTTGTTGTGGCTGTCTCCGGCGGAGCTGATTCGGTGTGTCTACTGCATGTGTTGTCCCGCTGGGCGCGTGAAAATTCCCCCGTTAAGCTGGTGGTTGCTCATGTCGATCACGCGTTAAGGGCGCAAAGCGCGGATGATGCTTGCTTTGTCGAAGAGATCGCCCGCCAGTTGGGTTGGCCTTTTTATGGCCAGAGGGTTGATGTTGCTGCTGTTGCCCGTCGAGAGGGCTGGGGGATTGAGGAAGCCGGGCGCGAGGTGCGGCGGGAATTTCTTGCCACGGTGGCGGCCCGCTTTCCATCGGCTGTCGTTGCGTTGGCTCATCATCGTGATGATCAGAGCGAAACGGTGTTAATGCATCTGGCCCGCGGTTGTGGGGTGTCGGGACTGGCGGGGATGCGTCCCCGTGATGGCATTTTTATCCGCCCGTTGTTAGGGGTGGGGCGAACCGAAATTCATGCCTTTTTAAGCGAAAATGGCCTGGAATGGCATGAGGATGAGAGCAACCGTGATCAGCGTTACAAACGGAATCTGGTTCGCCATCAGGTGATTCCGGCATTGTCTGGGTACAATGCTCAGGCGGCACGGCATATTGCGGAAGCGGCGCAGAAAGTTGCTGTCGAGGAGGATTATTGGGCTGAGCAACTGGAGCTTTGGTTGGCACGTCATGGTGACTGGCAACAGGGACAATGCTCTGTCGATGTTACGGCGCTTTGCCTGACCCACCCTGCGTTCCGCTATCGTCTGTTTCGCGAGATGCTCGGTCGGGTACGGGGGTCCGCTCGGGCTTTGGAGGCGGTTCACTTCCGGCTTGTTGATGAAAAACTTAGCGATCCGGCACCTCAATGGCAGTTGGATCTCCCTGGATGCTGGGTTGCGCGGCGCTATGATTCTCTGGTGGTCCGTCAGGAAGCTCCGTCGCCGGTCGCCCGTTTAGATATTGTCGTTGACGATCTTGGGAGCTATCCCCTTGGAGATGGACGGATCTTCACTCTGCAACGGTCGATCAGGACGCCGGATGAACATTCGGCGTGGTTCAGCGTTGATGAGCTGCAGTTGCCGTTGCGAATCCGTTCTTTTCAGCCAGGAGACAGGATGCGTATTGTCGGAATGAACGGTCATAAAAAACTCAAAGCTCTGTTTGCCGAACGGCGCTGGAGTCATGAGTTGCGCCAGCAGGCGGTGGTTGTCGAATCTTCCGGCGAGATCTTGTGGGTTCCCGGCTTGTGCCGTAGCCCCGGTTATGGTTCCAACCCGGCTGATCAAACGGGTTTCCAGCTGTCTCTGTCTCCCTTGTAAAAATAAAATATAATTGAGAAACGCCAGTCTGTATGGTAGTTTGCAGCTAATCAAATGATAGTTAAATTCCCCGAGACACCCTAAGGTGTCAAAGACATATTCCCAGGGAGGAAAAGTGAATCAGTTTTATAAAAATATTGCGCTGTGGCTTGTCATTTCCCTCGTGATGATTTTGCTGTTCAACATGATGACACAGCAGGATCAGCAACGGGAGACGGTCAGCTATACCACCTTTGTGAATGCTCTGGAGGAAGGTCGTGTGCAGGATGTGACCATTCAGGGCCCGAACATCGAGGGGACCTACGACGACGGCTCTCGCTTTAGCACCTTTGCTCCGGATGATCCCAATCTGATTTCGGAGTTGCGGCAACGCAAGATTGTGATTGATGCCAAGCCTGAGGAGGATCGCAGTTTCTGGATGACCATGCTGGTATCCTGGGGGCCGATCCTGCTGCTGATTGCCGTATGGATTTTCTTTATGCGTCAGATGCAGGGTGGCGGCGGAAAAGCCATGAACTTTGGTAAAAGTCGTGCCCGTCTGTTGTCCGACACGCAGGGGATGGTGACGTTTAAGGATGTTGCTGGCGTCGATGAAGCCAAAGAAGAGCTGGAAGAGATTGTCGCTTTTTTGAAAGATCCGAAAAAATTTACCCGTCTTGGTGGCCGTATTCCCAAAGGGGTGCTTCTGGTCGGTTCGCCAGGTACCGGTAAAACCCTGCTGGCGCGTGCTATTGCCGGTGAGGCGGATGTGCCGTTCTTTACAATTTCCGGTTCCGACTTTGTTGAGATGTTTGTCGGTGTTGGTGCCAGCCGCGTGCGTGACCTGTTTGCCCAGGGTAAGAAAAATGCGCCCTGCATCATTTTTATTGATGAAATCGATGCTGTGGGTCGTCATCGTGGTGCCGGACTTGGTGGTGGACATGATGAGCGTGAGCAGACCCTGAATCAGCTGCTGGTCGAGATGGATGGTTTCGAGTCCAATGAAGGGGTTATTCTGATTGCCGCAACGAACCGCCCGGATGTTCTTGACCCGGCGTTGTTGCGTCCCGGTCGTTTCGACCGTCAGGTTGTTGTTCCACGTCCAGACATCAAAGGGCGGACCACGATTCTGCAGGTTCATGCCCGCAAGGTTCCCATGTCCGATACTGTGGATATGGAGATTGTTGCTAAAGGGACGCCGGGATTTTCCGGTGCCGATCTGGCCAACCTGGTCAATGAAGCAGCTTTGCTTGCTGCCCGCGCCAACAAGGAACTTGTCGATATGAGTGACCTTGAGTCGGCGAAGGATAAAGTGATGATGGGCGCGGAGCGCCGTTCCATGGTGATCACCGAATCTGAGAAGAAAGTGACCGCGTATCACGAAGCTGGTCACGCTCTGGTGGCGTTGAAAATTCCCGGTTCCGATCCGGTACACAAAGTGTCGATTATCCCTCGCGGTCGGGCGTTAGGTGTGACGATGTATTTGCCTTCTGAGGAAAAATACAGCGAGAGCCGGGAAGGGCTGTTGCGTTCCATGTGCGCGTTGCTCGGTGGCCGCGCTGCCGAAGAGATCTTCCTGGGCAGCATCACCACCGGTGCCAGCAACGATATTGAGCGGGTGACTTCACTGGCACGTAAAATGGTGTGCGAGTGGGGGATGAGTGAGAAGCTTGGCACGCTGGCCTTCGGTGAAAAAGAGGGCGAAGTGTTCCTGGGTAAAGATATGGGACACGTCAAAAACTACAGTGAAGCCACTGCCGAAATGATTGATTCGGAAATCAGTCGGCTCGTCACCGAGTCGTATGACAAAACCTGCACGATCCTCAAAGAGAACCGCGAGATTCTCGAGAAAATGGCTCAGGAACTGTTGGAGCGTGAAACCATTGACGCCAAAGATATCGCCCGCATTCTCGGTGATGAGCCGCCAGCGCGTGCCGATGGTGAAGAGGTGGTGATCGCTCCCGTAGATCCTGCCATGGACGCTGATGAAGTCTGATGGGCTTTAACCCGCGAGTGATCCACCTGAATAGTGTGGATCAGGTTCGCCAGCAACTGGCCCGTATTCAGGTCGACCCGTGTGGGATTGACCTGATGGCTCCCAAGGCGCTGCTGGAAACCGTTTTGCTTGAAAAAGTTCCTTGTGGCGCTGCCAATATTCTCAAGCAGGAAATGTTGACCCTGGGTGGGGATGCGGCAGTGGCCCGCGGTACAGTGACCTGCTCGGTTGAGCATACCGATATTTTGCTAATGGCCACCCGCAAGCAGCTTGATCAGCTGATTAGTCGCTTGCACCGCCAACCGTTCGGGTTAAAAGGATTGGCGGCAGAGCTTAAGCGGCTGCGGGAAATTTCATTGCGACCCGCTCAGGTTTTGACCGGGAAGAAATGTTCGCTGGATGTGACCCGGCCTCAGGTTATGGGGATCATTAACGTTACACCGGATTCATTTTTTGACGGCGGCACCTGCCATGACCTCGACGCAACCCTGCGTCAGGCCGAGCAGCAGGTAAAAGAGGGTGTTGACCTGTTTGATGTCGGTGGTGAGAGTACCCGGCCCGGGGCTGCACTGGTTTCTCTGGAACTAGAACTGGAGCGGGTTGTTCCCGTTGTTAAAGCATTGAAGCGCGCATTTGATCTGCCGGTGTCCGTGGATACCAATAAGGCGGCCGTTGCTGATGCTGTGCTGTGTGATGGTGCCGATTTTATCAACGACATCAGTGGTTTGACCTTTGATCCTGAAATGGCTGATGTGATTGCCCGTCAGGGGGCGGGGGTTTTTGTCATGCATACCCGCGGGCGTCCGGATGAAATGCAGCGTGATACGCATTACCATGATTTGATCTGCGAAGTGATGGCGGGTCTGCAACAGTCGGTGGAACTGGCACACAACGCCGGTATTGCCGCCGCATCGATCAGCGTTGATCCCGGGATCGGTTTCGGCAAGTCCGTGGCGGGTAACCTCGAAATTTTGCGCCGCTTGGACGATGTCGCCGCACTCGGTTATCCCGTGCTGATCGGGACGTCGCGCAAGAGTTTTATTGGACAGGTTCTTGATCAGCCCCAACCGCAACAGCGTCTGATCGGATCAGTGGCCAGTGTGGCCGTTGCCGCTCAAAACGGCGCGCAGATCTTTCGGGTACATGATGTTGCCGAAACCCGATTGGCTGTGGATTTGGCCTGGGCTATTCGACACGATGACAACAGGGCGTAGCGCACGCCAAAAGGATCACCATGGGTGTGTTCGATGAGATGATGAAAAATTTCAGGTGGATGCTCGATGCCCTCGACATCGCTCTGGTTGCGTTTATCATCTATCGAATTATTTTACTGATTAAAGGGACCCGCGCCGTTCAGATGTTAATCGGCCTTGCGGTGATCCTTGTCGTGTTTGTTGTCTCTCAGTTGGCTGGTCTTTATACCCTGCAGTGGTTACTGGACAGCTTTCTTACCTCTATTATCCTGGTTATCGTTGTTATTTTCCAAAGTGATATTCGTCGTGCCTTAATGCACGTCGGGCGCAATCCGTTCTTTGCTGATGTATCTTACCGTGAAGAGACCCAGGTTATTGATGAACTGGTGACAGCTTCGGTGAATCTGGCCAACAAGAAGATCGGAGCGCTGATCGTGATCGAACGGGAGACCGGCCTGAAAGGTTTCCTTGAAGTGGGTGTGGAGATTGATGCCAAAGTGTCTTCGGACCTGATTTGTGCCATTTTCCTGCCTTATTCGCCGATTCATGATGGCGCACTGGTTTTGCAACAGGGCCGGTTGAAAAAGGCGGGTTGTTTTCTGCCGCTGTCTCAGGATCCGGATATCAGTAAAAATCTGGGTACCCGGCATCGGGCGGCAATCGGTTTGACGGAAATGGTCGATGCTGTTGCGATTGTTGTTTCTGAAGAAACCGGCAAAATTTCTGTCGTTGTTGGTGCACGGATGACCCGCGATCTTGACTCGACATCGTTGCGGCGGATTCTGACCCGTTTGCTTGATCCCGGCAAGAAGAGTTAGGAGGCGCTATGCTGCAACTGATTGTACGCAATTGGCATTTAAAGCTGCTCTCGCTGATTTTTTCTTTGCTGTTGTGGTTGTTTGTCACCGGGGAGCAAAAAGCTGAAGTGGGCTATTCTGTCCCGTTGGAACTGAAAAACCTTCCCGCTGAACTGATTGTTGCCAACGAAGTTCCCAGCCTGGTGAATCTGCGTATCAGTGGACCGCGCACGTTATTATCCAATCTGCAACCCTCGTCGTTAAGCTTGTCCGTCGATCTGCGTGGCCTGGAACCGGGACTGACGACTTTCAAACGCCTCGATGAAAATCTCAATATCCCCAGTGCTCTGAAGGTGGTGCGATTATCCCCCTCTTACGTCGAGGTGAAGCTGGAACGAATTCGCGAGAAATCGGTGCCGGTTAAGATTGTGTTGCGTGGTGAAACCCAACCTGGCCAGAAGGTGCTGTCGACCATTGCCTCTCCGCAAATGGTGAAAATTCGCGGTGCGGAAAGTGAAGTGAAAACCATCGATCTGGTGGAAACCGAACCCGTTGATATTGCCGGGATTCGGGAAGATTTTATCATGACGGTGCCGGTGAATTTCCGTGGAACATACACAGAGTTGGCCGAGCGTAAAACCGTTGAAGTGGAAGTCCATTTTGTCTTTGAGCCCCAACCTGAAGCGGTAGAAGATGCTGCGGGCAATGATGTCGCGCCTGCGCCTGTGACCCCGTCTGCTGAGTAAATCCATTAAAGAAAGAGAAAGATGACGAAAAAATTTTTTGGTACCGATGGTGTGCGTGGTGTCGCCAATGTTTATCCGATGACAACGGAAATCGCCATGCAACTCGGTCGTGCTGTCGCCTACCTGTTCAAAGGGTCTGATAAACGGCGGCGTATTGTGATTGGCAAAGACACCCGGCTGTCCTGTTATATGATTGAGAATGCCATGGCTTCGGGAATCTGTTCCATGGGCGTTGATGTTCAGCTGGTTGGACCATTGCCAACGCCGGGAATTGCCTTCATTACCCGTTCCATGCGTGCCGATGCCGGAGTGGTGATCTCGGCATCCCACAATCCGTATCAGGATAATGGCATTAAATTCTTCTCCCATGATGGAATGAAATTGCCCGATGAGATGGAGTTGCGTCTGGAACAGTTGATGTTCTCAGAAGAACTCGACGTGCTGCGCCCAACGGCAGATGAGGTGGGACGGGCGTTTCGTATTGATGATGCCACCGGTCGCTACATTGTGTTTCTAAAGAATGCCTTTCCGCGCGAATTGGATTTACGCGGGATGAAGATTGTTGTCGACTGTGCCAATGGCGCTGCCTACAAGGTGGCTCCGGCCGTGTTCGAAGAGTTGGGTGCCGATGTGGTTCGGCTGGGGGTCTCCCCGAACGGGATCAATATCAACGCCGGCTGTGGTTCCCTGTACCCGGCGCAATTGGCCGAAGCGGTTAAGGAGCATGGCGCGGATGTCGGTGTGGCACTCGACGGTGATGCCGACCGGGTCATCTTTGTTGATGAAACCGGCCGGGAAGTGGATGGCGATCATATTATGGCCATTTGTGCTACCGATATGCTGGCGCAAGGCACTCTGGCGCACAAGACTCTGGTGGCTACGGTGATGAGCAATATGGGCCTGGATATTGCCATGCGACGTGCCGGTGGTACGGTTGTTAAAACGGCGGTCGGAGACCGCTACGTAGTCGAAGCGATGGTGAAAAACGGTTATAACCTCGGTGGCGAGCAGTCGGGGCACATGATTTTCTCCGATCACAATACCACCGGAGATGGCGTTTTATCTGCCCTGCAGACGCTGGCAATTATGCAACGGACCGGCAAGCCGTTGTCGCAGCTGGCTGAAGTGATGACCGCGCTGCCCCAACTTCTGGTTAATGTGCGTGTCCGGGAGCGGGTTGAGTTGTCCACGGTGGCAGAGGTTCAAAAGGTGATCGATGCGAGTGAGCAGGAACTGGGTGACACCGGTCGCGTGCTGATCCGCTATTCCGGGACCGAACCTTTGTTGCGGATTATGCTGGAAGGGGAAAACGATGAGCAGATTCGCCGGTTGGCCGATGCGATTGCTGATGCTGTTGTGACCCATTTGCAAGGAATCAGAGAAGGAGCTTAAGCAATGGCACGTTTGGGAGTGAATGTGGATCATGTGGCGACAATTCGTCAGGCTCGCGGTACGACAGAACCCGACCCGGTAACGGCGGCGGCCCTGGCTGAACTTGCTGGCGCGGACGGAATTACTGTTCATTTGCGCGAGGACCGTCGTCATATTCAGGATCGCGATGTCGAAATTTTGCGTCAGACGGTGCAAAGTGCCTTGAATCTTGAGATGGCGGCGACGGATGAAATGGTTGAAATCGCCTGTCGCCTGCGGCCCGACTGCGTCACCTTGGTTCCGGAAAAACGACAGGAACTCACCACTGAAGGGGGACTGGATGTGATCGGCCATTCCCAGCATCTCAAGGAGGTTATTGCCCGTTTGCAGCAGAACGGTATTGTGGTCAGCCTGTTTGTCGACCCCGATTTGAAGCAGATTGACGAAGCGTTTCAGGTGGGGAGCGATACGGTGGAAATTCATACCGGAACCTATTGTGATGCACCCACCCGTGGTGCGCAACTGGCTGAGCTGGCTAAAATCGAGCAAGCCATCCATGCGGCTAAGAAAGCCGGTATGGGCGTCAATGCCGGACATGGCCTCAACTATCGCAACATTCAAGATGTGGTGGCTCTGGGGGTGATTGAAGAGTTCAATATTGGCCACAGTATTATCTCACGGGCGGTTCTTGTCGGGCTGGATCAGGCGGTTCGCGAGATGAAGGCCCTTATTGCGGAGTAACGGGTGGCGATTGCCGGGATCGGAACCGACATTGTTGGCGTAGAGCGATTCAGTCGCTTTATTGCAGAAGAGAACCAGGCGTTGCTGCAACGTTTGTTTACTGTGGGCGAGTTGGAGTATGCGTTGCCACGTAAAGGTGCTGCGCAACATCTTGCCGCCCGTTTTGCCTGCAAGGAAGCCTTTGTCAAGGCGCTGGGGCTGGGATTGCGTGATGGGCTGAGTTGGCAGGATATCGAAGTGGTTCGCGATGAACTGGGCTGCCCTTCGTTGCAGCTGACGGGCCGGGCCGCAGAGATTTTCGCTGAGCGGCGACTGGTCGCACATCATGTGTCCTACAGTCATGAAACCCAGTGGGCTGTCGCTACCGTTGTCCTGGAGGGATCATGAAGTTACTGACCGCAGAACAGATGCGCAAACTCGATCAATGTGCCATTGAGCAGTTCGGTGTTCCGGGGATCGTTCTGATGGAGAACGCCGGTCGTGGTGCTGCCATGAAGATCGCCGAACGCTATGCTGCGCATTGCCCCGGACCGGTGCTGGTGGTCGCGGGTAAAGGGAATAACGGTGGGGACGGTTATGTCATTGCCCGGCATCTGGAAAACTGTGGCTGGCTGGTCAAGACGGTTGTTCTTGCCGCGCGTGAAGCAATCAAGGGAGATGCCGCGACCAATCTGGATATCTTGCTCCACAGTGGCTGTTCGGTCGCGTTTGCTCCAGATGCGGCTAGCTTTGTGGCACTCGAACTCGAACAGCAAGGTTTTGCCCTGATTGTTGACGCGATCTTCGGCAATGGTCTGAACTCTGAAGTGACCGGCCATTATCGTGATGTGATCGCATGGTTAAATTGTCAGCCTGCGCCAGTTACTGCCGTTGATATGCCGTCCGGTGTCGAGGCCACGAGTGGCCGGATTCTTGGCTGTGCTGTGATCGCGGACAGCGTTTTTACCTTTGCCTTTGCCAAGCTTGGCCAGGTCAGCTATCCGGCGCAGGCGTGCGCTGGTAACTTGGAAGTTGTTGATTTGGGAATGCCTCGTTGTTTATGCGATGGCGTATCGGGGCAATATTGCCTGGTTGGGGCAGCGCAAGCGGCAGAATTATTGCCTCGGCGCCCTACGGATGGCCACAAGGGAACCTTTGGCCACCTTCTGGTTGTCGCCGGATCTGCGGGCAAGGTTGGTGCGGCACGCATGGCGGCCCATGCGGCCCTGCGCAGTGGTTGTGGTCTGGTCAGTGCCGCCATTGAACAGTCGCTTGTTTCCCAGTTGATGGTAGAGACTCCCGAAATTATGGCCCGGCCGTTACATGGACGGCCGGGGCAGTTGTCTGCTGGTTGCTGCCAGCCGCTGGCCGATGCCTGGGCTGATATGGCGGCGGTCGCTGCAGGACCGGGACTCGGCACCGATGAACAGATCGCCGAGCTGATCAGTTTTTTGGTGGACGAGTGTCCGTTGCCGGTGGTGCTCGACGCAGATGCTCTGACGGTTTTGGCGGCAGAGAAAGTCCGATTGGCCAGGAGACAGGCGCCGACAGTGATCACCCCACATCCAGGGGAGATGGCCCGTTTAACCGGACTGTCAATTGATGCGATTCAGCAGAATCGTATCGAGGTGGCCCGCGAGTTTGCTCGCCAGCATCAAATCTGTGTCGTTTTGAAAGGGGCGCGAACGGTGATTGCGGATGAGACACGGGTCTGGATTAACAGTACTGGTAACAGTGGTATGGCCAGCGGTGGAATGGGGGATGTATTAACGGGAATGGTCGGGGCTTTGATGGCCCAGGGGCTGGAACCGTTTGATGCTGCAGTCCTGGGAGTTTATCTTCACGGTCTGGCGGCGGATTTGTGTCAACGGCAATACGGCGATGTTGGTTATCTGGCCAGTGATGTGCTGGCTGCAATCCCGGTTGCCCGTCAAACACTTCAGGAGGGTAAATAAATGCTGACAGCTAAAGATATCATGAGCACTGACGTTTACAGTGTGCAGGAGAAAACGGAATTAAAGGAATTCGCCGCCCAACTCGAAAAAACCGGTGTCAGTACCATGCCGGTGGTCGATGATAACAACCGGGTGATTGGTGTTGTCAGTGCAACGGATCTGATTGATCGGGATAAGCCGCTGCATATTCCAACGGTGGTATCTCTATTCGATTGGGTGATTTATCTGGAGAGTGAAAAGAACTTTGAAGAGCAGGTTCAGCGGATTAGTGCACAGACCGTCGGGGAAATTTGTACCAAGCCGGCGATCAGCTGTGGTATCGATACCCCGGTAAGTGAAATTGCCGACCTGATGGTGACCAAGAAGATTCATCTGATTCCGGTTGTCAATCAGGATGTGCTGGTTGGGGTTGTTGCGCGACTGGATATTGTTAAGGCAATGGGCGCCTGACCATGCTTCTGTTGGATCTCCATACGCGCAGTGAACAGGAAACCCTGGCGTTGGGCAAAAGGTTGGGGGGCCTGTTGCCTGCCGGGGCATTACTGCTACTTAAGGGCGATCTTGGCGCAGGGAAAACCTGTCTGACCAAGGGGATTGCTGGTGGGCTCGGCGTGGATGATAGTGTGCCGATCACCAGTCCGACGTACACCCTGTTGAATTGCTATACGGGGCGGCTGCCTCTTTACCATTTTGACCTGTACCGGCTTGCCAGCGAAGAGGAGCTCGAAGAATTGGGCTTTGATGAATATTTTCATGGCGAAGGTGTGGCGGTGGTAGAATGGCCGGAGCGTTGTCCGGAGCTGCAGCACTTGGCACTGAATGTTGAGATGACTTATGTTGACGCCACCTGCCGCCATATTGTGGTCACGGCGTCGGAAAGTTTTTGTCGCGAATTTTCGGTATGCTGCGCTGCGCTCAGCGCAGAACGTCTCTGCGGTCCATCTGAGTTTCCCCAGAAAGTAGAACAGTAGTTTGTTTTTGCTGGTTCTGTGATAGTGGGCGCTCGCCACGATTTTTTCTATGAAACCGACATCTCGCGGAATAAAAGTTTTGACCCTGTTATAATTTATTGTTAAAACCTCTATGCCGCGCAGTTTTTACTGTTTACGTCACTTTGGCGGCGGCCATGTATTTGCCGATGAAGGAGGAAAACCTAAAATGGCTCTGGTGGTACAGAAATATGGTGGGACATCCGTCGGGACGACCGATAAAATTCGTAATGTCGCCCAGCGCGTTGCCCGCACCTATGATGAAGGTAATGATGTTGTAGTCATCGTTTCAGCCATGGCAGGCGAAACCAATAAGCTGGTTGCCCTGTCGCAGGAAATCTGTGAATTCCCCAGTGAGCGGGAATACGATGTCCTTGTTTCAACCGGTGAGCAGGTGACGATCGCACTGTTGTCCATGTGCCTGCAATCTATGGGGTACAAAGCTAAGAGCTATCTCGGACATCAGATCCCGATCAAAACCGATAATGCCTCATCCCGTGCCCGTATCCAGGATATTGGCGAAGAAAATATTCGTGAGGACCTGAAAAACGGCACCATCGTTGTTGTCGCCGGTTTTCAGGGCGTGGATGATGAAGGCAATATCACCACATTAGGGCGTGGTGGTTCGGATACCTCTGCCGTTGCTGTTGCTGCCGGTCTTAAAGCCGATGTCTGTGAAATCTACACCGATGTTGACGGGGTCTATACGACAGACCCGCGGATTGTTTCCAACGCTAGCAAAATCGAAAAAATCTCCTATGAGGAGATGTTGGAGATGGCATCGCTTGGTGCCAAGGTGCTGCAGATCCGTTCGGTAGAATTTGCCAAAAAATATAACGTTGTGATCCATGTTCGTTCCAGTTTCAATGACAATCCTGGAACGCTGGTTATGAAGGAGGATGCTGATATGGAGACCGTACTGGTTTCAGGGGTAACCTGTAATAAAGATGAAGCAAAGATTTCCGTGTTGCGTATTCCTGATCATCCCGGGATTGCCGCAGATATCTTCTTGCCTTTGACCGAAGCCAATATCACTGTGGACATGATTATTCAAAACGTGTCCCATGAAGGGTTCACTGACCTGACCTTTACGGTTCCCAAGGGGGATCTGAAAAAAGCGTTGAAGCTGGTCGAAGAGACCGCGGATAAAATCGGTGCCGGTGGCGTGACTTCGGACGATAAGGTTGCCAAGGTTTCCATTATCGGTGTGGGGATGCGTTCCCACTGCGGTGTTGCCAGTAAAATGTTCAGTGCTCTGTCCTCCGAAGGTGTGAACATTCAGATGATTTCAACCAGTGAGATCAAGGTCTCCTGTGTGATTGAAGATAAGTATACCGAGTTGGCCGTTCGCGTCCTTCACGATGCTTTCGAACTTGGCAGCGAAGACGAATAACCCAGTGATCGGACGGTCAAAGGAGTAGGACTATGGACCAGGTACTGCTGTATGACACCACGTTGCGTGATGGGACGCAGGCGGAAGATATCTCGTTTCTGGTGACGGACAAGGTGCGGATTGCCCAGCGCCTTGATGAACTTGGCGTTCATTATATTGAAGGGGGATGGCCCGGCTCAAATCCCAAGGACATCGCTTTTTTTGAGGAAATCAAGAAAGTCACCTTGAAGCAGGCCAAAATTGCCGCCTTCGGTTCGACCCGTCGGGCTAAAACGACTCCGGAACAGGACAACAATATCCAGACGCTGATTGCGGCTGATCCTGATGTGGTGACTATTTTCGGCAAAACCTGGGATTTCCATGTTCACGAAGCCTTACGGATTACTCTCGAGGAAAATCTTGAATTGATCAATGATTCACTGGTTTACCTGAAGAAACACATTCCTGAGGTTATTTATGACGCGGAACATTTTTTCGATGGTTATAAAGCCAATCCCGAGTATGCCTTGAAGACCCTGAAGGCTGCCGAGGCTGCCGGTGTGGATTGCATTGTGCTGTGTGATACCAATGGTGGAACATTGCCAAGTGAATTCCCGGAAATTATGGCTGCTGTCCGTGAGGCCGTTTCTACTCCCCTGGGTATTCATGCCCACAATGACAGTGAATGCGCCGTAGCTAACTCACTGATGGCGGTCGCCCATGGTGCCGTTCATGTTCAGGGTACGCTGAATGGTTTTGGCGAGCGGTGTGGTAATGCCAATCTGTGTTCGGTGATTCCGGCCCTGAAGTTGAAAATGGGCAAGGAAACCGTCACGGATGAGCAGTTGCAGTCGTTACGCCTGGTGTCTCGCCATGTGTATGAGCTGGCTAATCTGATCCCGAATAAGCATCAGCCCTATGTCGGAAATTCCGCCTTTGCCCACAAGGGCGGTGTTCACGTCTCGGCAATTCAGCGTCATCCTGAAACCTACGAGCATATTCGCCCCGAACGTGTTGGTAACACCACGCGTGTGTTGGTGTCTGACCTGTCCGGGCGGGCCAATATTCTCGCCAAAGCAGAGCAGTTCGATATTAATCTCGACAGCAAGGATCCTGTCACACTTGAGATTCTTGAAGATATCAAGGAGATGGAGAACAAAGGATATCAGTTTGAAGGAGCAGAGGCTTCTTTCGAGTTGCTGATGCGTCGGGCTCTGGGAACCTTGCGTCACTATTTCTCCGTGATTGGTTTTCGGGTGATTGATACCAAAGAGAAAGAGGGGGATAAACCCCTGTCCGAGGCGACGGTCAAAGTGAAGGTTGGCGGTCGTATTGAACATACTGCGGCAGAGGGTGATGGCCCGGTAAATGCCTTGGATAATGCTTTGCGCAAAGCGCTGGAGCATTTTTATCCACAGCTTAAAGAGATGAGCCTGTTTGATTACAAAGTTCGGGTCCTGCCCAGTGGCCAGGGCACTGCTTCCATTACCAGAGTGCTGATTGAGTCCGGTGATGAAGACACTCGGTGGGGAACCGTAGGCGTCAGTGATAATATCATTGATGCGTCTTACCACGCCCTGATAGATGCGTTGCAGTATAAGTTAGTCAAAGACGGGAAATAACGATTTAGCCTGGTCCGTCAATAGGTTGACGATTGGCCCGCCGCGGGCGTCATTTATATGACATCTGCGGCGGGCCTTTGTATTTTAGGGCGGATGGACGTGCACCGGACCGCATTTTGCCGAGGGTTACAGAAAAAAACAGTTAAGAAGTTTGACAAAAAGATGGTGTGTGGGGGTGGTGACTCTTCACAAAGGGAGTGGTTTTCACGGTAATTGTTGATGGCGAAGGCACGGGAGAAGAATTTTCGTCATATTTATGACGGATTTTCCTTTCGGCCTGGGGTTTTCTTGCTTGCCAGAGGGCAAATTTGATTTTTTCAGCGCATATGTGAAAAAAATGATCATTCTAACCCCTTAAAGGAGCGTTGTTTTTTGCCTCTTTCTAATTGATGACATCTGAGGTTGGCATTGTTCGTGAAGTATAGGTACCTCACCAGCAGATAATGATGTTTTCAATGACGAAAATAGAATTTACGAAAGGGGAGCCGCAATGAAGTGTCCAAAATGTAAAGGTCGCATGTACTCAGAAAAGTATTTTGATTTTGTTCGCTCATTTGAAGCGTGGAAATGCAGCTGCTGTGGTGAGATGCTGGATTCAACAATTGTCTCGAACCGGGCGCGTAACCATAACCACTATCTAGGCTAAAAAAATCCTCCATTATACGACTGAAAAGTCGAGCCTCCGGGCTCGGCTTTTTTTTGTGTCTGCTCTAGGGCGGGATTGAAGCTTTGCTGCGATTTGTTATCGTGTAGAGAGAGACAGACGTGGATTTTCCCCAATGATCTGGAGGGCTTTATGGCTAAGGATCCCCTGACATCCGATGAATTGAAATGGCAATGTTGCGAGCAGCAATTTGAATTTGAGTCAACCGCTGAGTTGGATGCTCTGGATGGCCCCGTAGGGCAGGAGCGGGCCATGACAGCCATTGAGTTGAGCTTGGGGATGCCGAATGATGGTTTCAACCTGTTTGTAACTGGACGCAGTGGAACCGGACGGACATCGGCCCTCAGGCAGATTCTGCAGGACCGCGCCCGCGTAGAAGCAGTCCCTGATGACTGGTGTTATATACATGATCTGGATCAGGGGGCCAGTCCACTGGCACTTCATGTTCCCCACGGGGTTGGCCGACAGTTTCAGGACGATATGGCCGAGTTGATTCGTAAGCTTGCTGAGCAGTTGCCCAAACTGTTTCAGGGTAAGGAATATGAACAGTACAAAAGTAAGATTACCGAAGAGTTTCAGCGCAAGAGCAAGCGACTGCTGGAAGACCTTGAGCAAAAAGCCGCGGAACAGGGCTTTGAAATCCAGCGGAGTGTCAGTGGACTGGTTTTGGTGCCGTTTCGAGATGGGGAAGCGCTGTCTCAGGCCGATTATGACGCCCTGGATGAAGCGGCACAACGGGAAATAGATGCCAATGGCACGCGCCTGCAGAAAGTGCTCAACGATGTCCTGGCGCAAACGCGGGAGATTGAGGGGGAAGTGCAGCAGGCGGTTGACACCATGGAGCGTCAGATTGTCGAGATGACCACCAGTCACCTTTTTGCGCAGGTGAAAGAAGAGTATAAAGAGTATGAGGATATTGTCGGCCATCTTGAGCGTTGTCGACACGATATTGTCGAAAATATCGATGAGTTTCGGCCGCGCAAAGAACGGGCACTGATTTTTTCTGGCGGCGAAGATCATGCCGAGCGTTTCTGGGGGCGGTATCAGGTCAATTTGCTGGTGGACCATCGTTCGAGCGAGGGAGCCCCGGTGGTGTTTGAAGCCAATCCGACCTATTTTAATCTCTTTGGGCGCATTGAGCATGTGATCCGGATGGGCAATGCGACAACCGATTTCACCATGATCAAAGCCGGCGCATTGCATCGGGCCAACGGGGGATATCTGGTGATCAACTGTCGTGATCTGTTGATGAACTATTTTTCCTATGAAGCGCTCAAGCGTTGTCTGCGTCGCGGAGAAATTGTCATTGAAGATATTGCCGAACAGGCACGATTGATCTCCATGTCATCGTTGAAGCCAAAACCAATTCCATTCACCTGTAAAGTTGTGTTGGTTGGTGATGCACATTTGTATAATCTGCTCCACCGATTTGATCCTGATTTTGATAAGTATTTTAAAATTCGTGCTGATTTCAATCTTTCGATCGAAAACACCTGGAACAATATTACGCGCTATGCCCAGTTCATCGCCGTCCAGTGCCGTGATCACGATTTGCCCCATTTTGAACCAGCGGCGGTCAGTCGAGTGGTTGAGCACGCCGTCAGGTTGACCGAAGATCAGGACACGATGTCATCACGTTTTCTCGATCTGGCTGACCTGGTTAAAGAGGCGGGATTTTATGCCCGCCAGCAGGGCTGCAACCTGGTTGGCAAGAAACACGTCCAGCTGGCGTTGGAGTCCCGTCAATACCGCAACAGTCAGATTGAGGAGGAGTTGCGCCGCCTGATCACCAATGGAACAATCATGGTTGATTTTCAGGGGGCTGTGTGTGGGCAGATCAATGGTTTGTCGGTGTATCTGCAGGGTGATTATCAGTTTGGTCTGCCGACACGGATCACGGCGGTGACCAGTATCGGTCGCCGCGGTGTCGTGGCCATCGAGCGGGAGGTCAAGCAGTCGGGTGCGGTGCATGACAAGGGTGTGATGATCTTGTCCGGCTTCTTTGCCCAGCGCTTCGGCGGTAATAAGCCTTTGACGTTTTGCGCCTCGCTGTGTTTTGAGCAGACGTATGGTGGTATCGATGGTGACAGTGCCTCGTCGACGGAACTCTATGCGCTGTTGTCTTCCCTGTCCGGTGTGCCGATCAGGCAGGATGTTGCCGTAACCGGGTCGGTAAACCAACATGGGCAGGTCCAGGCGATCGGCGGGGTTAATGAAAAAATCGAAGGTTTTTTCGCGCTGTGTCAATTGTCCGGGCTGACAGGCACACAGGGAGTGATGATCCCGCAGGCCAATGTCAAGAATTTGATGCTTAAGGATGACGTGATTTCCGCATGTCAACAGGGCCAGTTTCATGTCTGGGCAGTGTCGACCATTGATGAGGGGATCGAGATTCTGACAGGAAAAGCGGCGGGTATTCCTGAGGACGGTGGGTGGACGGAAGGGTCTGTTAATGCTCTCGTTGATAA
>PKUE01000176.1 GCA_002869685.1 Desulfuromonas sp.
AAAAGTCGCCTGCTGGCTGATATCGAATGGGTGGCGCAGGGCGACACACCGACCGGGCGCCAGATCTTGATCAACGGAGCTGTTCCAGACCCTACGTGGCGCTTTTCCACCGAGCATAAACTGGTTGCCCAGTTGTCGCAGAACATGAACTTTGTCATGGACCTGAGCGTTGAAGAGTTTATCCGCATCCATGCTGAGAGCCGTTTTGTTCCCGACAGTGCAACCAAGGTGGAGAAGATTATTGCCCAGGCCAATGAACTGGCCGGGGAACCTTTTGACGGCGACACGCCGATCACCTCGCTCAGTGGTGGCCAGTCTCGGGCACTGATGATTGCCGACACGGCGATTCTCAGTCAGTCGCCCATTGTGCTGATCGACGAGATCGAAAATGCCGGGATTGATCGCAAGAAAGCTCTGGCGTTGCTGGTGCGTGAGGAGAAGATTGTCCTGATGGCGACCCACGATCCGATTCTGGCTCTGATGGGGCAGCGGCGCCTGGTGATCCGGCATGGGGGCGTGGCTAAAATTATCGGCACCAGTGAGCAGGAACGGGCCAATCTCAAGCAACTCGAACAGCTGGATCAGCAATTAATGGCGCTGCGCCACAGGATTCGTCAGGGTGACACCCTTGAGGTCCTTTAACTTTACAATCTGTAACCACCCTGTCGGCTGATGCCGATGTCACGTTAAGGAGATGAAATCATGCATGATGGATGTGCTGGAAATTTTGCAAATGGTCTGGATGTTCTCAATAAAGTGCGTTCCATGGGGTTCAGCCCTCAGGAGATGCCCGTACCGGTCACGCTCGATTGTGAGCAGTGCCAGCATGCGTTTGAGATGAAAACCTTTGAGAGCCAATGCCCCGAGTGCGGGATGGTGTATGCAGTAACCCCCTGTCACGCTCACGACCCCGCGGCTATCCGTGCGGCGGGAATTAACGTCTAAGTCTCCGGTAATACCGGGTATTTTCGAGGCATTGATGAAGCAGTCTAAGCGCTTGGCGAAAGATGAAAAGGTCCTGCGGGCCTTCATTGCTATCTACTGTCGCCAGAACCATTTAAAACATGGTCGCCCGGTACAATGCCGGCAGTGGCAGCGAGACTATTGCGAAGAGTGCGCCGCGCTGCTGGATTATGCACTGAAACGACTTCATCATTGCCCACTGAACCCCAAGCCGGCCTGTAAAGATTGTCCGGTGCATTGTTATCAGAGCCAGCGTCGCGAACAGATTCGCCAGGTGATGAAGTTCAGTGGTATTTACTATGTCAAACGGGGACGACTCGATTGGCTGTGGCACTACTTTTTCTGAATACAACAAAGGGAGGATCTTCGTGATCCTCCCTTTGTTTATTCGTGTAACCTTATGTTTTTATAGAAAACCAGGAGTGGGTCGGTTATTCATCTTCACCGAAAACCTGGGCACTGAAAATATAGATATCGGAATCCGCTTCCTGCCAGGCGTTGGGCGGCAAGCCCGCTTTCAGGCAGGTTTGGGTGAGAAAAGTGTCACGGTCCCAGTGATGTTCTACCGCGACCTGAGGCAGGAGAACCCCGCGATAATGACTTTTCTCAAGATAGATACCATGCTTGCCGACAAGGATTTCTTCTGGCGAGGTGATTTTGACGAGCGGGGAGAGAACCGAGATTTGCAACGAGATGGTTTCGAGGTCTTCTTCCTGTAGCGGGTAGAAGCGCGGGTCATTGCTGGCCGAGGCGACGGCCATTTGCGAAACTTCTTTGAACAGGGGGCGTTCAGACTGAAAGTTGCCGATGCAGCCCCGCAGTTTTCCCTGTTGCTTAATGGTGACAAAGCAACCACGCTTGATGTTTAATCGTCGTTCCTCGCGCGGCATAACACACACTTCACAATCCCGAACATGGCTGAGAATTGCAGTGCGGGCAATGTCGAGAAGAATTGCTTGTTCTTTGCCGTTGAGTAGCTCTTCCACGCTTCCCCCTGAATCTGATTGCCGCCGGCCGGAACCGCGTCAAGCACTCCGGTCACCAGGTCGTTAAATGAGTTGAGACAACGCGCTCAATGTTTCCCGATAACTTGCCGGGATACTATCAAAAATGCTGACAGCCGTCCAGCATCCAGTCACCCGATCTTTGTATAAAAAATTTGCGCTGTAGTTGTCAGTTTTTGAGATGGTTGTCAAAGCGTCTAAAACTGATAGGGTGGAGTAGATAGCCTGTTTTTTAAACCCGTGGGGAGTATTGAATGCGCTATGTGATGAGTCTGGTGGTGGGCATGGTGCTGCTGAGTTCGTTGGCAGTGATGGCTCAAGCCACAACAAGAGAGTACTCACTAACCATCTCGCGTCAGATCATGACGATCGACGGTGTTCCCGCTGACGCAATGACCGTCAACGGAGGGATTCCCGGTCCGGTGCTCACGTTTCGTGAAGGGGATCATGCGCGGATTCAGGTTCATAATAAGATGTCTGTGCCGACCTCGATTCACTGGCACGGCATTTTGTTGCCCCCGGGAATGGATGGCGTGCCGAATATCAGTTTTCCGGCCATTGCACCGGGAACGACATTTACCTACGAGTTTGAGATCCGTCAGCAGGGGACGTATTGGTATCATTCTCACAGCGCACTGCAGGAACAGCGCGGTGTCTATGGAGCCATTGTCATCCATCCCCGCCAGCATCAGACGGAACCGCATGAGTCGGTCATCTTGTTTTCCGACTGGACCCATGAAGATCCTCACGCGGTGCTGCGAACGCTGAAGCGTGGCAGTGAGTGGTACAGCGTCGCCAAAGGCAAAGCGCAGAGCCTGATCGGTGCTGTGCATGCCGGGCGGCTGAGTGATTTTTTTAGCCGCGAACTTCAACGCATGCCGTCCATGGATATTGCCGATGTCGCCTATGACCGTTTTCTGGCCAATGGCCGTCCGGAGACGTTGATCCCGGAAGCCGCAGGACATCAACAACGGCTGCGCCTCGTCAATGGTTCGGCGACGTCCTTTTTCT
>PKUE01000159.1 GCA_002869685.1 Desulfuromonas sp.
ATGTTCATGGATATCATTTCGGCAACAATCATTTTGACACCGATTTTTCTGCCCCTGCTCAACCAGTTTGGTATCGATACCCTGCATTTCGGCTTGATCATGACCCTGAATCTGGGCATCGGCTACTGCACTCCGCCTCTGGGTGTCAGCCTGTTCATTTCCGGCGCCGTCGCCAACCGCAGCATGTTGTATGTCGCCAGGGCGGTGTTACCATTCCTGTTGATTCAGATCGCCATCCTGCTGTTACTGACATTCTGGTCTGACCCGGTTCTGCTGTTGCCACGCCTTATTTTTGGCTATGGTCAATAACGCCCTTGAACATATGAAAGAAAAGCCTTTCCTGGAGGTTCTCTATGGCTATCAAAGTTCTTGCCCCCATCTGTGATGGCAACACCAGCAAAGCGACAATTCAGGCATTGATCGACCACAAAGATCAGTTCAATGTCCCGATCACCTTGTTGCATGTGGTCAATCTCGACAAGATGGAATACCGCATGATTCCGGACTTTCAGATCGACATGATCCGCCAGTATGCCATGAAATCCGGCGAAAAATTTCTCACCGAACAGACGACCGTACTGCAGAAGGCGGGATTGGATGTTACACCGCGTCTGGAAACCGGGTCTCCGCGTGACACCATCTGCACTATTGCCAACGAAGAACACTACTCGATGGTCGTCATCGGACGCCACTCCAGTGGAGAGATTCGTGACGTACTGTTCGGTTCCGTTTCCAATCACGTTTTACATGGCGTTAAATGTCCTGTCCTGTTATTTTAGAGGTTCTGACTATTACTCAACCGAGATAAATAGGAGCTCCTAATGGATTCTATCTGGTCCCTGCTCGGGATTGTGGCGATCTGGTTTGTCCTCAACCGGTGGGTTTTTCCAAAAATAGGGATGGGCTGAGGCCCACAACAGTGTGACCTTCCGGTTCGGAAGAACAACAAAAAGCCGACAGACCAAGATCAATAAGAATAAAAAAAGCCCCGCAGATGCGGGGCTTTTTTGTTAAGCAACAACGGGGCTGTATCAGCCGGTGTACTCAACCTGGAAGCCCGCCTGAGCCAGACTATCCAAACTGTCAACACCTTGATAGGAACCCACATCGGTCAGAGTGACATTGGTTTCTGCTCCATCCTGTCCACTGATGGTCAGCACCAGATTGGTCCCATCGGCAACAACGCCAACGGAGACATCGCCGCTGTCCAGCGTACCATCGGTATCCAGATCAAGAACATCCGTCAGCCGGATCACATCCTGATTGACATTGAAGCCATCGATAACCAGATCACCTTCGCCACCATTGGCACTGAATTCATAAACATTCGGATCTTCAACCATCAGCGCCTGGAGACTTTCGGCTGGAGCCACATAGTTATCAGGAGTCAGCAACACATCGATCGTCCCGGAAGCCAGGTCACCATCGGCGTCAAAAACATCAACCCCAACGGAGAACTCGACCGGCTGCCCAGGCTCGGTCACTGTCGTACCGAAGTCACCAATCTTGAAAGCCTCACCGCCGGCATGCCAGAACTCGATGCTGTTGTACCCATCGGCCGTAAAGGCGGAGAGGGCGACACCGTCGAAAACACCATCGACAGTGACATCATTGCCGGAGAATGTCACATCAAAATCGTTGCCATCAATAGTTACGGTCTGATTTGCTCCAAGAGCGGCGGAAACAAAAACTTCCTCGCCACCATAGCTGATGCCAATCGCCGTGATGTCATCCTGAACGCCATCGCCAACATCGTTACCATCGGCGTCGTCATAGGCCTTCATCAGAATGGTACTGCCACCCGTATGGGTAAACAGTGCCGAAGCGCCATTGACATCATAATGGCTTTCAAAAGCATGGTCTTGATTGGCCGGATCCGTATAAGGTGTCCCTTTCGGATCACCCGTCAGGTCAACAACGAAGTCCGCGCGCATGGCTTCACCCGGACCGACCGAGTTACCACCACCGACACCACCTTCATTGGCGTTGGTGTTGACTGTACCGGCACCGATCGGTGTCAGCAACAGATCCAGGCTGTTATCATCCGCCTCGGTTGAGAAGCCTGCCCAGGCGCCGTTACCACCGACAAAGTCGTAGCCGCCGGAATTGAAATCAATCGTGGTAGACCCACCATCCACGGTACCGAGCATGTTGATGGTGTACTGATCAACACCATTTTGATCAACGTCGAGCGAAATGGTGAAGATCGTTCCTGCAGCGGTATAACCCGTCAACGTCTGGCCATCGTCAGAGACATCGTAGGAAATTGCCAAGCCACCCGAAGTAAGCCCGGTATCGGCGAGGCTTTCCAGCGATGCGGCAAACCGGACACCGCCTGGCTGATCTGCGCCGACATTGTCTTCAATCTGCCCGTCAATATCCAGATAGCCGGTAAACGTTCCGAGGGCCAGATTCGGCAACTCGGCGGCAACAGGCATAATGTCAAGCGGACTGTCATCCTCAATCGTCACGGAGAATGCATTGGTGAAAGTCGTATCGCCTGCGGTCACATCAATGAAGAAGGAGAGTTCATCTTCATCCTGTTCGGCCAGTGCACTTTCGTCGTACAGCACTCCGCTGCCGTCTCCAACAAAGGCATGCTCAACCGCTTCACTCAACGTCACGGTATAAGCCACTTCATAATCATTTGCCAGGTTGGTCACACTATCGACACTGATACGGATCACTTCATCGCCGTTATCATCCCGCGTGCCGATTAAAGCATTCTCGACATCGTCCCAGGCCAGAGTGATATCCACCCCATCGGCAGTCTTGAACGTCGCACTAGTCGTCAGCGCAATATTCGCCGTGGTGTACTGCGTATCAACATCGGTCAGCGTAAATGTGCCCGTATTGATCGTCAAATCCGTATTGTCATTCGGATTATTCAACGGATCATCGTCAGGCAGCAGCACATAATCATCAGGCAAACTATCCGGATTACCGAAGAGCAGACCCTCTTCAGAAACCGTTACATTGGTTGCCGTCAGCGTGGCACTGTCATCCGCACCGTTGATGGTGATGGTCAAGTTGGCGCTGTCGGTGCCGCCGTCGCCGTCGTCCATGGTGTAGCTGAACACGTCACTGAGCGGATCGCTGTCCGTGTTGAGGGCCTGAACGGTGGCGTTGGCATCGTCGAGCTCGTAGCTGTAACTGCCGTCGCCGTTGATGGTCAACGTGCCGTAGTCGCCGACGATGGTAATGCCGCTGGCGCCGTCACCAACGGTGGTGCCATCGACGCTGGCGACGAAGAAGTCGGCAAACAGGCTGTCGCCGGACGGATCGTTGTCGTCAACGCTGTCGGTCCCGCCGCTGCTGGCACCGGTTAAGACGTTGCCGGTCACGGCGTTGTCGGTGACGATGTCGTCAGCCAGTTCGGTAATGACGTTGTTGTCGGCAATGGCCACCGGACTGTCGTTGGTGCCGATAATCGTTACGGTTACGGTGGCGGTATCACTGCCCCCTTGGCCATCGGTAATGGTATAGGTGAAGGTCTGTGTGTCCGTTTCACCGCTTGCCAGGGCATCAAACTGCCCGTTGGTGTCAAAGGTAAAACTGCCATCGGGATTTTGCGTGACAACCCCCATCTCGGGTTGAGTAAAACTGACAATACTCAATGGATCGCCATCGGGATCGCTGTCGTTGGGCAGTACCTGTATGACGACGGAACTGTCTTCATCGGTGGTGCCGAAATCATCGACAGCATCTGGCGGACCATTCTCTTCCAGCAGCGCACTGCTGTCTTCCAATGCCGTCTGCTGCCCGCCATCCAGGGTCACGGGATCTTGAACGCCAAGGCGGTCTACCCCTTCAATGACCTGACCAAAGTCCGTCCGGAATTCACCGACACCCCCACTGCCCAGTGCCGGGCCGGCGGCCGGAGCCAGCTCTGTATCTGCCGAAGCAAAGACGATGGCGTCTCCTGGAAGCATAGTCCCATCAGCCAAAATCAAGAATGGCGGATTCTCACCCGCTGCGGCGGCAGCAAAGCCCTCCAGAAGCAAAATGCCTCCGTTGGCAAATTCCATTTGCAGGTCTCCACCGACAACACTCATCTGGACATCGTTCAAGTCAAAGGCAACGGGCAACTGCTCGCCAGGTTGCACAGCGACGATTTCGGCCATTCCCGGTTCAGGAAGGGCAATCGCTGCTTCTGGCTGTACAGGTTCCGGGTTGGCTTGAACAGCAGAAGGTTGTTCCGCTGCTTGCGGATTGGTCTCTTCTTGCGTGGTGTTCAATCTTTTCTCGTCAGCCATGACATCCTCCTGAACCTTCTTTTATGATTTCGTTAGTAATCAGTCATTCTAATGCCATTCTCTCTTGTGTCATTAAGTATAGCACCGTTTAAAAAAAACACCATCTGGCGCGCACTTATCGTTGCTTTTACACAAAAAAAACCTCCTTGTCGCTAATTAGCTTGCGCCAAGGAGGCTAACTATTCAAGATTACTCTGCCATTGCTAATTCATGGCGACCTCATACAGACCCGGATCAACTTGAAGTGTTTTATTCAATTGACCAGCCAGAGCACGTAACCGGTACGATGCGATCACTTCATTCACGCGACTGGTCACCAGTTGGCCGGAGGATTGATACAATTCATTACGTGCATCAAGGACATCCAGCAAGGTTCGTTGCGATACACGGAATTGCTTCAGATAGCTCTCCAGCGTTTTGTTGTTGTAGTTGACGGCATCGGTATAAGCAATCTTGCTTTCCTGAGCAGCAATATATTCGGCCCAGGTATTTCGCGTCTCCTCAAGAACTTCAATCAACTGGTTGTTATGTGCCGAAGAGGACTGAGCAAAACGAGACGCTGCAGCTTTACGCTCATAGTAGTCAGCGCCACCATTGAGCAAGTTCCAGCGCAAGCGGACCATGGCCTGATGATTGCGCTCGTATGTTTGAGAGCTCTCAACCTCTTCTTCATAACTGCTGCGCAGTTCCAGATGGGTTTTTGGATAGAATTTTGAGCCGACCACGGCAACGCGCTGGTTGGCTTCTTTCATATTGGCCTTCAAGGCCAGTACTTTCGGATTGCCACATTCGGTCAACGCCAGCGCTTCTTCCAGTGTCGCTGGAGCGATTGTATCGATTAACATGGTAAATGTGGCTTCATCAAGGGGCTGACCGACAACGCGCAAATAATTGGCTTCGGCCTGACTCAGATTACTTTTGGCTTCAGCCAGTGATGCCCGGGAACGTGCCAGACGACCCTGAGCCTGAACAACATCAGCGATACTTCCCGCACCACCTTCCTGAAGCTCTTCAAGCATGCCGATAATATCTTGATGATCCTGGACATTCTTCTGCGCCAACGTTACCAGTTCCTGCTGCCGATACACCTGCATATGTGCAATGACAGCATCTAAAGCGATCGCTTCAGCGTTATCCAGCACCCGCTTTTCAGCTGAGGCCAGCTTTTCTTTTTCTGCGGCAACCATTCGTGACGTTTCACCACCGTCATAGAGCAGTTGAGTCAGTTGCAGCGCGGCTTCACCCCGGTCCTGGAATGTCCGGTCATCACCACGCGCCCGGGTGACTTCATCATCATGAGCCTCGGTTCCATAGCCGAGGGTCAAATCAAGGTGGGGATAGAATCCGGAACGAACCTGGTTCACCTGATAACTGATCGCCCGTTGATTATGTTGCAACACCTGAAGTTGCGGATTGGTCTTCAAAGCCATGCTGGCACTATCCTGCAGAGTTGTTGCTGCCGCAGAGACCGACACTGAAAGTAACAATAATCCAATAAACACTGCCGTAAGATTTAGTAAACTCTTCTTTATACCCAACATCTCACCCTCCCTGTAAAATAATGAAAAACTTGAACTTTGTTTGTATTTTCCCCTATGACCTTTTACACTTAAAGTTAACAGGTTTAAGTGACCTGCCAAGTTTTATGAATACTATTTTTAATTGCCTCTTATGAGCAACTGCTCGTTGTGGATAAAAGACATGCCTGAAAAGCAAACAATATTGACCGGATCCGGCCCGGCAGAATCTAAAGTACCCAACATGGGATCAACGACAGTCGATACCACTGCCCCCATTTTGTTGAGCCTGTGCTCGCTGTCCGGTCTCCTCGGGCAACCCATTACGCTGGAAGTACTGACCTCGGCCCTGCCGACAGATCGGCGGGCGCCTTCTATTGCCGCCTGCCTGCGCGCCGTTGAACAGCAGGGTGTCACCGCCCGGAGTTTTTACCGCCCCGAGCTCAGAAAATTGCCCCGGGTATCGCTGCCCTGTCTGTTGCTACTCAAAAATAACAACAGTTGCGTCCTTGTCGAGCGCACGGAGACAGAAGCGACCATCATTCCGGCAGAATTGGACAGCCAACGACGCCGTGTGCCACTGCAGGAGCTTGAGCTGGAATATTCAGGCTACTGTCTTTTTGCCCATCTACGCACAAAACTCGACCAGCGTGTCGGCGACAGGGAATCCGTCTCCACCCGCCAATGGTTCTGGGGAACGATTCTGCGCTTTTGGCCTATCTATAAACATGTCCTGCTGGCCACCGCAGTGATCCATCTTCTCGGCATTGCCGGACCGCTGTTTGTCATGAATGTGTATGACCGGGTGGTGCCCAACAATGCGCTCGATACGCTGTGGGTTCTGGCGCTGGGCGTTCTTATCGCCTATAGTTTCGATTTTATCCTGCGCAATTTGCGTGGCTATTTTGTCGATATTGCCGGCAAAAACGCCGATGTCCTCATTGCCAGTCGCCTGATGCAGCAACTCACTTCGATCCGTCTCGACCACAAACCGGATTCCACCGGCACCTTGGCCAACAACCTGCGCGAATTTGAGGCGCTGCGCGAATTCTTCAGCTCGACGACGCTGCTCGGGTTGGTGGACATCCCTTTTATCGCCATCTTTATTGCCCTGATCGGTTACATCGGCGGCCCATTGGCCTGGGCGCCCACAGTAGCGGTGCCCATTGTCATGCTGGTGGGACTGCTGATCCAGGTGCCATTTCGCCAGATGATCCAACAGGGCTACCGCGAGTCTTCGCAAAAGAGTGCTTTGCTGGTGGAATCCATTTTCGGACTGGAGACGATCAAAACTTCGCTGGCACGTGGCCAGATCCAGCAGCGCTGGGAAAAGGTCGTCGGGGCCAACGCCCGCACCAGCAGCCGGGTAAAAACATTGGCGAACTTCTCACTGTCGTTTTCCATGTATGCGACCCAACTGGTCAGTGTCGCAATCATTATTGGCGGGGTTTACCTGATCTCAGAGGGACGGATGACTCTGGGTGGCCTGATCGCCTGTAATATTCTGGTCGGGCGGGCGCTCTCTCCTCTGGCCACGGTTGCAGCCATGCTGACCCGACTGCAACAGGCCAAGACCGCGCTGGGAGCTCTCGACCTGCTGATGAAAATCCCCAACGAATCGCCGGATGATCAGCAGTACATGCACCAGCCCCATCTGACTAATGCGTTAAGTTTCGAAGATCTGCGCTTTACTTATCCTCAGGCGCAGACTCTGGCTTTACGCGACCTAACTTTGAAGATTCGCCCGGGCGAACGGGTCGGCATTATTGGTCGCACCGGCTGCGGCAAAAGCACCCTGGGGCGGCTGGCTCTCGGTTTGTACACCCCGGAACAGGGCCAGGTCAGTGTCGGCGGTATCGATATTCGCCAGTTGCATGTGGCAGATCTGCGCAGCCGCATCGGCTATGTCGCTCAGGACAGTTACCTGTTCTACGGCAGCATCCGTGACAACATCACCTTCGGCGTTCCTGATGTGGATAATCAGGCTATCCTCCACGCCGCAACCATTGCTGGCGTCGGCGATTTTGTTCACCAGCACCCTGCCGGGTTCGACTGCCCGGTCGGTGAACGTGGCAGCGCTCTATCCGGTGGTCAGCGGCAGGCGATCACCATTGCCAGAGCATTGCTGACAAATCCTGACATCCTGATTTTTGACGAGCCAACCAGTGCCATGGATAACGGTTCCGAACAACGCTTCTGCCAGCGTCTCAAGCCCGAACTTACCGGCAAAACTCTGCTGTTGTTCACCCACCGTTTTGGCTTGCTGACCATGGTGGACCGTCTGATTGTTATGGACGGTGGACGTATTGTGGCTGATGGCCCGAAACGCCATGTGCTTGAAGCCCTGAAGAAACAGCAAATCCATGCGAAACCAAGCCAGGAGCGGCTATGAGCCTCTTTAAGAGAAATACAGAAAACAGACATGAACAACAGCAGTTGAACGAATCTCTCGACTTTCTCGGTGAAGTGGATGCCGCCACGTACCGCACCGGACATCGCTTTGCCTACCTCGTATCGCTGATGATTCTCATTCTGGTCACCACTTTTATCCTCTGGGCCTACTTTACCGTGCTGGATGAAGTGACCCGCGGTCAGGGACAGGTTATTCCATCCCAGCGGGTTCAGATCATCCAGCATCTCGAAGGGGGCATTCTCGAAGAGATTCTCGTTGATGAAAACCAGATCATTGAAAAAGGGGATGTGCTGGTAAGGATTCGCAACACCATGGCTGCCAGCCAATACCGTGATGCGGCCAACACCGCTCTGGAACACGAAGCCGCCATCGCCCGACTGACTGCCGAGGCCGAAGACAGCCCGCTGAAATTCCCCGCCGAGATGGAAGAGAAACATCCCGAGCTGGTGGCCGATCAGCGCAATATTTTCCAAGCCCGCAAAAATCAGCTCAATCTGGAAATTAACGTGCTCGAATCGCAATACCAGCAGAAACAGCAGGAAACACGCGAGCTGATCAGCCGTAAAGACAAACTGGAGCAGGGGCTGGCTCTGGCAAAAGAGCAGCTCGACATCGCCACCCCATTGGTGGAACAGGAGCTCTATCCCCGAGTCGACTATCTGACCCTGAAACGGGACGTCAACAATATGTCGGGCGATCTCAATATCATCAATCTGACCATTCCGCGCATTCGCGAGGCCGCCAGAGAAGCACAGCGCCGGATTGCCCAGCGCCGGGCCGAATTTCGCAGTGTGGTTCTCAATGAGATGAGCAAACGGCGCATGGAACTGATCTCCCTGCGTGAAGCGATGGCCGCAGGTGAAGATCGGGTCACCCGTACCGATGTCCGCTCCCCGGTTCGCGGCACGATCAAGCAACTGATTGTCAACACCGTTGGTGGTGTTATCCGCCCCGGAGAGCCAATTCTTGAAGTGGTTCCCCTTGACGACGCTCTGCTGATCGAGGCACAGATCCGTCCGGCGGATATTGCCTTTCTCTATCCGGGGCAACCGGCTAAGATCAAATTGACCGCTTACGATTTCGCCATCTATGGCGGTCTGGACGGCTATGTTGAGCAGATCAGCGCGGACACCATTGTCAATGACAAGAAGGAAAGCTTCTACATGGTGAAATTGCGCACCAAGGACAAGTCATTAACCTACAAGGGAACCAAACTGCCAATCATCCCGGGTATGACAGCCAGTGTGGATATCCTCACGGGCAAAAAGTCGGTGCTGAGTTATCTGCTCAAACCTATTTTGAAAGCGAAACAGAACGCCTTACGGGAGCGTTAAACCGTTGGATGAATTGAAAAATATACGTTATCTAGCCTTGCTGGGTCTGCTGTTGATCACGGTTGGCTGCTCATCGGTGCAGGCTTCAGCAGTCCAAAAAGACCGACCGCCGCCGACGGGGATATTTGGCACCTACGAATTTCGCGGCAGCCTTAAGGCCTTGAAAAACTGGCAGCGGGTGACGGCTGTGGGCAGTGAACAGATGGATCAATTCAGCTCGCCACAAAATGACACCGGAATTCGCGCCGCCGCACAATGGCGACAACTGCTTGAAGCTGAACACGATGCCCCGGTCAAACAACAACTGATCGCGGTGAACCGCTTTTTCAATCGCTGGCCGTACCGTCTCGACAGCGATGTCTGGCAACGCAACGATTACTGGGCTACGCCGCTGGAATTTCTGCGCCAGTCCGGAGATTGCGAGGATTACGCCATCTGTAAATACTACGCGTTGCGCTACATGGGCTTTGATGGCGACCACATGCGCATCGTTATCGTCAAAGACACCATACGTTCCATCACCCATGCGGTGCTGGCCGTTTATATACAGGATGACATTCTGGTTCTGGACAACATGTCTGACCCGGTGTTTTCACACCACCGTTACCAGCATTATGTCCCCCAGTATTCCGTTAATGAGCATACACGGTGGATTCATATCAAGCCTGCGACCACTGGGCTTGCGACGCCAACTACTACAGGAGAATGACCATGGTCTCAACGCCTCTTTTCAGCCCACCTCCGGATACCAGGCAGTGGATGACCCGTCGCCGGACGCTGTTACTGGCAATCATCGTCATTGTGACGATTGCCATCGGTACAATAATTGGTTCCTCCTGGAGTATTCGTGATAAAGAACAGGAGTTGGAGCACTCACTCGAGCAACGGTTAAGTCTGATGGCGTCCAGCCACCAGCAGATTATTGCCACCTGGCTTGATGGTCTAGTCCGGCAGGGAGATCGGATTGTTAATTCCGACCTGTTCCGATTGTATGCCACGGAAGTTGATCTGATCGAGGAAGATATCTCCTACCTGATCAGCCCGGAAAAGGGTGGGGCTGCTAACGGCGACAGCTCTCTGGCCGCTCAATTGCCGGAATTACGCAATATCTTTGTTGAATTCAGCCACTATGCTGGTTTTCTTTCCGGTCGACTGGTTCACCCCAACGGTCAGGCGTATCTGACGACCGACGATGGCATCAGTTATCTCTCCGACCAGCAGAGAGCGTTGGCTCAACAGGTTCTTCTTTCGGGAACGCCACAGTTCTCGGCATTGCAGTCCACGACCTCCGGGCTGGTGATCGATATGGCTCTGCCCCTGTTTTCGCTGGAAAGCTCCGATCAACCTCAGTCGGTGGTTGCAGTTGTTATTTTGACCAAAGTAGTCACTGAAAAAATCAACCAGCTGCTGTCCGCTACAGCGGAAATGGAGCAGGGTGAACGTGTTCACCTAGTTCAGAAAACAACTCAGGGCTTTGCTTTGGTTACACCATGGATGCCGGACCAGATCGCGCCGCTGGAGACCACAACCTTCGACGACACCACGCTTCCTTTTGGTGTGCGTTCCGCCATTCAAGGCTCGCAGAAGGTCTATTCCATTGCCACGCCATTAAAGCGCCTGCCCTGGTGGATTGTCGAAGAGGTGGAATACTCCTCGGCGCGGCGCTCACTCAGTCGCCATGCCCGGACGGCCTGGAGCATCTCTGCGCTGTTGATGAGCATCTTTTCGCTGGGATTCGGGGCCCTGTGGTTTCAACAGATCGGCCTGAAGAACCGTGAAACGGCCCGCCATTTCAAATCCCTTGCCGAGCAGATCGACAACCAGCGGCAACTGCTGAACAGCATTAACGACAATATTCACGATTTCATCAGCCTCAAAGATATCCGCGGTCTTTACCGCTATGTCAACCCGGCCATGGTCAAAGCTTTGGGCCGCGACATGGACGATATTCTCAACAATGACGACTGTGCCGTGTTCGGTTTTGACACCTCCAAACGGCTCGAACAACTGGATCAGCAGGTGATTGCAACCGCCCAGCCGGTCAATGTTCAGGAAACCCTCTACCTGCAATCCCATCCAACCCATCTGCTGATTTCCAAGGTTCCCCTATTTGAAAATCAAGGACAGCTGTCAGGAATCATTACGGTTATGAGCGACATCACCGATCTGATCGAAGGACAGAAGCGCCACGAACGGGCCATCCGGCGTACAGTTGAGGCGTTGGTCAGCGCAATTGAGCTTAACGACACCTACCTGGCTGGTCACAGTCGTCGTTTGCGTCAATTCAGTATCGAGTTGATGAAACGCCTGGGTGGCGATGAGCAACAGGTTGCCACGGTGGAGATGGCCGCCAATCTGTCACAGATCGGCAAGATGTTTATCGACAAAGAGTTAATTGCGGCCCAGCGCCCCCTCACCGAGGAGGAACGTCATCAGGTGGAACAACATGTCGAGCACGCCGGCCGAATCCTGCGTCCGATTCCGTTTGAACTACCCGTTCCGGAAACGATCTTCCAGATGAATGAGCTTCTGGATGGCAGCGGCTACCCCAAAGGGCTGCAGGGGGACGCCATCCTCCTCACCGCAAAGGTTCTATGTGTGGCAAACAGCTTCTGTGCCATGGTGGAACCCCGCTCCTACCGCTCCGGCAAGAGTGTCAATGAAGCACTACACGAACTTGAATCGATGACCGACCGTTACGACAGCAACGTGGTTCATGCGTTACGGGAAGTGATTGAATCGCCGACCGGAGATAAAGTCCTGCAGCGACAGGAAAATTCTCTGATCAAAGAGGATTGAGCGCCTAAAGAAAGGGGGTAAACAAGCGGAAAAAATTATCGCGCATTTTCAGCCACACCGGGCGTTGGTCCATCTCCTCGAGACTGATCTGGCGTGATTTTTCTACCGTTGTATCAAAATGGTGGCGCATTTTGGCGTTAAAGCTTTTGTCGTAAACTTCGAGATTAAATTCAAAGTTGAGCCGCTGGCTGCGCGGGTCCATATTGGCTGAACCAATCAAGGCGTAGTGATCATCCATCAGCAGCAGTTTACTGTGGGCAAAGGGTGGGGGCTGGTAATAAATTTTTACCCCGTATTCGAGCAGTTCCCAAAATGCCCCGCGGCTGGCCCAATGAACATAGGGCAGATTGTTTTTTACCGGCAGGACAATTTCGACGTTGACCCCGCGCAAAGCGGCACTGTTCATGGCCGTCACCATCGAGCGATCGGGGATAAAGTAGGGCGTCATGATTGATACCCGTTTACGGGCACAGTTGAGGGCACCGACAACAATCCACACCAGTTTTTCATAGTCTTCATTGGGTCCGGCACTGATCCCCCGGCACAAGCTGTCGGATTCCTCCTGACAAGGGGGAATATCGGGAACATTGAACGGCGCGCCCCCGGCAAACTGCCAGTCTTCCTGAAAGACATCGAGCATCTGGCTGACCACCGGCCCTTCAATTTTAAAATGAATATCTGCCACCCGCTGGCGGGGCCGTGCATCTTCCCGTTTCTTCTGCACCAGATGTCTCTGACTAATATTCATGCCACCGGCAAAACCGATCTGCCCATCGGTTATCAGCAGTTTGCGATGATTACGCAAATTGAGGTGCATCCCGCGCCGAAGCAGTGACAGCGGCAAAAAGCGGACAATCTGCACCGCGGTCCCAGCAAACAACGTATGCACCCGTGGCCAGGAATAACATTCGCCAAGTCCGTCCACCAGCACCCTGACCTCTACTCCTGCTTCAGCCTTTTCAATCAGGGCCTGAACAAATTCGCGCCCGCAAAACTGGGTGTCGAAAATATAGCTCGACAGGGCAATGCTGTGCTGGGCGTGACGAATGGCCTTGAGCATGGCCGGGTAGGCCTGCTCGCCGTTGTACAGCGGCACGACGCTATTGCCATTCAGCAGAGGACGGCGCGTGACCGAATCACCAAGATGGCGTTGCAGCTGATAGTTCTGGGTATGAAAGGGAGTGCGCAGCGTGGCACTGTGTTCACACGGGCTCTCCACCTCGCCAACGAACAGCCCCTCTCCCCGATCCTGCCAGCGACGTGCCCGGGTGCGAATCCGGTTCATCCCCATCAACCAGTACAAAGTCACACCAACACCGGGCAGGGTCAGACAGACGATGATCCAAGCCAGAGCCGCCCGCGGATCGCGCTTGTTGAGCAACGCATGAACAGCGACAGCAAGGGACAACAGGTTGAGAATCACCAGACTCAGCGAAAAACTGTCCATATCTCCTCACATCCGCTCAGCGCAAACGCGTTGCACAGCGCGGACAACTTAACATGCTGGTTGAGGTCACCGGATGACCGCAGGTTGGGCAGGAAAACCAGTAGTGACAAAAACGGCACTGATTATCTGCCAGGCCCTGCTTCTTCTTGCACTTCGGACAACGCCGATACATCTTGCGCCGAACAATATAATCTTCAAACAACAATCCACACTGCGGACAGCTATCGCGGGCGGTTTTAATCTCCGCACCACATTGCGGATTGGGACAGACAAACACCCGTTTACACTGGCGACACCAGTATTTTCCTTTTTGCGGTTGATGACATTCTGGACATTTTTCCATGTGGCCTCCTATCTGTTGCCGGTCAGATATGACATCGACAGCCCCCTAGGCAACACTCTAACTATAACAAATCACAGCGCAAGGAAACAGTCGCCCTTTTAAACATGAAAAATACACAGGGATAATCGAACCTACATTCCCATAACATTCCAATAAAAAATGCTTTTTTTTCTGATTGTCAGTGGAAAACAATGACCATTCGGTATAAGGTGGCTGCTTTGATGTGATGACGTTTACAAGGAGTTTTAGACATGCATTCTCGTAAAATCATTATCATTGGTGGTGTCGCCGCGGGGATGAAAACCGCGTGTCGCCTACGCCGTCTTGATGCCAATGCTGACATTACCGTCATTGATCGAAGCGAAAATATCTCCTACGGTGCCTGCCCGCTGCCATATTATATTGAAGGGCTTTATGACGACCTGATGGAAGTCCGCAAAACACCCGCAGGAGCATTACGCGACGAAACCTTCTTTGCCAACGTCAAGGGCTTCACCACCTTGACCCGCACGGAAGCAACTGCCATAGATCGTCAGGCTAAAACAGTGTCAATTCGCTCATTGGCCGACGACACCACTGAAGTCCTCAATTACGATATCCTGGTTATGGCAACCGGCAACACCCCGATCCTGCCACCGGTTCCCGGACACGACCTCAACGGGGTCTTGCCGCTCAAAACCATGGAACAGGCGGAGCAACTCGATCAGCTGGCTGACCAGGCGAAAAATGCCGTGGTGGTCGGTGGCGGACTGATTGGCCTCGAGGTCGCAGAAGCCCTGACCAAACGTGGCATTCAGGTGACCCTGCTGGAAATGAAAGATCAGGTGATGGCCACGGCCCTTGATTTCAGCAGCGCGGCGCTGGTTCATCGTGAATTGCGCAAAAACGGCGTCAATTTACGCCTGTCCGAACCGCTTCAACGCATTGAAGGAAAAACCTCCGTCGAGAAGGTTGTCACCGATCAGGGCGAATACCCGGCGGACATGGTGGTCATGGCCATCGGTGTCCGTCCGGTTGTCTCTTTGGCGGCTGATGCCGGAATTGCCCTGGGCGCGACCGGAGCCATTGCCGTCAACGATCAGATGTTAACCAACGACCCGGCAATCTATGCCGTGGGCGATTGTGTCGAATCCATCGATTTGATGAGTCACAAACCGGTCTATGTGCCGTTGGGGTCCACCGCCAACAAACATGGTCGGGTCGCGGCCAATGCCATATGTGGACATCCGGACCGCTTTCCCGGCATCCTCGGCAGTCTGGTGGTTAAAGTTTTCGATCTTAATGTCGCTCGCACCGGCCTCAGTGCCGAAGATGCGCGCCTTAACGGTTACGATTCCGTCAGCCTGACCGCCACATCACCCGACATTGCTCATCTTTATCCCGGCAACAAGCCGATCATCATCAAACTCATCGCCGACCGCAGCAGTCGCAAGCTGCTTGGCGCCCAGATTGTCGGACCCGGTGTCGTTGACAAACGGATCGATATCGTCGTCAGCGCACTGACCATGGGCGCAACCGTTGATCAGCTGGCGCAATTCGATCTGTGCTATGCGCCACCCTTTGCCAACGCCATGGATGCACTGCACCAGGCGGCAAATACCATGCGCAATAAACTGGATGGACTGGCCGACAGCATGAGTGCCTGTGAAGCTTACGAGCGGTTAAACGGCAATGAGCCTGTCATGCTTCTTGATGTCCGTTCTCCGGCCGAATACGAAGAGATCCGCATTCCCGGCGCTACTCTTGTTCCCCTTGGTGCCCTGCGCCAGCGCCTGGACGAAATCCCTAAGGATCAATTGATCATCCCGTTCTGCAAGCTGAGTCTGCGTGGTTTCGAGGCGCAGATTATCCTGCAGCAGGCAGGTTTCACCAATGTCTGCTATATGGAAGGTGGCGTCCTCGCCTGGCCTTATGAGTACGAGTAACGATTGCACTCACCACGAACAGCACCATAGAGCCGAGACTGACGCCTCGGCTTTTTTATTGCCCTGTTCGATAGTTACCACTTTTTTGATTAGCATTACAGATTTGACATATTTGGTTATCTGATTTAGCGTGATCCCGTTCTTCGTTATTCTCAGCCAAGGATCTGCGTATGATTGACGGTGACCAACTGCTTCGGGAACTCAGTGAGGACAAACAACAGCTGATCAAAAAGTTCAAGCTGATTCCCAAACAGATCGACAACAAAATCTACTGGGTGCGCTGTTTTGCCAACCGCCCGGATCATCCCTACGCTACCCATCGCGCCTTTCGCCGCTGTCACATCCTCGAGCTGGTTTTCTCTTTTTACGACCTGTGTGTCGCTAAAATGACCTACTTCCGCCAAAACCTCCATCTCTACACACCCTGCAAGCAGGACTATCGCAGTGGCCAGTTACACCCGTGCGAATTGTGGGATATGGAATTTCTGCGCATGGACAGCACCGACATTGTTATTGATTTGCGCAACCTGGCTGAGATCAGTGAGATTGAAGTGTTCCGCACCATGTGCCGCTGGCTTGAAAATCAGCAGCGCCCACCGCTGCGTATGATCCATTCCACTAACAGCTATAACTAAAAAAGGGCTCTTCACTATGAAGAGCCCTTTTTGATCAGATGCGAACGTGGGCTAATACCAGTAACTCAAGCGCAACAAACCATAGCGATACGTCAACTCCTGGTCTTTGAACTCCTGTTCGGGAAAGTAGAAATCCAGATCCAGCTGGTAGACGCCCTCGCGCCAATGGATACCGCAACTTAACGTATTGACACCCCGCTCCGGTGTGACCCTGTAATCGCTGCCACTGACCCCCTCGAGGAAGACGTTTTTATCGACAATTTTTCGCTCCCCGTATGCGGTGAAATAGACAGTCTTCGGGGCATTCGGCTCCGGTGTTGCCGTCAGTTCTGGCAGTTGATAACCAAAACGCACTCCCGCGGCAGCGCTGAGATCAACGAGAATATTTCCCCCCTGACCTTCCATCACCGTCACCAGATCCAGACCAAAACCAGACGCTGTCCGTAGCAGGGGTTGCTGCCAAGTCAGCTCCAGGCCGACAATCCAGCCCCAGCGCTCGGAAACCTGACTGTCCCAACCTTCGTAGTCGTTAAACCCCAGCACCTGGTGGGCCAGATCCTGAAACTCTTCCCCCAAAGCGCGTTCTCCGGTGGTACCAAAACTGAAACTGGTGGTTGCCAGAACCACCGGGCACAGCAGATAGCGGTAGTCACCCCGTGCATAAAGCCAGGCACCATAGGGATGCTGACCGGGAGGAGGCATCTCACTATTTTCGCGGTCAGGCGTATATATATCCTGGCCGATCCGCAAGGTCAGCGGTGAAGAGGCGGGAGTATAAGCAATATCCCAACCACTGGTGTAACCACGATCCTGATCAAAAAAACTATCGTTGGCAACACCGAGACTCCACAACGAGGACGGCGAAGTTTCGGCCACCACCGGTGACACGACGGTGAACAGAGTCAGACACAGACCTGCGACAACATAAATCAAACGCCTTACCATGCAACCTCCTGATAACGTTAGAATGATTATTCCAACCATTCTAGACGAAAAGCACCCTGGTTGCACGGACGTTTCGTTTTTTCCCTCTTTATAAGTCCAAATAAGAACGTAAATAGCGGCCGGTATGGGAATGGCTGCTGAGTGCGACCTGCTCCGGCGTGCCGCTGGCAATGATCTGGCCACCGCCGCTGCCCCCTTCGGGACCGAGATCAATGATATGGTCAGCGGTCTTGATGACATCAAGGTTGTGCTCGATAATAATCACCGTATTGCCAGTGTCCACCAGGCGGTGCAACACTTCCATCAGCTTGCGCACATCATCGAAATGAAGACCGGTGGTCGGTTCGTCGAGGATGTAAATGGTACGCCCGGTCGCCCGCTTGCCGAGCTCCTTGGCCAGCTTGACGCGCTGGGCTTCGCCGCCCGACAGGGTGGTGGCGCTTTGCCCCAGCTTGATGTAACCGAGACCGACATCGCGGATGGTCTGCAGCTTGTTATGGATACGCGGAATGTTTTCGAGAAACTTGCTGGCCTGATTGACGGTCATGTTAAGCACATCGGCAATGCTTTTGCCCTTGTAATGGACCTGCAGAGTTTCGCGGTTATAGCGGGCCCCGCCACACACCTCACACTGCACGTAGACATCGGGCAAAAAGTGCATTTCGATCTTCAACACACCGTCGCCGTTACAGGCTTCACAGCGGCCGCCCTTGACGTTGAACGAAAACCTCCCAGGCTTGTAGCCGCGAATCTTGGCCTCGGGGAGCTGAGCAAACAGGTCGCGAATGTCACTGAACACACCAGTATAGGTGGCCGGATTGGAGCGTGGGGTGCGGCCAATGGGCGACTGATCGATATCCACCACCTTGTCGAGATGTTCCAGACCACTGATCCCTTTGAGCTTGCCCGATTTCTCGCGGCTGCGGTTGAGGTGCTGGGCCAGACTGCGATACAGGGTGTCGATCACCAGCGTCGACTTACC
>PKUE01000080.1 GCA_002869685.1 Desulfuromonas sp.
CCGCCAACACAGGCTGCTGCCGTCACAATTTGAACAGGAACATCCAGCCAGCTGAACAGCGGCAGCAGACCGAGCAGCACAACCAGATAGGTGAGGATGTCGAGAGGGACTTTAATCCTGACCATAGGTTGCCAGCTCCTTGAGTAACTGTATTTTATGGCCCTGCCCCAGCGCGGCGGGCAGAACAAGGTTGTTGAGTTTCAATCCCACAGGCTGGTTACGGCGCATCAGGTCATTAATCAAAAACGAGGCGCAACGCAGTTGCTGCTCCAATCCGGCGCCGGGTAACGCCAGCGGGTTGATCTCAATTGGTGGTTGCTGGAGGTCGGACAATTCTTTGATCTTGAGGCTGTCGTGACGCGCTGTGAGCTTCCAGTGGATCATTTTTAACGGTTCAGTGCCCTGATAATTGCCAATGCGGGTGATGTCACCGTCATTACCCTTGCCCTGACTGTCGACAGCCCCCTCGTTTTCAATGCCATTCGAGGTGTGCATATGGCGACAGGCGACCGGACGAGGGAACACCAGGATCGTCTGCTCAAGATCGATGATACGGCGGCGCACAAAGAAATTGATGGGAAAGGCTGAACGGATGATGATGGTGTGTTGACCATGGGCGCCGCGACCGCTGAACATTACCGGGACACCAACACTTGGTTGTTCCCCTTTCTTGACCACCGACAGATGCCCGCTGTTGGTCTGATCCTCAAACGAGATATCCAGCAAAAAGGCCGGTAACAGCCGGCGTCCATTAAACAGGCGCACCCGCATCAGGGTCTCCAGACCATCGTAGATTTCATCCGGGGGCTCCAGGGTGACCTGTAGCTTTTTCAGATTCCAGTGGCCAAGGATGCCCGATATTGACATAAAGCCGAGCAGGGCCGACACCATCAGATAGAGCAGGTTGTTGCCTGTATTGACCGCGCCAAAGCCGAGTAGCAGCGTCATGATGATGTAAAGCGTTCCCGCTTTGGTCAGTTTCAGACCATAGGAACGGGTACGTTGTTGAGAATCGATACCATCACCTCGCGTTTGTTCAGGGATTGATGCTCACTGCGCAGAATCAGCCGGTGAGCGCCGACTGGTGCGGCGATCAGTTTGACATCTTCGGGAATCACATAATCGCGGCCATCCAGATAGGCGGCCGCCCGCGCAGATGTCGCCATGCTGATGGCACCGCGGGTCGAAATGCCGGCGCTGATGTAGCGGTGGTTGCGGGTGGCTTCGGCGATGGCCAGCAGATAGTCGACCAGTTTGTCGTCCAGATGGATGGACTGAACCGCTTTTTTGGCCAGATGAATGTCTTCACGGCTGAGCAGCGGCTCAATCTCCAGCATCTTTTCGCGAATGCCGCCGTTGCGGATGATCTGCTTTTCCAGCTCTGCAGGCGGATAGCCGATGCCAGTGGTGATGAGGAACCGGTCCAGCTGCGATTCCGGCAACGGATAGGTGCCGATCTGCTCGGTCGGATTCTGGGTGGCAATGACCATGAATGGCTCGGGTAGCGGATAACTGACCCCCTCAACCGTCACTTTGCGTTCCTCCATGGCTTCCAGCATGGCACTCTGGGTCTTGGGCATGGCGCGGTTGATCTCATCCGCCAGCAGGATGTGGTTGAAAATCGGTCCTTCGATAAAACGGAAACTGTTTTTTTCGCGGTCGAAGATCGACAGCCCGGTGATGTCTGAGGGCAGCAGGTCGCTGGTGCATTGGATGCGTCCGAACGACAGACCTAAGGCGCGGGACAAGGCCAGGGCCAGGGTGGTTTTGCCCAAGCCGGGGATATCCTCAAGCAACAGATGGCCATCGGACAGCAGGGCGATCATGGCCAGGCGCAGGGCTTTGACTTTGCCCTGCAGGTAACGGCTGGCCAAGGTGTCGATGACGTTTAAGATCTCAGCGTGTTTTGCTAATTTTTCTGTCACAGCGTCTCCTGGGGGAATCGATAAGTGTGAACGAATTTTTATGAACTGTATCGACTATAGCATGTTATACAGGGGGCGAAAATATTGTCCTGTTGTCACTTACCATGTCCGACCATTGTAAGGCGGAGGGGAGAAATCTCAATGACTATCTGGGTGGATGCCGACGCCTGTCCGCGGGTGATTAAAGAAATTCTTTATCGTGTGGCGCAAAAGCGGCAGATTGAACTGATACTGGTGGCGAATCAGCCGTTACGCACACCGGCCAGTCCACATATTTCCTCGCGCCTGGTTGGTGCCGGTTTTGATGTTGCCGATGAACAGATTGTCGCATGGCTGGTTGAAGGGGATCTGGTGATTACGGCAGACATTCCTCTGGCGGCTGCGGTATTGAAAAAGGGTGGCCATGCGATCAATCCGCGCGGGGAATTGTACGATGTCGAGACCATTCAGGAGCGGTTGGCCATGCGTAACATGATGGATGAGTTGCGTGGGGTTGGTGTTGAGACCAGTGGACCGGCAGCGTTTAGTGCGGCGGATCGTATGGCGTTTGCTAATCAGTTGGATCGGTTTCTGGCGCGGCAGTGCTGATGTGGAAGCCCGCGTCACGTGGGTACCACCTTCGCGAACGGATGAAGTTAGCCAGAGCGATTCGTTGCGTATTACGAACCACTGAAGCTCAAGATCAAAGTCAAGGTCGCCGGGATTCGTCCCGGCAGCCGACATCCTTTTGACTGGCCGCTCAAAAGGATGCAAAAACCAGCTGAACATCTCCTGACCCTCAGATCAACCGACAATGAGTCTGTTTCCGTTATGCTTTGCAGATCCGGCTTGCCGCCCTTTAGGTCGGCAAATCATGCAACTCATCGCCTGTGGCGTAAAACGTTGATAACCAATTGAAGCTGCACTTTATTTCTTCCGTGGCCCCGCTCAAACG
>PKUE01000074.1 GCA_002869685.1 Desulfuromonas sp.
CCGAAGAGGTGTATGTCTTTACCCCGCAAGGTCATGTGCGCGAGTTGCCCAAGGGGGCGTGTCCCATCGATTTTGCCTATGCTATTCATGGCGATATCGGTCATCGCTGCGTTGGTGCCAAGGTCAACGGTAAGATGGTGTCGCTCAAGACGGAACTGAATAACGGTGATGTCGTTGAAGTGATGACGTCGCCGAACCAGAATCCCAGCAAGGATTGGTTGAAACTGGTCAAAACCTCCAAGGCGCGCAATCGTATTCGCCATTGGGTGAAAACCCAGGAGCGGGAGAAGAGCATTGAGCTGGCGCACGGTTTACTGGAAAAAGAGCTGCGCAAATACGGCAAGAGTCTGAATAAGACCCTGGGGGAACCGGTGATGGCGGAAGCTGCCAAAGATCTTGGTTTTAAAGAGGTCTCAGAACTGCTCGCTGCCGTTGGCTATGGTAAGTTGTCCGCCGGGCAGATTGTCGGACGGATTGTGCCGACAGACCAACTGCGCAGTCATCGCTCCAAACTGTCCGGTTTGGGCCGGGTCATTGACAAAATCCGCAAAAAGCCATCACGTAGCGCGATTCGTATCCAGGGGATTGATGATGTTCTGGTGCGCTTTGCCAAGTGTTGTAACCCGCTTCCCGGAGACGATATTGTCGGCTTTATCACCCGTGGTCATGGAATTACCGTCCATGCGGAGGATTGTGCGCACCTGCTTGAAACCGACCCGCAGCGACGGGTGGATGTGGAGTGGGACGAGAGCTCTGTCAGTTCACGCAGTGTGCGGATAAATGTCTACTGCCACGATCAGAAGGGGGTGCTGGCTGAGATTACCAGCTGCATCACCCGCTGTGAGGCCAATATCATCAGTGCCCGTGTTCACACGTCTTTGGGAGCTAAGGGGCTCAACGAATTTGAAATCGACGTCAAGAACGTCGAACATCTTAAAGAGGTGATGAAGGAACTTAAGGCGCTTAAAGGGGTCTATCGAGTTGAACGAATTCGTGAGCGGCGCAGCTGATCGGCGAATGCAGGTGGCCTGAGGTTGCTGCCCGCGACAGGTAAAAAAAGAGCACGCAAAAAGGGGAGCTGATGTTAGCTCCCCTTTTTGATGATTCGGTGTGTCGTGTTGGCGTTTTCGTTAACCTTTAACAACAGCCCCGGAACGGATGCAGCGGGTGCAGACTTTCATTGTCTGTACGCTACCATTCTTGACAGCCCGAACCTTTTGCAGGTTGGGGTACCATACTTTACGGGTTTTATTATGTGCATGGCTAACATTGTTGCCGGTTACCGGTTTTTTGCCGCAAATTTCACATGTTCTGGACATTGCTCTAGACCTCCTGAATATTTGGAACGCGTATAAGTATCACGATTCCATGACTGAATCAAGGACTAATTACCAAGAATTTGCGCCAGTTTGTCCAGCTCTTCTTCGCTGAACAATTGGATACCGTGCTGTTGCAGCAGCGCTGCTGTTACGCCCATTCCGGGGTGCAGTGCGTTGTTACAGTGAACGGCATGTGTGGCGCAGGACGGGCTGCGTTCTTTGAGCAGCGCCAACCGACAGTGGCTTAGTCCGGCGATGTGTAGTGCCTGTTCAGCGCCCATCTTGAACTGTTCGGTGACCTCTTCACCGCGGGCATTGTGTAGTGTTGCTTTTCCGTGCCAGGCCTGTTCCCCGGTGCCACAGCTGAACTGGCAACTCGGACGCGGGGTGCTGAACCCGGCCAACTGCTCGGGGCATACCGGCACCGGCAAAACATCCTCACGCTTGAGCAGGTCGAGAACCTGCCGATTCATTTTTGTTTCAGCGTTATAGCGGGTGTTGAGTCCGAGCAGGCAGGCACTGACTAGCAGTGGTGTCATGACGGTTCTGTCAGTGGCGGATGAATCAGCGCCGTTGTCGTTGGTGCGGCACGCTCAATGATTACCCGTCGTCCTTCGATGCGGATCGCCCCTTCGGCAAACCATTGAATTGCCTGGGGATAAATTTTGTGCTCCTGTTCAAGGATGCGGGCACTAAGGCTGCCCTCGTCATCGCCATCGAGGATCGGAACCACGGCCTGAATGATAATGGGGCCGGTGTCAACGCCGCCATCGACAAAGTGAACCGTACAACCGGAAAAGCGGGCACCGTAATCAAGTGCTTTCTGTTGGACATGCAGGCCGGGAAAGGCCGGCAGCAAGGCCGGATGGATGTTCATGATCCGACCGGGAAAGGCCTCAAGAAAGCGGGGGCCGATAATGCGCATGAACCCCGCCAGAACCACCAGGTCAACATTCGCTTCCAGCAGGGCGGTAACCACCGCACTGTCGAAGTCATCACGTGAAGCAAAGTCACGATGGTTGATGCACTGGTGGTCAATGCCAGCATTGCAGGCACGTTGCAGGGCGCCGGCATCGGGATTGTTGCTCAGGACCGTGACGATTTTTGCGCTGATCTGTCCGGACTGACAGCCATCAATGATTGATTGTAAGTTGGTGCCTCCACCTGAGGCGAGCACACCAATGCGCAATGTTGAACTCACGCCATTCTCCTGTGTTCTGACAATCAGTCGAGTTTTACGGCCGATGTTTCGTCAGCATTTTTGGCGATTTCACCGATCTCCCAGGCTTTTTCGTTCAAGCCGGACAGGCGGATGAGAATGTCTTCGCACTGATCTGCCGGAACAATCAACACCATGCCGAGACCGTTATTGAAGGTGCGGTGCATCTCCATCTCTTCGATGTTGCCACCTTTTTGCAGCACATCAAAGATTACCGGTTTTTCCCAGCTGTCCCGTTTGATGATTGCATCACAATGCTTGGGCAGAACACGGGGAATGTTTTCCAGCAGGCCGCCACCA
>PKUE01000180.1 GCA_002869685.1 Desulfuromonas sp.
ATCAGCGCAGCCACGCCGCTCGGCGCCATGAAAGACGCCCTGCGCCTCACCGGCCAGCTGCCGCCGTCTGCTTATGACGGTTTTACCGACTACTTTGTCGGGCGCATGCCCGGCTCTCTGGGGGAAATTTCGGCTCTGGCACTGTTGCTCGGCGGAATCTACCTGCTGATCAGCAAAACGATCACCTGGGAGATTCCGCTCAGTTATCTCGGCAGTGTCGCGCTGTTCGGCGGTATTCTGTGGTGGAGTGACGCCAGCCGTTATCCCAGCCCGCTGTTTCATCTGCTCACCGGCGGTCTGCTGCTCGGCGCCTTTTTCATGGCCACCGATCCGGTCACGACACCACTCACCCGCAAAGGTCAGCTACTGTTCGGCGTTGGCTGCGGTGTGATTACCGTGCTGATCCGTCTGTTCGGCGGTTATCCGGAGGGGGTGTCTTTCGCCATTCTGCTGATGAACGCCGTTACCCCGCTCATCGACCGCTATACCAAACCACATATTTTCGGCCGACCGCACAAAACCGCCCCGGTCAGAGAGGTGCCTTCATGAAAGAGCTGAGCCGGCTGGTCGTCGCCCTGACCCTGATCGCCACCTCGGCGGCGCTGATACTGGCATTGGCGGAGAACGCTACCCGCGCCCCCATCGCTGAACAACAGCGACTGCGGCACCGCAACGCCATTGCGGCGGTGTTGCCACCGTTTGACAATGATCCGGTTCAGGATGCCATCACGCTGAGCGAAGCGGGCACGGGTTCGGGGCAACCTCAGGCCCTGACCTTTTACCGCGCCCGCCGCGCCGGAACCTTGGTGGGAGTGGCGTTTAACGTCACCAGCCCGAATGGTTACAGCGGTGACATCACCCTCACCGTCGGCGTCGACGCGCAGGAACGGATCATCGCCATTGAAATTTTGTCTCAGGCTGAGACGCCGAGGTTGGGTGCTCGAATCACACAAGATTCGTTCACCGATCAGTTTCAACATCGCGGTCTCGACAACACCGATTGGCGGGTAAAAAAAGACGGCGGCGACATCGACCAGCTGACCGGTGCTACCATTTCGCCACGTGCCGTGGTCTCCGCCGTGCAACGGGGGCTGGCATCTCTGCACCGCCACCGCGAACAGATTATGACTCCCAGGGAGATCACTCATGAGCTTGGCAACTGAATTCACCAAAGGGGTCTGGGCAAAAAATCCCACCTTTAAACTGGTTCTCGGCATGTGTCCGGTGCTGGCGGTCACCACCAGCGCGGAAAACGGTCTCGGCATGGGTTTGGCGACAACCTTTGTGCTGATCTGTTCCAACAGCGTCATCTCACTGCTGCATGCCCGCATCCCGGATCAGGTGCGCATTCCGGCCTTCATCATCGTCATCGCCACCTTTGTCACTGTTGTCCAGCTGGTCATGGAAGCCTGGGCGTTTCATCTGTATCAGGCGCTGGGCATTTTTATTCCGTTGATTGTGGTCAATTGCCTGATTATGGGGCGTGCGGAAGGGTTTGCCTCGAAAAATCCTCTAGCGGCGTCTATCGCCGACGGAGCGGGCATGGGACTGGGCTTCACTCTGGCCCTGTTCAGCCTCGGTGCCATTCGTGAATTCGTTGGCGTCGGTAAAGTTCTCGGCTTTAGTCTGTTCGGCGACAGCTACCCGCAGGTGATCCTGCTGCTTTTGCCTCCGGGAGGATTTATTGTTTTGGGATTGGTGCTGGCGCTGCTCAACCATGTGAGCAGCCAGACCCGATGACGTGTGCGCCGCATGACGCGGCGCGGCTTATCTTGTGAATCAGGGAAATTTCAGCAGAGGGCCGGAACGTACGCCGTCTAGAAGTGAATCATAATCCCGGCATAAGGGCCGGCAAACTCCAGATTGACGTCAACATCCGATTCGTCAACAGCCAGATCAAAGTATCGATAACCGGCAAACAAACCGCCGTTCTTGATCGGCAGGTATTCAAGTTGCACATTACCGTCAAACAGGTGATTTTCATCGTACTCGATATAACCGGCTCGCCCGGTCAAGGCAACATGCTCCGTTAAAGCGATACAGGTACGCATCCCCAACGTCGGCAATGGCGCGACCACAGAATCGTTTTCGTGGATACCGGCAGCTTCGTCGGTAAATTCAATTTCGATATCTGCCAGTTTGATGGCAAACTCGACACCAAGTCGAAATGGCGTCGGTACTTCCTTCATATCGATCAGATAAAAGGTGTAACCAAGATCGTAGAGATCGAATTTAACATCACTGGAGACATGGTCTCCGGCGCTGAAGGATTGGCCATTATAATAGCCATCAATTTCCATCAGGCTGCGACCGGAAAATTCGATGGGCAGATAGGAAAAACTCAGCTGAGAGCGCCCCCAGTCCAGCGATAATTCACCGAGCATATCGCGACTGTCATCCCAGTCCAGATCGTCCTCGATATCCAGAGACGTATCAATGGTCGACCCACTCCCCGAGATATCACCTGAAGGTTGCAGAATCTGATAGCCCGCCCGTAATGACAGCGCCCCTTCTGCCCAACAGGGTCCGACAAACACCAGACAAACCAGAATCATCAGTGACAGACGTAAGCATATTGCCATGGTAGCCTCCAACCTTCATTCTCTTCCAGGTCACCCCATCACTTCCGGGGCAGCAAATCATAACCAAACAGGTTATAATTCTTTTCTACTTTCAACTACTTACGTTGCAATCCGTATACCACTATAGGGACAAGCTACGCATTAGTTATGCCTCATGGCATCATTTCATTAGTGATCGACAAGCAAAACAGGCGTGTTATTTTTCATAAGTGAATGATGATTCGATTAAAACGGCAGGGCAGCCCACTTCGCAGCGATACAGACAAAGTAGACACTGCTCATGAATTTCATATGCTAACTATTTTTGGCTAAAACATTAAAGAAAAGGCGGCTATTATTTTTGCCAGCGCCTTGAAGAGGAACACTTAAAAACAAAGAAATGCTGCGAAGAATGAGGCAGTTACGCCACACTACGTGTCCAAATAACCACGATAACGTAAAATAACCGAGCTATTCCCATTGCTCAAT
>PKUE01000156.1 GCA_002869685.1 Desulfuromonas sp.
AGAAAAAAAACGGAAAGTGACCGCGAACGCCGCTTGCGCGACGACGCCTTGACCCATCCGACGGTTAAAAAAGCCATTGAGATTTTTTCAGGCGAGATCGAATCGGTCACGCCGATTGATAAGGGTTTTGTCTAGCGCAATTCTTGGCCTTGTGCTGATCTGCATGGGCCGATGTGTTTTAAATACTGATTTGGGATATCCCTTTTTATCTAATAGAACTTGTTGAGAAGGAGAAGTGTATGGCTAAAGGTTTGGGAAATATGATGAAGCAGGCCCAGCAGATGCAGCAGAAAATGGCACGCATTCAGGAAGAGGTGGCCAAGCAGGAGATCGAGGCCAGTGCCGGTGGTGGCATGGTGACTGCAGTGGTTAATGGTAAGCAGGAAGTGCTGGCCATTAAGATTGACCCGAGCGTTGTTGATCCGCAAGATGTTGATATGTTGCAGGATTTGATTCTGGTAGCGACCAATGAAGCCATTCGCCAGAGCCAGGAATTGATGCAGCAGGAGATGTCAAAATTGACCGGCGGGATGAATATCCCCGGGCTGTTTTGAGTCGGTAATACATGAGAGTAAAACGTAAGCCACTGTTGGTTTTTATGACGACAGTGGCTTTTGTTTTTGTTTTTTCGATGACTTAAACCCTTGTTTGAGAAAGGTATTTTCATCGGTACACGATATGGTAAAATAGCTTTTAAATTTTATTGTTGCTGAAAAAAATACACTTTGCTTAAAAAATAGAACGCTATTTTAAATAGTTGGATTTTCTGAGGACTTCATGCTAGACTCAATTCCCTCGTTGACCAGGCTGGTAGCAGAATTGTCAAAATTCCCCGGCATCGGTCGTAAGACAGCGACGCGGCTGGCTTTTTATGTCATGCAGCAGTCGGATGAGCAATCGCAGGCACTGGTTGATGCGATCCAGAATCTCAAGCAGCGCGTGCGTTTTTGTTCCCAATGTTTCCATGTGACAGAACAGGACCCGTGTCCCTTATGCACCAGCACCGCTCGGGATGACAGTCTGCTCTGTGTGGTGGAGCAACCTCAGGACCTTATGGCCATCGAACGTGGCCATGCCTATCGGGGCCGTTACCATGTGTTGCACGGTGTTCTGTCGCCGCTGGACGGGGTTGGTCCTGATGATCTGAAAATTGCCGAACTGGTCGAACGTGTTCGACAAGGCGGTTTCAGCGAAGTGATCGTCGCGACAAATTTCTCCATCGAGGGGGAAGCGACTGCACTGTATGTCAGTCGGCTATTGCAGCCGTTTGGCGTGCGGATGACCCGTCTGGCCCATGGTATTCCCATGGGGAGTGATCTTGAATATGTTGATGATGCGACTGTGGGGCGTGCCATTGAGGGACGCCGTGAATTGTAACCACGGTTGTTTGGTTTGAAATTAAAGGACATATCTGGTTTGACTGATCAGTGTTGATCGTCGAAGTTTTTGACACCATTAAAAGGAGGAACACATGTCGCGTAAGATGGTAAACATCGATGGCAATACCGCCGCGGCTCATGTCGCTCATGCGACCAATGAGGTCGTTGCGATCTATCCCATCACCCCGTCTTCAGTTATGGGCGAGATTTCCGATGCGAAAAGTGCAGCGGGCGAAAAAAATATCTGGGGCACCATTCCCAAGGTTGTTGAGATGCAATCCGAGGGTGGCGCTGCTGGTGCTGTTCACGGTGCTCTGCAGGCCGGTGCGCTGACCACGACCTTTACCGCGTCGCAAGGTCTGCTGCTGATGATCCCCAACATGTACAAAATTGCCGGCGAATTGACTTCAACGGTCTTTCATGTTTCAGCCCGTGCGATCTCTGCTCAGGCGCTGTCCATTTTTGGCGATCACTCCGACGTCATGTCCTGCCGTCCCTGTGGTTGGGCGATGCTGTGCTCCAACACTGTTCAAGAAGTTATGGACTTTGCTTTGTTGGCCCAGGCATCGACTCTGCGCACCCGTATTCCCTTCCTGCACTACTTCGACGGTTTCCGGACTTCTCACGAAGTTCAGAAGGTTGAAGAGTTGACCATGGACGATATGCGTGCCCTGATTGATGATGATCTGGTGCGTGAGCACAAGGCGCGCGCGCTGTCTCCGGATCATCCGGTTCTGCGCGGTACCGCTCAAAACCCCGATGTTTACTTCCAGGGTCGTGAGACGGTTACCAAGTTCTACGAGTCGATTCCCGACGTCCTGCAAGGCGAGATGGACAAACTGGCCAAACTGGTTGGCCGTCAGTACAAGCTGGTGGATTATGTTGGTGCTCCCGACGCTGAAAAAGTGATCGTGGTCATGGGTAGCGGCGCTGACACCGTTGAAGAACTGGTTGAGTATCAAGTTTCTCAAGGCGAAAAAGTCGGTCTGCTTAAAGTCCGTCTGTTCCTGCCGTTCCCGACCAAGGCGTTTGCTGAAGCGATGCCGGCCTCGGTTAAGAAGGTTGCCGTTCTCGACCGTACCAAGGAGCCTGGCTCCCTGGGTGAGCCTCTCTACCAGGCGGTTCGTACCGCCATTGGCGAGGCGATGGAAGAGGGTATCTACAAGGGTGAGGGTTACCCGAAAGTTGTTGGCGGTCGTTTTGGCCTCGGCTCTTACGAGTTTACTCCGGGCATGGTTAAGGCTGTCTTCGATAACCTTGACGCCGATAAGGCCAAGAACCACTTCGTTGTTGGTATCAAGGACGATGTTACCGGTAACAGCCTTGATTTCGATCCCAACTACAAAGTGCCTTCTGACTGCTATGCGGCAATGTTCTACGGTCTCGGTTCTGACGGTACCGTTGGCGCCAACAAGAACTCCATCAAGATCAT
>PKUE01000013.1 GCA_002869685.1 Desulfuromonas sp.
CTACCCTACAGTCGTATGTTATTTAGCACCTCAGTCCTCCCGTACTAGGAGCGTTGTCATGTGGGCGCAAAGCCCAAATGATGTGCGTACCAAGTAAGGTAAACGGATGGAGTCTGCCAGCCCCCCCTTCCCACACACAATAATCTGTTCAAAAAACAGTCACCCAACCCTCCTCCCGCTCACCTTTTAGACACGATCCTGACATTGAATGCCTAAATTGTGTCGTTTTCAGTTGGCACACTCCATGCTGTCGTTATAATAAAGCCGACGCCGCGCAACGATGTGCCATCGGCCCCAGAGCAAAGATGCCCCGTAGCGTAACTCGTCACCTCCTGCCTCCACAGGTTGAGTCGCCCTACGGGGCTTTTTCACTTAATGTATGGAACAGACGACACACTTATGATCCTCGACGTTGATCTGCAAAAACATCTCGGCGACTTCCAACTTGATGCCACCTTTCGCATTGAGGGCAAGCGGATCGGTCTGTTCGGCCCCTCCGGCCATGGCAAATCGACCCTGATCAACCTGCTCGCCGGACTACTGACCGCCGACCGGGGGCATATTCAACTTGATGGTGAGTCCATGTATCACAGCGGCTCGCGCGTCAACCAGTCACCAAAAAAACGCCATATTGCCGTAGTGTTTCAGCACGCCCACCTGTTTCCCCATTACAGCGTTAAAGGCAACCTGCTCTACGGTTATAACCGACTCAAATCGGGCCAGCATAAACTGAAGCCCGATGAAGTGATCGATGCGTTGGAGATCGGCAAACTGCTCGATCGCCAGGTCACCAGCCTGTCTGGTGGCGAACGGCAACGTGTCGCCCTGGGTCGCGCCCTGCTGGCCAGTCCGCGCCTGCTGATTCTTGATGAACCGCTCAGCGCTCTCGACCACAATCTCAAAGGGCAGATCATTCCGTACCTGCGCAAGACCCTGAGCCGGTTTGATATTCCCTATCTGTATATCTCGCACTCCCTGAGCGAAATGCGCCTGCTCACCGATCAGATCGTCATGCTTAACCAGGGTCGTGTCGACACCATCACCACAGCGGAAGAGATGGCCCTGCAACGTATGGCCAGTGATCATCGCGGCTATGTCAACCATCTGCAGCTGACTAATCCGCGCGAGCAGGGCACATTGCTCGGCTACCGTTGGGGTAAAAAAGAGTTGTATCTGACGGATCGCAACGGCCATCACGAAGGGCTGTTTGAGTTGTCGAGCAAGGAGATCCTGCTGTTCAAAGACAATCCCGGCGCGGTCTCGGCACGCAACCTGTTTGAAATGACCATCACCGATATCAAGCCCATTGGCCATTCGGTGGCAATCACGCTCGGTAATGAGCCGAACATGCTGATCTCACAGGTGATGCATGAAGCGGCACACGAACTGGATCTTAAAGTGGGCGGACGGGTGTTCGTCGCCATTAAGGCCTCGGTGTTCCGACCTTTGGCCTGATTTTTGGAGTTTTCGGATGTTTGAATTTTCACCCCACGATCTGTTTGCCATCGCCATGTCGGCGCGCGTTGCCACGGTTGCCACGTTGCTGACGCTGCCGATCGGCTTTGCCCTGGCCTGGGCGCTGGTGTTCAGTCGTATGCCCGGTAAAGCGTTTCTCGACGGGCTGGTCAACCTGCCACTGGTGTTGCCGCCGGTCGTTGTTGGTTACCTGCTGTTGCTGTCTTTAGGACGCCACGGCTGGTTGGGTGAATTGCTGCAACAGGTGGATATTCAGGTGATATTCACCTGGAAGGCGGCGGTGATCGCCTCGGGGCTCATCGGTCTGCCGCTGATGGTGCGCTCCATCCGTCTCGGCATGGAACAGATCGATCCACACCTGCTGCACGCCTCACGCACTCTGGGTGCCGGAAGGCTGGATACGTTATTAACCATTGTGCTGCCGCTGTCGTTACCGGCCATGCTGTCCGGGGCGTCTTTGACCTTCGCCCGCAGCCTGGGCGAATTCGGCGCGACAATTATACTGGCGGGGAATATTCCCGGCCGTACGCAAACGATTCCATTGGCGATTTATGATTACACCAACACACCGGGAGGGGAATCACAGGCGTTAAACCTGTGTCTGGTGTCGATTGCTCTGTCCTATCTGGTGCTGCTCCTCAACGAGCGGGCGCTGCGCCGCGTGCGTGGCCGCCGCAAGCCGGACTAACCCATGGAGAACTGCAATGTTTTACAATGAACTGCAACACCGCTTCAGCCAATTGATTGAACGTAACGACCTCGCCGACAAAACCGTCGAGATCAAAGCCCGCATTCTGTCCAACGAAGAAGCCATCGGCAACCCGTCGCGCGACGACTACCCGCTGCTTAAGGGCAAAGAGTTCCTGATGGAAGCGCGCTTTATGGATGTCAGCGGTCAGGCGTACACCGATGCGCCCAGCGAGTTAACCACCACTCTGGCCGAGATCGCCAACAGTAAATTGGATGATACCCCGCAACGCGCCCTGTTTATAGCCACGCTCAACGCCGTAGTCCGCTACCTCGACGGCGACCTGAAAACCGTGCACTGTCGCAACGATGAACCAGAAAAATGTGCCGACCAAATCATTGAAGCGATCCGCCCGGCAGATCCGCACACCGTCGGGCTGGTTGGCCTGCAACCCGCGATTCTCGCCGTGCTGTCAAAAACCTATGGCCCCGAGAATGTGCTGTGCGTCGATCGCGATACCAGCCTGCGCGGCACCAGCAAACACGATGTCCCCATTCTGTGGGGTGATGAAGAAACGACCGAGATGGTGTTCAGCCGCAGTGATGTGGTGTTGTCCACCGGCTCCACCGTGGTCAACGGCAG
>PKUE01000086.1 GCA_002869685.1 Desulfuromonas sp.
GTTGCTCCGGCAATAATGCCACCGGCAATGGGGAGCAGCCGCTGGGAGATCTCACTGCGGCGTTGGTAAAGGGGAACTCCCAGTGCCACCACAGCAGGTCCGAGCAGAAACAGAATCATGTCACCACCGAGCGCATAGTCGCTGTACGGAATACCTGTCGCTTTGAGCAGCACAATGATAGCGATAATGGTCAGGATCACCGGATTGAACAAGGTGTAACGAAAACGGCGATAAAACAGACTGGCGAACTGAAAGATAATCAGGGTCAGGGCAATGCCGAACAGAGGGGTATGCAGCAGCTGGGCACTCATGCTTTCCTCCGTCGGTGCAGCAGCTGATCGGTCAGACCGGTGACAGCCAGCACCACCAGTGTACTGATTGTGGTGGCCAGAGTCAGGGGCAGCCATTGCTGTTGGATCAGTTCCGCGTAGACCATGACGCCGACGCCGGCGGGAATAAACAGCATCGACAGGTTGTCGAGCAGCAGCTGGGCCGCCTCGCGCACCCAGTCAAGGCGGATGATTTCCAGGCGCAGGGCGAACAGTAACAACACCATGCCGATGACGCTGCCTGGCAGAGGCAGGTTCAGTACGGTGGCGGTCACCTCGCCGAGGTATTGAAAACCGAGTAAGATGGCAAAGCCGCGTATCATCAGGGACTCCTGTGGTGGATAAATTTGAAGGTGTTTTAGTATAGCGATAATCACAGGTTTGTGGCGGTTAAATCTTGGGTGTTCAGTGTCAGCGATGTCCCGGCACTCAACAAGTAACCGTTAGTCGTGACCAATGCTGATGGGTTGCATGATTTGCTGGACTGAGAAACGGTTGCAGGTCGGTTTTGCATCCTTTTGTCGGCTTACAAAAGGATGGCGGTTGTTCAGGGCGCGTCCCGTGGCTCTCATTGTGTGGGGGGATACCTCAACGTTACGTTGCCGCCGCGAAGGGGATTTGTCGGGTATGGTGAGAGGGTGTAAAGATCACATAAGCGGCAGAGATTCCTCGTGGTGATGGAGAATCTCTGCCGTGCTCAATCCGTGCTTTGCTACGAAAGTTGTGATGACGCTTCACTTTGCTCTTTTGAACCAAATATCCAGGCCCCCCAGATGCCAACTTCATAAAGTACGATGAAAGGTAATGCAATGGCTGTCTGGGAAAAGATATCCGGCGGAGTGAGTAAGGCTCCAACAACAAAGCCACAAAGCAGGGCATATTTCCGATAACGACGTAACATATGGTGATCGATGACACCGAGGCATGACAGAAAAATCATGAAGATCGGCAGTTCAAAGACCACACCAAATGCCAAAAGCAAGCGACAGCAAAGAGTAAGATATCCGGCCATAGAAAGCATGGCATTAATATCACCAAGGTTTGTGCCGAACGAGATCAGAAAGATGAAAACTTGTGGAAAAATAAGCGTAAAGCCGAAATAACAACCGCTTCCAAAACAGAGACAACTTGCCAGGACGAAGGGCAAGGCAAGACGTTTTTCTCCTTGGTACAGTGCTGGAGAGATGAAGGACCAGGCCTGCCATAAAAACACCGGCAATGCCAGAAGTGCCCCTGCCAGAGCACTAACCTTCAAATAGGTAAAGAACGGTTCTGTTGCGTGGATGAATACCAGCTGACTGCCCGTGGGCAGGGCATTGTGTAGCGGTGTGGATAGGATGGCAAACAGCCGCCCTGCCTGACTATAGCACACCGCGAAACTCACCAGCCAAGCCAGGGCTGAAACAATCAGCCGCTGGCGCAGTTCTTCGAAGTGACTGAGATAATCGGCAAAACCAGTTTTCTTGGTATGAACCTGTTCATTCGTCATGGTTATGAACGCTTGTCTTGGTCATGGTCTGACGTGTCGATTTCGATAGAATTTTTTATTTCTTGAGTTGCATGGCGAAACTCGTTGAGTCCACGCCCCAATGCTCTGGCAATCGTGGGCATTTTTTTGGGTCCCATAACCACCAGGGCAAGGATTAAAATCATCATTAATTCAGGCAGGCCGATTCCAAACATACTCAATCTCCTGTGCTTTTAGGGCAAACAACCGGCGAAACTTCATGCTTCTGTCTGGTCGATCTGCTGGTCTTTGGCGCTGTCTTCCTTAAGCCCTCCTTTGAAGTTGGTAATCCCTTTGGCCAATGAACTGCCAAGCTGAGGAAGCTTTTTTGCGCCGAATAAAACAATGACAATAGCGAGGATAATCAACAGTTCTTGCATTCCTAATCCAAACATAAGTGTGTCCTTTTTTAAGGCCTGACTCAGGGGTGACGCACATTTTCAGACGTTATGATCCACGCACTGACTCAGACAAGAGAGAAACGGTCATTCCGGCAATCAACGGCCTGCCCGGAAAGGGCGGGCCGCTTAACGGATTGTCTACTTTTGAAAGTTTGGGTAGTTAAACGAATGGCAACCAGCGCACATCGGTTTTCTCGAACTATGCTCACCATGACATTCCATACAGGGAACATCTTTTCCGTAGTGCATATTATTGTGCGGATTCTGCCATTTTTCGTCTTCGGGGCGGGCCGTTGTCTTAACCAGCTCTTCAAGGTCATGACAGGCCAGACAGGCGTCATCCTCAGGCAAGCCCAGAGGGCTTTTATTTAAATGGCAAGAATCACACGCTTTTTGCTCATAGAATTCGGCGTGATAACTACGACCTTTAATACCATCGAACTGAGTAAGGCTCTCTGTGGCCATGCTGGTGTTTGCCAACAACATCAACAGCAGCACCAACATAAACCCTTGAATTGTAACTTTCATAACGTCTCCTTTTTTGACGGGAAGTCAAAC
>PKUE01000124.1 GCA_002869685.1 Desulfuromonas sp.
GAACAGCAACAGGGGGTGCGCAATCGCCGCGGCGAATTCATGCCCTCGGTGGACCTGTTCTACTCAGCGCAAAATCAGCGCGATGAAACCGTGATGTATCCCGAGGAGTATCACAGCCGCGGGGTGCAACTGACCTGGAACCTGTTTAACGGTTTTGGCGATTACTACCGCCTGCTCAGCCAAAAGCAACAACATCAGGTGGCACAATGGCAGCTAAAAGAGATTCAACAGACGGTTCAGGAGCAGGTGGCGCAAACCTGCCTGCTGATCAAACAGCAGCTGCAGAACCTTGAAGTGGCCCGTCATGCGGTGCAACTTTACGAGCAGGAGCGCCACAATGCCCAGGCAAAGTTTGATGTCGGCCTGCTGACCCGCAACGATGTGCTGAAAATCGAGGTGGAGCTGGAAAATGCTCGTCTCGATGTCAACACGGCGCAGACAATGATTCGTCAACAGATTGCCCAGCTGCAACGGCAAACCCTGACGGCGGTCAGCCTCGACACCCTCAATCTGGACGAACTGTCCCAACTGCCCCAATTGGCTGACCAGCAAGTCCTGCAGGAACAACTGCTGACCGGCAACCGTGAATTGCTGGCCCTGCGTCATGTCATCGAATCGGCAACACTGGCTCACAAGGCCACCCGTGACCGTTATCTGCCCCGCGCCGACCTGATCAGCGAATACTCACGCAGCGAAGATGATTACCTGTTTGACGAGGGTGATGACCGTGACGAACAGGTCACCACGCAACTGCAACTGAGCCTCAACCTGTTTGACGGTTTCAAGGACGACGCCAACCGCAAGCAGGCCCAGCTGGCGGCAGACCGCGCCGGATACAACTACCGTGAACGTGAACACGAACTGGTGACGCAACTGGATAATCTGCGCCGCGATTTTGTGTTGGCCCATGACAACCTCAAGGTCGCCCAAACCAACAGTGAACAGGCCAGCGAAAACCTGCGCATCACCCGGTTGTCGTTTGACCAGGGGCTGACCACCTCGGCGGAACTGCTCGACGCGATCTTCTACCAGACCCGCGCCGACCTCAACATCATTGAGGCGCGCACCGCCATTTACTCGGCCTATTTCACCATTCAACATCTTACGGGTGCGTTTGCTCAAACCGCCATTCAGTAAGTTTAAGCGGACGCTGTGATAGGTCTGTGAAAATACGTTAAAAAATGCGTTGCCGGTGCGGATAACTTTTTTCCGCCCGGCAACGCATTTTCCTTGTTCTCCCCTTCCATTTATGGTCTTATGACGCCGTTTGGCGCCCCCAAACTATCGGCAAATGTCAGGTGGTATTGCGGTATCATCTTCGGGCTCCGGAACCTCCGGTGCACCGCTTACAAAATTGACGGCTTCCCGCCGTCCATTTTGGGTTTCCGCCAGGAAGCCGCAGGCTCGCCAGCGGGTCTGTCAAAGGAGATCGGCCATGTGTGCAAAGAAAGTAACCCGTTCCAAGCGTCCCAAGAAAATCAAACTGCGTGGTTTTAACAATCTGACGAAGACATTGTCGTTCAATATCTACGACATCTGTTACGCCAAGGCGCCTCAATCGCGTAAAGAATATCTCGAATACATCGACGAAGAATACAACGCCGAACGACTTGAGAAAATTCTCTGTGAAGTCTCCGACATTATCGGTGCCAATGTCCTGAATATCTCCAGTCAGGACTATGACCCCATGGGGGCCAGTGTCACCGTTCTGATCGCTGAAGAGCCGGTGGAACCCAAGCCGGATCAGGTGTTGGCCCACCTTGACAAAAGTCACCTGTGCATCCACACCTATCCCGAAACGGACAGTAAACTCGGTATTTCCACATTCCGGGTGGACGTCGATGTCTCCACCTGTTGTAAAATCAGCCCGCTCAAAGCCCTCAACCATCTGATTGAGTCGTTTGAGTCGGATATTGTCCTGATGGATTACAAGGTGCGCGGCTTTACCCGCGACGTGCGTGGCAAGAAGCACTATATCGACCACCGCATTCACTCAATCCAGCAGTACATCAAAAAGAGCACACTGGAACTCTATGATTGCGTCGATATCAACATCTATCAGGAGAACCTCTTTCATACCAAGATGCTCCTGAAGGATGTCGATCTGGACAAATATCTGTTTGGCACGGCGATGCAGGATTTTTCCGATGATGAAAAAACGCGGGTTCGTGAACTGCTGCGCCGGGAGATGACGGAAATTTTCTATTCGAAAAATATTTTTCTGTAATCTCCACCCCGTTTGACCTTACCGAACGATTGCGACCCCGCAGAAAGCGACCATGTCACGACGTTTGTTCCTGGCAACACTGTTGTCCATAACTCTTCTTGCCGGCTGTGCCCCAACATCTCCGTTGGGGCAGGCCAGCAACCCTTACCCGCTCACCGAACCGATCGCTCTGGACACCCTGGTTCATTTAAAGACCGGCACAACCGTCTCCACCGAGCAGATGCTGGCGGACATCACTGACGACCGCCTGGTTTACGTGGGTGAAACCCATGACAATCCGGCGTCACACCGCTTTCAGCTCACCATTCTTGAGGCGATGATTCAACGCTATCCCGAGCATTTGGCCGTGGGCATGGAGATGTTTCATCAGGGCCAGCAGGAGGTTCTGGACCGCTGGATTGCCGGAGAGCTGAGCGAAAAAGAGTTTTTGCGCCAACTCCACTGGTATGAGACCTGGGGAATCGACTACGCCTACTATCGTGATCTGCTCTCCACCATGCGCGAACAGCGCATCCCCATCATTGCCCTCAATGTCCGCCCTGAAGACAAAATGGCTGTCATGCGCGGTGAGGTTACGCCCCCCGAAGTGACGGACCCCTATTATCGCGCCACGTTGCTGGCCTATTTTGCCGGGCACGCCCAAGGGCATGGCGACGCGGAGACATTTATCCGCGTCCAAAACCTGTGGGACAACACCATGGCGCGCTCCCTGGTTGAGTATCTCACCCAACCGACCCACGAAAATGACCACGTGTTGATTCTGGCCGGTGGCAACCACATCCGCTATGGCTATGGTATTCCGCGCCGTGCTTATCAGCTGCACCCGTTGTCCTACAGCCTGGTGGGCAACCATGAAATCGAGGTCGACGACAGTAAACAGGATCGCTTTATGGATGTGACACTGCCGGAGTTGCCCCTACTGCCCTACGACTACCTGCTCTACAACCGTTATGAAGCCGGACCGCAACACATGCGCCTGGGGGTACTGCTGGAACAGCATGATGACGGTGTCGTGATCGGCAAAGTGATGCCGGGCAGTCTGGCTGAAGCTGGCGGGATTCTAGCCCAGGATCGGATCGTTTCACTCAATGGAGAACAGGTCAGCGAGCCCTTTGATGTGATCTATACGCTGCGGCAACAGCATCCGGGCAACACGGTGCTCCTTGAGATCGAGCGGCAAGGTGATAAAGCGCGTGAGATCAGCATCCCCTTTGCACCACTCTCTGCACCACCCAGGTAACGGCTAGTCACCCTTTTGTCCCGCCGCCAAGTCCGTCCAACCTCCGTCATAGCATCGCAGCACGGAAGACGGTCCCCATAAAGCACCAGAAACAACAACGCCCCGACTGAAAACAGCCGGGGCGTTATTATGAACTCTTATACGATGACAATTACTCGTCGTAAGGATCAAACGCATCCTTGCCCACACCACATACCGGGCAAACCCAATCCTCAGGCAAATCAGCAAAGGCAGTGCCAGCAGCAATACCGGAATCGGGATCACCTTCAGCAGGATCGTACACATAACCACACGGTCCACAGACATACTTTTCCATGTTATTCTCCTTGGCTAGATTTAATATTCCTTTGACCGTACCTGTCTGACTATCCAGCGTCAAGCGCTTTTATGAAGCCCTGTCCATTTTAATTTCACACTGTTAGCCACCAGATAAAAAAGCCGCTCAACAGGAGCGGCTTTTTGCGTAACAACTCGGTGCTATTCAGCGACCGGCTCAAACATATCCTTGGACACCCCACAAACAGGACAAACCCAGTCGTCGGGGATATCGGCAAAGGCGGTTCCCGGATCAATACCGGAATCGGGATCACCCTCCGCAGGATCGTACTCATAACCACAGGCGGTGCACACATACTTTTCCATCTGTTTCCTCCTTTGGAATATATTTGTACTTCGTGTTTCAACCCGTCCCGCTACACCTGGCAGCGAAACTAAAAATTAAACCGTTGCCGCTGGCGCCTGACGCTGCCCCAACTCATTGTTGAGCATAAAGATACCGTTGCCTGTTCCTTCAACCAACTTCAGCTTGTCAATAATGCTGTTCACCGTTGCTTCTTCTTCGACCTGCTCGGTAACAAACCACTGCAGGAAAGAATTGGTCCCATGGTCCCGCTCATCCAGTGCCAGGTCCACCAGAGCATAAATTCGTTTGGTGACTTCCCGTTCATGACCCAGTGTTGTCTGGAACATCTCCAGCGGCATGCCGAAATCATTCTCCGGCTTGGGACACTGATCAATCTCCACCGGCTGCCCCTGGTCGAGGATATAATGGTAGAACTTCATCGCATGGATCATCTCTTCCTGATACTGGTTGTAAAACCAGTTGGCGAAGCCGTCGAGCCCTTTGTGGTTGCAGTAGGCACTCATGGAAAGGTAGATGTTGGCGGAATAGAACTCATAGTTCATCTGCTCGTTAAGCGCCTTGGTCATGGCATCACTGATCATGTCATTCTCCTGCTCAAGTCAGAGGGTTATTAATTACCTTTTTGGTCAAATTTCGTACAGCCTAAGTCATCTCTTGAAACATTGCAACGTTAAAATTCCGTAAACACAAGAGATCACGAGGAAAAGTCTGCCAGCTTAAGCCATCATGCCTTACCGGCACTGCCGAGAACCGTTTCATTTTTATGTTTCATCAGGGCGATCAATTCGCTGCGCGCCGCCCCCAGATACTTACGCGGATCAAATTCGCCGGGGTTATTTGCCAGGAACTCGCGCACCTTGGCCGTCATAGCCAGTCGACCGTCAGAGTCAATATTGATTTTGCACACGGCACTGGCAGCCGCCTGGCGCAGTTGCTCTTCCGGAACGCCAACGGCACCATCCAGATGGCCACCGTACTGATTGATCAGCTGAACGTAACTCTGAACAACGCTCGATGCCCCATGCAAAACAATCGGAAAGCCGGGAATGCGCTGCTCGATCTCTTTGAGAATATCAAAGCGCAACGGCGGCACTTCCTCCCCTTCGGACAGCTTGAATTTATACGCGCCGTGGCTGGTGCCAATGGAGATTGCCAGCGAGTCAACACCGGTCTTGGTGACAAAATCCTCCACTTCGTCTGGCTGGGTATAAGTGGAATGCTCAGCGACCACCTCATCCTCAATCCCGGCCAGGACCCCCAACTCCCCCTCAACGGTCACATCACGCTCATGGGCATATTCCACCACCTTGCGGGTCAGTGCCACATTCTCTTCATAGGGCAGATGGGAACCATCAATCATCACCGAGGAAAATCCGGCGTCGATACAGGCCTGGCACAATTCAAATGAATCACCATGATCCAGATGCAGACAGATGGGGATCTCTGATCCCATTTCGCGGGCCATCTCCACCGCCCCTTTGGCCATCCAGCGTAACATGGTCGCATTGGCATAATTTCGCGCGCCATTGCTGACCTGTATGATCACCGGCGAGTTGCTTTCGACGCTGGCCATAATGATCGCCTGAAGCTGCTCCATATTATTAAAGTTATAGGCAGGGATCGCATATCCACCACGCACGGCCTTTTGAAACATCTCGCGGGTATTGACCAGACCTAGTTCCTGGTAATGGGTGTTCTGTGCCATAAAACTCCTCCATCGAGTAAAAAAACAACAACAATATTCGCTACATTAATTATCAGCGTCCGTGCAGCAAGTCCAGCGGAAACTCGTCAGAGAATCCGCTGCTCAGTGCGACAATACGGTTATAACCATACCACGCTTGCAGGCAACTGTCCGCTATCGCAACAACAATAGAACAACGTATGACAAAACGGTTGAAAAACATCCCAATTTCTATTAGGATACGCGCGTTTATCCGACATTGTGTCTCGTCATTACCGCACGGGACACCACCACTTATTATCCTTCATTATTTTCACCAAAGGGGCTGGCATGGAGAGCAACAAGGCGGAAGAATATTTCATCGACTGGACCGAGCGGGTCGATCTGGCAGAGCAGATGGTTCCGGTTATCGGTCGTCTGTATCGTGAACAAGGCGTCAACATCAACATTTATGGTCGCACACTGGTCAACAGAACACCGGTTGGCATCCTGCGCGCCCATCGCTTTGCCCGTCAGATCCTCGAAAATGAAATCTCCGTGCGCGACAGTTTCCCCATTCTCGAAGCCGTCAACAACCTTGATCTGGCTCCGGGAAAAATCGATATCGGTAAGCTGACCATCCGCTACCAGGAACAGGGTAACGGTCAAAGCGTCGCTGATTTTGTCGCTGCCGAACTGGCCAGCCTCAACACCGGCCGCTCCTCGGTTCTGGACGAACCCCGCGATGTGGTTCTTTACGGTTTTGGCCGTATCGGTCGCCTGCTCGCCCGTATCCTTATCGAGCAAACCGGCGGCGGCGACAAGCTGCGTGTCCGGGCCGCTGTTGTCCGCAAAGGCAGTGATGACGATCTGTGCAAGCGCGCCAGCCTGCTGCGTCGTGATTCCGTTCACGGTCGTTTCCAAGGCGTGATCAAGGTAGACGAAGAGGAAAATGCCATCATCGCCAACGGCAACATGATCAAGATCATCTACTCTGATGCTCCGGAAGACATCGACTACACCGAGTACGGTATCAACAACGCCATCGTCATCGACAACACCGGCAAATGGCGCGACCGTGAAGGTCTCGGCCGCCATCTCAAAGCCAAGGGTGTTTCCAAAGTTATCCTGACCGCTCCCGGCAAAGGGGATATCCCCAACATCGTTTTCGGTGTTAACAATGAGTTGATCGCTCAGGAAAAAGAGATCTACTCGGCTGCCAGTTGCACCACCAATGCCATCGTTCCGGTTCTCAAGGCCGTTGAAGACAAGTTCGGCATTATCAGTGGCCACGTTGAAACCTGCCACTCCTACACCAACGACCAGAACCTCATCGACAACTACCACAACAAGCCCCGTCGTGGTCGGGGGGCGCCGTTGAACATGGTTCTCACCGAAACCGGTGCGGCAAAAGCGGTTGCCAAAGCCCTGCCCGAACTGGCTGGCAAACTGACCGGCAACGCCATTCGCGTGCCGACACCCAACGTGTCCATGGCAATCCTCAACCTGACCCTGAAAAAAGGCACCACGGTTGAAGAGCTCAACACCCACCTGCGCGACGTGTCCCTCGACTCACCGCTGCAGGATCAGATTGACTACACCAATTCCCCCGAGGTCGTTTCTTCCGACTTCGTCGGCTCTCAGTACGCCGGTGTCGTCGACTCGCTGGCCACTATCGTTGACGGTGACCGCTGCGTCCTCTACGTCTGGTACGACAACGAGTACGGTTATAGCTGTCAGGTTGTCGGCCTCGTCAAAGAGATCGTCGGCCTCAACCTGCCGACACTGCCACGTTAATAGCTGCGACAACCAAATAAACAAGAAGGGCCTGCAGAGTAATTCTGCGGGCCCTTCTTGTTTTTCTGTCCCGTCCTGAAATAAGTTTACACCTTGGAGACTTATTTCAGGACGGGACAAAACAAAGAAAGAGGCGAACTGCCTATGCAGTTCGCCTCTTTCTTTGTACTTATGTATGGACAGGTGATCAGTCCGTGTGCATCATGCGCATTTTTTTGCGCAGACGACGTTGAGCTTCTTTTTCCTTGCGCTTACGCTTTACGCTCGGTTTCTCGTAAAACTTGCGCTGCTTCATTTCACGGAAAAGTCCCTCTTGTTGCAATTTACGCTTAAGAACGCGAATCGCCTTTTCAACGTTGTTGTCAAGAACTTGAATTTCCACGAAAAATCACCTCACTTTCCTTATCACTTTATCCGCCATGAGCCATGGCCGGAGCGCGGATAGTAGCCCCACAGCAGGGGAAAGTCAAGGAAAATTATTGAGTTGCCGCCGACAAAAGGGTAGGTAACCTCTGGCAACTATGCTATCGTGCAAGTCTGAATCTGCTGCAAAAACAGCCATTCAAAAGAACATGGACGTTCTATGCCTTTTTACTTTCTGCGCAATCAACTTCAAAGAAACCGACAGACGCTGCTGTTCGGCCTGGGCTTCGTTGTTCTGTCGATGGTCAGTCGTCGCCTGTTTGACCTGCCGACAACCCCGTGGACAGTCCACATTTTTCCTTTATTTTTAGGCATCCTGACATCAATCGGCATTAACCGTCGCAGCCAGAAACGCCGCCTGCGTGTGCTGGATGACAACCATTTCCTGCGGTTGTATCATAGTGCCCCGATCATGCTGCACTCGATGGATGGCGACGGCAAAATCCTCCACGTCAGTGATCACTGGCTCAAAGTTCTCGGCTATGAGCGCCATGAAGTTCTCGGCCATAATCTCGGCCAGTTCCTGACAGCCGAATCACGGCAGCTGGCCCATGAAGAGATCCATCCAAAGTTTTTCATCACCGGAGCAATCAAAGATGTTCCGTTTCAAATGGTCAGCAAAAAAGGGGACACCCACGATGTCCTGCTATCGGCAACGGCCCACTATAAACCAAACGGTGCGTTTTTGTGCAGTCAGACGGTGATCAATGATGTTACCGAGAAGCAGCGTGATGAAGTGCGTATCCGCCAACTGGCCTATGAAGATGCGCTGACTCAGCTGCCCAACCGGGTCGGACTGGAAATCATTTTGCGGCGCGCGCTGGCCAGCAGCCAAAAGAACAACACCCAACTGGCAGTGATGTCACTCGACCTGGACCACTTCAAACAGATCAATGACACGCTTGGCTCCAAGGTGGGCAACCTAGTCATCGAACAGGTTGCGAATCGCCTGAAAGAGCATGTCAATGCGCAACAGGTGATCGCCCGCACCGGCGGCGATGAATTCATTATCGTGATCCCTGACAAGACCAGCGCCGCTACATTGCGTCTGAATGCGGACATTCTACTCAAACGTCTCAGCGAGCCACTCTCGATCCATCATCAGGAGCTGTTTACCAGTGTCAGCATCGGGATCGCTATCGCCCCTCAGGCTGGCACAGATGTAGACACCTTGCTCAGCAATGCCAACCAGGCGATGTATCAGGTTAAGCGTAATGGGCGTAACAGCTACGCGTTTTTTACCCGGCAGATGTCGGAGTTGGCACTGCGCAAGCTGCAGATCGAAACGGATCTGCGCCGTGCCGTTGACAACAATGAGCTCGAACTGTTCTACCAACCTCAGGTCTGCGGCAAAACCCAACTGGTTACTGGCGTGGAAGCTCTGGTTCGCTGGCATCATCCCAATTTCGGACTGCTGTCACCAGTCCACTTCATTCCCATTGCCGAGGAAAGTGGCCAGATCATTCAGGTGGGCTACTGGGTCTTCCGTCAGGCATGTCAGCAGGCACAAGCCTGGAAAAGACAGGGGTGGAACGATCTGCGCATGGCGATCAACATTTCGCCTCGCCAGTTCCAGGATATTCATTTCATCAACAAGGTGGACAACATCATTGAAGAGACTGGCATCGACCCGCATCGAGTTGAATTGGAAATTACCGAAAACATCCTGATGGATTCCAATCAATTCAGTCTCAGCACCCTTACGGACCTCAAGACACGCGGCTTTACTATTGCCATCGATGATTTCGGTACCGGCTATTCCTCACTGATGTATCTGAAGAACTTTCCGATTGACCGCCTGAAGATTCCCCGCGAATTCATTCAGGACATTGAAGAGAATCCGGATAACTGCTGCGTGGTTGAAGCGGTTATCGCCCTGGCCCACTCCCTGTCTCTGGGATTGGTTGCTGAAGGGATCGAGACCGAGAAACAACGCGATTTTCTCCTGAAGCGCTGTCATTGCAGCATCCAGGGCTACTACTTTGCCAGCCCGATGACCTTGCCGGCGGTCAGCCACTACATCGCCGCAAACAGGGCAGACGACCTTCAGGACACCCCGGAACTCTCGGACAATGCCCTGAGCACTGCGGCGGTCAGTTCCTGACCGTGAGCACTGAGACCCGTGTCCTCCATGGCACTGGCTAATCCCTGAAATGCCACATTCATCAGATTTTTCTGCATCAGATTCATCAGGACCGGTCGCGACTCACCAAACACCTGCATCGCCATCGCTTCGCGACAGTCGGCAGCGCTGGTTGAAGTGATTGAGCGACACAACAAGGGGCGCACTGGATAGATACTGCAACTGCCACCGTCATCGAGAAACACGCAATTCTGGCGCACGGCAATGCGCTCCTCGTCATCAAGCCCTTCAATCATCACACAGAAACGCTGCATCTGGCGCTTAAGAGCCTGTAATTGTGCAGAACTGCGCGTCTCCCTGAGATAGTGGGCAATATTTACGGCTTCCGGATGAAGTACCGTGACATTGACCCGACAGCAACTGCCACACCCGGCCTGACAGGCCAGACGGCAATGATCCTCATCGGTAAGACAGTGTTTGAGATCTTCCTCAACGCGATCAAGCAACTGATCCATCGCCACACCAAGCCGACCACTCCTGTTATAATCGGCCAAATACGGTCGCAGCAAAGAACGTATCTGCTTATGGTAGTCAATAAAATCAAAATGTTCCATGCGGCCTCCAGAGAAATAAAATAACAGTGTTTGAATAATTGTAGACGAAAAAACCCATTTCTCAACCGCGGTGGGCAATTCCAATGTCCGTTGCTGCGAATCCCCGCCGGACAATTGTCATCAAAACCACGCAAAACAGCACGAATTCACCGCTAGCGGTTTACTTTGGCCAACCGACTCCCTATATTAGCGAGACGACCTCAACCCCAAGGAGCTTATTCATGCTAAGAACTTTTTTGATTTTACTGATGGCCCTGCCGCTGCTCAGTTCCTGCGGCTACAACCAGATTCAAAGCAACGAAGAAACGGTCTTCAGCGCCTGGGCGGATGTAGAAGCCACCTATCAGCGCCGTGCGGACCTCATCCCCAACCTGGTGGAAACAGTTAAGGCGTATGCCGCCCACGAACAGGAAACCCTGCAGAATGTCACCGAAGCACGGGCCGCCATCGGCAAAACGACGGTGACCACCGGCGATCTCGGCAATGCTGCCCAGATGGAGCAGTTCATGCAGGCCCAACAGCAGATGTCCGGCGCGCTGTCGCGGCTGCTGGTTGTGGCGGAACGCTATCCCGACCTGAAGGCCAGCCAGAACTTCCGTGATCTACAACATCAACTGGAAGGGACGGAAAACCGCATCAATGTCGCCCGCCAGCGTTACAATGATGCCGTGCAGCGCTTCAATACCTCCATCCGCACCTTTCCCGGCAACATCACCAACAATCTGTTGCTGAAGCTGGAGCGCAAGGAGCCTTTTAAAGCTGCAGCGGGCAGTGACGTTGCACCCCAGGTGAAATTCTGATGCGCTCTGTATGGCTGCTGGTCCTGACTTTTCTGCTGTTCAGTACCACGGCATTGCATGCATTTGACGTCCCAGCCTCGCGCGGATATGTCACTGATCTGGCCCAGCTGCTCGACAGCCAGACGGAAGCCAAGCTGGAGCGTTACCTGCGCAGCTTCGAAACCACCGATTCAACCCAACTGGTCGTCCTGACGATTCCAGACCTTGACGGCTTGCCTGTCGAGCAGGCCGCTTTGCAAGTCGCCGAAGCCTGGCAGATCGGCCAGGCCGAGCACGACAATGGCGTGCTGCTGCTGGTCGCTAAAAATGACCGCAAGGTACGGATCGAAGTCGGTATGGGGCTCGAAGGTCGCTTGACCGATCTTTTGGCGGGACGAATCATCGACAACGATGTGGTCCCCCGTTTCAAGCAGGGCCAATTTGCCGAGGGTATCGTTGCTGGCGTAGTCGCCATCAGCGATGCCGTGCGCGGCGAATACCAGGGCACCAATCGTCACGACCGGCGCAAGAAAAACTCGTTCGGCTGGTTATTCTTCCTGCTGTTTGTCCTTCCGGTGTTTCTTCCCGGGCGCCGTTCAAGATTGTGGTTCGGCGGTTTTGGTGGGGGCCGCGGTGGTTTTGGCGGCGGTGGCGGATTCAGTGGCGGTGGCGGTGGTTTCGGCGGCGGCGGTGCCTCTGGAAGCTGGTGAGCGGACTCTCCTCTGGGGCAATATTTTATCCCCTCTATCATGCAATGGGATCAATAACACCTATGTCTATAGCATCTGTCCAACTCAACGATCAGCAACAGCAACAGATCTGCGCTGCCGTGGCCAAAGCCGAGAGCCGGACCAGCGGCGAAATTGTCCCGCTGATTCTGGCCAGTGCCAGCGACTATGAAGCGCCGCAAATCCACGCGGCGGCTTGTCTGTCGATGGCCACCACGCTGCTGACACTATGGTGGGACCACACCTTGGCATTGTGGGTTTTCGCCGCAATTATGGCGGGAAGTTACGTCGGTGCGCGATTGGCTATCAATCGGGTCTCAGCCTTGAAACGGCTGCTCGTCGGCCAGGAGCGCATGGCGGAAACGGTCAACGAAAAAGCGTTCTCGCTGTTCATCCAACAGGGCTTGCATTATACCCGTGACGCAACCGGGATTTTAATCCTGATCTGTCTGTTTGAAAAACGGGTGCAGATTCTTGCGGATCGTGGTATTAACGAAAAAGTAACACAGCAGCAGTGGCAACAGGCGATCGGAACCATCACCGCGGGATTGCATCGCGGCACCATGGTGGAGAGCTTGTGCGAGGCCATTGAACAGTGTGGTGCCCTGCTGGCTGAACATTGTCCGCAACGCGCTGATGATGAAAACGAATTGCCCGATCTCATTATTCAGTAACGGCACGTTGTAACGCGGCCAGACCGCACAACCTCGTGAAAGGAAATGACCATGAAAATAAAACAACTGATGCTCATTGCAGCGGTTCTGCTGTTTGCCACCATGAGCTGGGCCAACCCCACGCCATGTCCGAAGCAAACCGGCGAGTGCCCGAAAATGACCGGTGAATGTCCGCAGACGCAAATCCCGAATTGCGCCAACTGCCCACAAGCTCAGACTCAGAACTGCGCCACCTGCCCGATGGGCAAAAAAATGAACTGTCCGACTCCTCCGGCTGACTGCCCCAAAGCCGCACCAGCCGCAGCAGAATAAACACCGGTGGCATAACAATGACAAAGGCCCCGATCTTTCCGGATCGGGGCCTTTGTTGTTTTATCGCTCTGGAACCTCTATTCATCGATACGCAGGGCATCCTGGTAATAATTCCAATGTCGGGAACGCCCCTGCCACCCCGGCAACAACAGCGTATAAAGCCGGGTCATCCGATCTTCAACAGCCACCAGGCGCTGTGCCAGAGCCAGGGTTTCGGGACACTGTTGATAAAATTGCCGTAACCGCACGGACAGACGCGACAGATTGCCGAGCAAGGGGCGATCAAGTTGTTTGCGTGTCTGGGCAAGAAACGCTTCCCCTTGCGGCGTCGCACCCAGCAGGGTCAGATAAGGACTGCCGTCTCGCTGCAGCTGACGGATCAACACATCATCAACCCCACTGAGCAGATGGCAGAGAATCCGTTGAATACGGGTACGCGTCAGATGGCGGGCTTTGACGCTGTCCACCAGCTGACCATAATCCTGCGCCACCAATGCCGCGCGCATCATCCGTTCGGCCAAGCCAGGGGGCGCCAGATAAAGATCCTCTTCACCGCCGTCAAGCTGCAAACAAGCCTGGGCCAGCATGGCAAACCAGCGCTCGAAATCGACCATCATCCCCGTCGCCTGGGCCTGTTCAAGCAACCGGGCAACATGAGCGGGAACCCAGTCGTCCACGTCATGACCGTCAAACAACCGCTGGCGTACCGAAGTCGCACTGGCAAACCCGTCACTGACCGGGCCCTGACCATGATAACCCTGTCCAAGGCGCCGCAGGGTCAGCGGGACGATATCGCTATTAAGCTCGGCCAATGCCCGCAAATAGGCGACTCCGAGAATCGTGTTGGGCTGATCTCCCAGCCCCGGATGAACCATCTGCTCGGCCCGTGCCTGGGGAAATGTTTTCCCCTGCCGTAGATGGCTAAGATCGGATTGTTCATCGGAATAGTTCTGCCAGTCATCGGCCAACACCCGTAACGGGGCCAGTTCGCCCCCTTCACTGCCAAAGCACAGACTTTCCAGTGCCGGAGCAAAAGCGTTGAGAATTTCCACGGCGCCACGAGCAAACAACGGCGCACTGTTACAGGCCAGTGGAAACGGCAACTCAATCACCACATCAACACCGGCCAGCAGGGCCATCCGGGTGCGCGTCCATTTATCGACAATCGCCGGTTCACCACGCTGGACAAAATGACCACTCATCACCGCCACCACCACATCCGCGCCGCTCAAACGTCGGGCTTGCTCGACATGATAGTGATGGCCGTTATGAAACGGGTTGTATTCTGTGACGATTCCAACAGCACGCAAGGTCATATCATCACCGGCAGACGCCGGACAATACGGGTCTGCTCCTCATCGGTTTCACATTGGCAGGCATATGCTTCAACACCGTGGGCCATGGCCATGGCCAATTGTTCGGCATAGTCCGGGTCGATTTCGGCAGCAGCCGCAAACAGCTGTGCCTCTGGCCGCTGTACCAAAAAAAACACCGCAGCCTGATCCCCCTGATCAATGGCAGCCATCAATTCCCGGAGGTGGCGTCGGCCCCGTTCAGTGACCGCATCAGGAAATCCAGCGCATGCACGGGTAATCATCAGAGTGACGTTTTTCACTTCCAGCCACAGCCGCTGCCCCTCTTTCTCAAGCAGAAAATCGATCCGGCTGGCACCGAGTTTTTTTTCGGGATACACATCGAACCCCTGAAGGCCCGCGATGGTATTCAGCTGCAGGGCTTCAGCCACCACTTTGTTGCTACGCTGGGTGTTGGTATCCACCCAGTGACCATCCACTTCGATCAGCTCAAGGGTCCAGGGATATTTACGCTTGGCATTGTCACTGTGCGATACCAGCACCCGGGCACCGACATTGATACATTGACGCATACTGCCGGTATTCGGCGTATGGACGGTGGTCACCGTGCCATCGGGCCATGCGATATCGGCCAGAAACCGCTGGTAACGGCGAATCAGTGTCGCCGGACGCAACGGCGGCAACCTCATACGCTGATCTCGTCCATTTCCCGCTCAGACAGACCGAGCAGGTAAAGAATAGAATCCAGACTCTGCTGGTTGATATGGGTATCCGCCTGCTCCCGCACTCGGGCTTTGGCATTGAAGGCAATACCGAGTCCGGCTTTACCCAGCATGGGCAGGTCATTGGCCCCATCGCCGATGGCAATCACCTGATCGAGGGTCACCCCTTCGCGCACGGCAATCTCTTCTAACAGCTGGGCTTTACATTCACCATCAACCACCCGCCCCATGGTGCGTCCGGTCACCTCGCCATTGATAATCTCCAACTGATTGGCAAAGGCGTAATCAAGCCCGAGCTCCTGCTGCAACCGGTCGGTGAAAAATTTGAAGCCCCCGGAAATCACAGCGGTACGGAAGCCGAGTCGCTTAAGAATATGCACCAGGTTCCGCGCCCCCGGGGTAAATGGAATCGAGCGATACACTTCAGCCAGAGCATCCTCTTTCAAACCTTTGAGCAGGGCCACGCGGGCGGCCAGCGACTGTCGAAAATCCAATTCACCATTCATCGCCTGCTCGGTAATACGTGCCACAGCGTCGCCAACTCCGGCCAGACGCGCCAGCTCATCGATCACCTCCACCTGAATCAGGGTGGAATCCATGTCCATCACCACCAGCCGTTTGGCACGCCGGTAAAGGCTCTCTTTCTGCACCGCGACATCAACACGCTCACCACCACCGATACGCAGCAACTTGCGTTTCAATGCCGGAACATCCAGCTGACCATCGGTGCTAATCAACAATTCCACACACCGTAATTCGCGTTGTGTCAGCTTGGAGATCCGCTCAACATTGGCGCAGGATTCAGCCAGCACTTCCGTCACTTCTGCCAGTGCCTCGGCATCAACCTGACTGCCCAGGACCGTGACCACATAACTGTTACTGGCGGTTTTACGGCGGTAGTCGTCTTCGCTGATCACGGCAAAATCGAGATCAAGGCCCATCTCCTTGGCCTGAAACAGCAAATCCTTGATCAGAGGTTTCTCACTGCTGCTGCCCGCGGACAGATCTAGCAGCAACGTCAATACCATCTGTGTATGGGTCGTCGTTTGTTCAATATCGCGTATCCGTGCACCATCGGTGTCGGCAATCAGCCGAGCCATCCGGGCAATCACACCGGGGCGGTCCTGACCGGTAATGGTGATCAGAATCAGGCGGTTTTCCATGGATCGATTCTCCTTCGAAAGACCAGAATGTGACACATTTTCTGGCAGTCTACCGAGATTCACGACAATGAGCAACGCCTTGCACACAATAAAAAAAGGGGGATGGCTGACCACCATCCCCCTTTTTCCCTTATTGCGTCAGATTTACTCTTCAACAAACAATTGTGTGTAGATGAAGCAATCCCCTTCGATATCGGCAGCTTCTCCAAACAGCATCACCGTATCACCAGCCAGCAGTTCGGCACGGGTGATTTCCGTCAGAGTGTCTTCGCCCAACAGATAGTACACGGCGTCTTCCGCAGCCTCGGCACACTGCTCTCCACTGTCCGTTGTCAGCGAAATACTGCTCTCGGACACAACGGAGATGGTTCCGGAAAGACTGTCGCTGTCACCGGGGCAGGTCACAACCTGAGCGGCATAAGTCACGTCTGCAACCACCACAACATCGATTGCCAGCTTCTGCCCGACGGTGATATCTCCACGACTGATCGGTTGGCCCAGACAGTCGTAAAAGGGCGTTGCCGCATCAAGACTCACGGCGACCAGCTGATCAGCCTCATCGATCACAGTCAGGCTGTCACCATCCGTTCCCGGAGCAACCGTGACTGTTCCACGCAGCTTGGTATAGTCACCAACTTCAACCACGACAGCATCAAATTGCGGGGTTGTCTCATCACCACCTTCGGCAAAAAAGCCAACGGCCACCACCGGGCTATCCACAGTCAGATCGGCCAGGGCCATGGGGAGGCCATCGGGGCCGAAAATCACCCCACCTGTTCCCAGAGACACCAGTACACTGTCGTCTTCATTCTCATCACCGGCAACCTGGGAGGTCATTCCCAATTGCTGGAGGACAAAAGTACCGTTATCCGTATCCACACTGACAACGGTCCCAGGCAGGCGAACCAAACGTCCGGCGTCTGCTGCGGTAAGAATATCGACAAAGACCACCGGTCGTAAGACATAGTGGTTGGCGTTAACCAGATGGATGGATTTGTTGGCGTCCAGATCCAGTTGCACCGATAGGGTTTCATCGGCACTGACATAGAAACGGCCACGCGGGTTGAGATCGATTTTTCCCGAGGCAGGCAGATCGACGGCAGTGCGCGCCTCCAGATCATCGACCAACTCGACGCTGCCAATGGTCAGGCGGATCTTGTCATACCAGC
>PKUE01000071.1 GCA_002869685.1 Desulfuromonas sp.
TCATATGAAACCGATCGCAATTTTGATGGCGCTTCTATTTTCCAGGGGTGGAATGGCATAGGTCTACATATTGAAAATTCACGTAAGACCATTGAGAAATGGCTGTTATTTGTAAATAGCTCCCAAGCTTTAACTCTCAGCCCAAGTGCCGAAGCAAAAAATCACCCCTGAAAGTGCCTGATCCTAGATGTATGAAACACGTAGCACCATATCGAGAAACCACCACGAGCTTAAACCTGTTCTGGGGTGACTAAATTGCTCCACAGGTGAATCTTCTCCGCCAGAGCACCCATGTCAAAGGGCTTAGACAGATAATCGTCCATACCGGCTTCGAGACAAATTTCTTTGTCACCAACCATCGCATTGGCTGTCAGGGCAATAATGGGCAGATGAGGCTGCCCAGGGAGGGTTTTCTCTCTCTTCCGGAATTCTCGTGTCGCTTCATACCCATCAAGAACAGGCATCTGGCAGTCCATCAACACCAGGCTATAGCTGTTGGTTGCCATCTCTTCGATCGCCTGTTGCCCGTTTTCTACAATCGAAACCGAACAGGCCAATGAATCAAGCATGGCTTTAGCAACTTCCTGATTCACGGGGTTGTCTTCGGCCAACAGAATACGCACATGTGATAAATCGTACGCGCCGGAGTCTGTTTCCCCAACAGCTTTCACCTGGGACGGGATCGTAGTGGTGGTGAGTTCGTGGATACGGCTCTGTTGTACTGGCCGAAACAGCACGTTGTCTTCATCGAACGCTGCCATCTGCGCACCATGAAGTTCTTCTTCGGAATCGATCAACCACATGATTTTCCCATCGAGCAGATCGTCTATGGATGCCAGTTCGCGAGCAGAACCTGAATGGGCAATCACCCAGCAACGTTGATAAGCTCCTGTAGCCAGTGAAGCTTCCAGGGCCGCACGATCAGAATAAACGGCACTGGCCCCTCCCATTGCGGCAATCTGCTGTTGCAATAAATCGGACAATGGCGGTTCTATCCCGAAAAGGAGAAAATGATCATCCAAATCAAATACTGTCCCTTGCGATCTCGCTTCTGCTGACTCAAAGAGCAATTCGAAACTGAACACGGCACCCTGCCCCGGCGAACTGTCAACGACAAGTTCGCCGCCCATCAGGGCAAGAATATCTTTTGAGATAGCCAGACCGAGACCGGTGCCGCCATAGCGGCGGGTCAACGATCCGTCTTCCTGCAGAAAGGGTTCAAAGATCCGTTCCTGCGCGGCCCGGTCAATCCCGATCCCGGTATCCTGAACAGAAAACTTCATACGGATCTGCCCTGAAGACATCACCTTATGTTGAATGGCAACTTTGACATAACCCGCTGTGGTAAATTTGATGGCATTGCCCACCAGATTAATCAGAACCTGTCGTAACCGTTCACAGTCGCACTGGACCGCCAGACTGGCATCAAAATCATACACAACGGCGATTTCGACATCATTTTCCAGGGCTCCGTTCCCGAGCAAGCCGACAACGTCTTCAGCAATCTTGCCCGGATACCCTTCGCACAGCTCAAGGCTAAGTTTGCCGGCTTCAATCTTTGAAAGGTCGAGGATGTCGTTAATAATACTTAGCAGCCCCCGTGCGGAATGCTGCATAAATTCGATGTATCGCTGCTGTTTTTGGGTGAGTTCGGTCTTGGCCAGTAATCCGGCAAAGCCCAAAATTCCATTCATGGGCGTTCGGATTTCGTGGCTCATATTGGCGAGAAACTGCGATTTGGCCTCACTGGCCTCCTCAGCTTCTTTATTGGCACGTTGAAGCTTGTCCACCACGTCTTCCAGGCGACTGTCGCGCTCCTGAATCTGTGCCAACATGGCGTTAAAACCTTCAATCAGGATCCCCAGTTCGTCATTACTGCACTGGCTGGCCCGCAACGAAAAGTTCTCGGTACGACCAACTTCCTGAATAACACCGGCAAGGTGATTGACCGGTGTCGATAAAATCCGCTGCATCTTCTGGGCAATGATATACACGACTAAAGCAAGCAGGACCAAAGCGACAAAGGCAACGCCAAAAAACAATCTCAGGCTTTCATAAAGCGGCTTGAGATTGGTTCTCACAGCCACATAGCCAATAGTTTTCCCTTCGAGCAGGACGGGACGCACCAGATCCAGAAAACGGACATCGAACTGTACCCAGTCACCTTGCGTGATCAGGCCATTGACCGATTTAAGATACACCCGCTTATCGTCTTCAAAATGCCCCCGGTCACCACGGCTGTAGTAACAGAAAAGCTCGCGATCATCCACGATCAGTGCGGCTTCCTCAATACTGGACTCGTGGCTGAGCGCAGCAAGGATCTCTTGGGCAGTCTCGGGGTCGTTAAAAAGGATGGCTGCCGTTGAATTACTGGCAATGACGTCGGCCACAGTCGTAATTTTGGAGACCAGCATTGACCGGTAGGAAATCACTTTATCCGTCGCGGCCAGGGCAAAACTGATCAAAACGGCCAGCAGGCTGAGTCCGAACAGAGAGAACAGCAGTTTTTGCCGGATGGGAACCATTTTCTTCATCAGGGTGCCACCCGTGAAGAGACGACCTTAGCGACTTGCAGCAGACGCGAACTGACCTGAAGCTGTTGTTGTTCGATTGCCGCTTTATTAATGCTCAGGGAAATCTTGTTTTTCTGCAATCCAAGGAAAACCCCTCCCCCCTGCTCACAAAACCCCTCGCGATCACCAGTCACCAGCACGGCATGGCCCTGCATCTGCGCCAGGATTTCGGCCTGCTCCTGCTCACTGATGGACTGATCAATAAACAGCAGTTGACAGGGTGGAATGGCTTTGTTTTTGGCAACCGACACGACGACGGGGTCGCGACCGACCACTTTCTCTCCTTCAAGAACAATGGTCAGCATCGCAGCGATATCACGGTTACCGAGGACACAAAACGTGAAGGGACGGTCAGACAACCCCAGTTCATTGGGCGGCCAGGTCACAAAGTGGGTCATATTATACAGAAAGACCGCCTTGACCTGGTCTGGCGCAAAATCCCGCTCAGCAGCTTCAGCGGCAAAATTTGCCCCATGCAGCAGCAGTAAAAGGAGTATCAATCTGATGCAAACCTGTCTAACCATGTTAGAACCACCAGCTCAGTTGCGTATAGACAGTGCGAGGTGTTTCAGCGGATTGCGTCCCGTAGGAAGTATCGATTTCCGGATGGGATCCGTCCAGTAAGTTAGTCGCAGCGACACTCCATTCAAGTGAAGGCGTGATTTTATACGCCAGACGGACATCAAGACGCCAGTACTCCGAGATGTCACGTTTTTCAATGTTATCGACATAGTATAAATAGGTATCAAACGTGATTTTTTCGGAAAGTTCCATGGCAGAATGCACCGAAACTTGATGCTCGGGATCATCATCCTCAGCAGAAGCCCCCATCGGGTCCTCCTCGCCAACGCTGGTGTGAAGGACTAATTTTAACCAACTGCATCCTGCGGTTACCTGCCACCAGTCAGCGACATCATAACGCAGCCAGAATTCGGCACCGTAGCCTTCCCCCGTCATCGAATTGTTCATTAAGTATGACTGTTCGCCAAGAATGACTCCGTCCTGATACGTGATGACCGTGGCCATGGGGTCCAAAGAAATAAGGTTGTTATAATCATTATAAAAAGCGGTCAAATCGACATATAAGTCATCACTTATTCGTCCTTTATATCCCAGTTCATAAGCCCACAGGTCTTCGGAGGTATAATCGGAATTACCAAAAAGAGAAACAGTCACCTGAGCCGGAAGCTCATCGGGCAATCCGGGTAGACCAATTACACTTGAGGGAACGGTCATATTGATCGCACCAATGGTTCCAACGATATCCGCCTCAGCACGCGACGGAGTACGTACTGCCCTGGAAACCGCAGCCCATAAAGAATGTCGCGATGAGACCTGCCATACTCCCCTCAGGGTTGGCTGCCACTCCGAACCGGTATAATCGTTGTGCTCATATTTCACGCCCATCGTAATCGTGAGGGTGTCATCTAACAATGCCCACTGATCCTGAATAAACAGATTGTAAAGCTCATCACTTCGCTCAGCAGGATCAAGGGATGTCGTTAAGCCTTGAGAGGTATCGTCACTGGTATAACGATATCCGCCCCCCCAAGTTAACGCATGGGATTCAAACAAAGGGAATTGATGCGTGAGGTCGATATCCCAGGTTTTACGCTCTTCATCAATGTAGATATCTTTTCGTTCAGAATAATCGTAATAGGACTGAAAGGTCAGCGAAGAATCGGAAGCATAACTTTTCTTCCACCTTGTCAGTAGGTTGCCGCCTTGCGTGTTGACATCTTCGGAGATGTAACCAAAGCCTACGGCACGATAATTCAGCATTCTCCCCGCTTCGCCTTTATAGATATCGCCCTGCAGGGTAACCTCGTCTGAATCAGACGCGTAGTCCATTCGAAATCCACCACGATCAAACTGACCATCATCTGTGGCTTTGAATCCCTCATAGTCTTCGTAAGACTTGAAATCACGCTCCTTGGCGTAAAGACGATACGTTAACTCAGGCGTCAATCTCCCCCCATATCGGCCAGCGAGTTCGTGCCTGACATGGGTCCCGACATTACCAACAACATATCCGCCCTGAGTCTCCTGACTCGATTTGGTGATGATATTAATAACGCCGTTAACGGCATTTGCCCCCCAGATACTTGAACCGGGCCCGCGAATCACTTCAATGCGATCAATATCTTCTAAAAGAGTATCCTGAACATCCCAATAAACACCTGAAAACAAAGGGGTATAAACACTTCGACCATCGACCAGAACAAGTAATTTATTTGAAAAAAGGCCTTTGAATCCACGGCAGGAAATTGCCGGAGTATGACTGTCGACATTGGCAATGTTCATACCGGGAACAACCCTCAGAAGCTCCGGGATTGTCCGGTAACCACTGCGGCGAATATCCTCAGCCGTAATGATATAAACAGCTGCAGCACTTTCCATAATTTTTTCATTTTTCTTTGAAACCGACGAAACCTCAACATCAAGCAAACTTTCCAGGCTCAACTGCTTTAAGTAAACCAGTTGATCATACCCCTGCCCCTGAGCCGGAAAGCCTACGGCAAAGAGAAAAGAGAGGAGTGTCACCATTGGCACCAGAGAAAGTTTTCTTTTGAACATGGGGGTAACCTTCCAGGGATATTTGAAAAAACCGCTATGATTCCTTAGAAAGAAAATCAGACAGTCATCCATATTAGACAATAAACAGATATAAATTTTTGATGATTTGAGTAAGTTTGAAAATTAAAACCTATCGTTCGGTCTTAATGTAACAAAAAATAATGCTGATTTAAATTTATAAAACGCCAGCCACAAAACTTTATTGGTGTAAAAATAAACGGTTGCCGTACTCGAAAATTTTTCCAGAAATTTTTACCGGGGAATTGCCTTACCGCAGCCTCTCAAAAAAAGAACGCGGTTACAAAAGAGTGAAGACACGTGATCAAACAGAACGTTCAAAAAAAGAATGGCACAGCAGACTTCAACAGCACTGACGTCAGCGGTCCGATGGCGGATTGGCAAAAAAAAACCCAACCACTGTTCGCGGTTGGGTTTTGTATTTAATGGAGCGGGAAACGAGATTCGAACTCGCGACGTCAACCTTGGCAAGGTTGCACTCTACCACTGAGTTATTCCCGCGTGAAGCGAGTGACTTTTTAACAAAAAAGTTCGGGGCAAGTCAAATAAAAAAAACGCCCTGTTTACTTTTTCGCTGCCGCCCCGAATTACTCGCTGGTTTGGGTTAGCACATTGAAAAACTTATACAGGTAGTCCCCCCCGGACCACATGGCCAAAACAAAAGAGACATAAAAAAAGAAACTGCCGACAAACTGCATATCAACATGGAAGATTTCCCACTGCACCCCGAGAAACCAGTAGTAATCATAATGGAGCATTAAGGCAATAATCGCCACCATCTGAAAAATAGTTTTGTATTTCCCCAGGTTGCTTGCAGCAATCACAATTCCTTCAGACGAGGCAATAGAACGCAGCCCGGTCACCGTCACTTCACGGGCAATAATCAGAAATACCGCCCAGGCCGGAACACGGTCAAGAGGGATCATCATGATCAGGGCTGCCATGACAATCAGCTTGTCCGCCAACGGATCGAGGAACTTCCCCATCACGGTCACCAGTTGCCATTTGCGGGCCAGATAACCATCAAGCCAGTCGGTCACAGCGGCAATAGAAAACACCACGGCCGCCCAGAACCCCATAATCCGGGAATCCGATAACAATAACAGCATCACCAGTGGAACACAGGCGATACGCCCCATGGTCAACATATTGGGCAGATTAAGTGAAGAGGTCTTGAGACTCATTTATGTGTCACTCCGACGATAAAGTTTTTGATAATGTTTTACTTTTTCAACGTAGTTCTGCGTTTCCGCATAGGGTGGAATCCCTCCGAAGCGCTCGACGGTGGATGGCCCGGCGTTATATGCGGCCAGGGCGAGATCCAGATTTCCCTCAAAACGATCGAGCATAAGGCGCAAATACTTTGTTCCTCCAGCAATATTCTGTGAAGGATCATAGGGATCGGACAGTTTCAGATCCTTTGCCGTCTGCGGATGAAGTTGCATCAGGCCCATGGCTCCTTTTGCTGAAAGGGCATGAACATCGTAATTGCTCTCAGCGCGAACAATGGCCCGCACCAGATTAACATCAAGACGATTGGCGAGGGCATAACGTTTGATCAGATCGGCAACCGACCGGGAGCTGAGATCGTTATCCCCCGCTTCGTGCGTATAAAAACTGTATTGCGACGCGACCGGAACATTGCTGAAGTGGATACGCCCGGCGGCATCCACATATTTATAGATCGCAGCATGTACCGGTGTAAGTCCGGCAAAAACAGCCAGCAGGCTCATAGTGATCGCAATGTGGTAACGCACAGTCATAACTCAGGCCATCCGGGGTGACATTAAACACCTCATAGTAAAACAAAAGAAGTAAATCCTCAATGCCTGCCCTGCTGTCAAAGCTCTTGACAGGAGTGTATTCCAACGCCAATAATGCGGAGTTGCTTGTTTTTTAGGGTTTACGGAATCTGTTTTACAGTCTATCACGATCCTGGGTTCACGCGAGGATCTGTCGTTATGCAATGTGTCATTTAATTTTATTCTATCCTCCAGGGGACCGCAATGAAGATCACATCTGACTTTCTTATTATCGGTAGTGGTATCGCAGGGTTATCCTTCGCACTCCGCGTCGCGGATGAAGGAACGGTTTCGATCATTACCAAACGGGAAATCTACGAAACATCAACCAACTATGCTCAGGGCGGAATTGCCACGGTTTTTTCCGAAGATGACTCCTTTGAAGCTCATGCCGAAGACACCATGGTCGCTGGCGCCCACCTCTCTCACCGCGACATTGTCGATCTGGTGGTTGAAGGTGGGCCTAAGGCAATTCAGGACCTCATCGATTTCGGTACGGCGTTCACCAAAAACAGTGATGGTGAATACGATCTGACCCGTGAAGGTGGTCACAGTCACCGCCGGATTCTTCACGCCTCGGATGTCACCGGACGCGAGATTGAGCGCGCACTGGCCGCTGCAGTGGCCAAACATCCGAATATCACCGTCTATGAATACCACTGCGCTGTTGACCTGATCACCGAGGCCAAAGTTCGTCATCGCCGCGTGCCAAACAACCGTTGTCTTGGCGCTTATGTTCTCGACAGTAAGAACAAAGAGGTCTTCACTTTTGGAGCTCAGGTGACGGTTCTGGCCACAGGCGGGGCGGGCAAAGTTTATCTGTACACATCCAACCCGGACATCGCCTCAGGTGACGGTGTCGCCATGGCTTATCGCGCAGGTGCGGCAGTGGCCAATATGGAATTCATGCAATTCCACCCAACCACGCTTTTCCACCCTCATGCCAAATCGTTTTTGATCTCCGAGGCCGTCCGCGGTGAAGGGGCCATCCTCAAACGGGCTGACGGGACCGCATTCATGGAAAAGTACCACAAGCTCAAAGATCTGGCACCACGCGATATTGTCGCCCGAGCCATCGACAATGAAATGAAAACCAACGGTGACGATTGCGTGTTCCTCGACATCACCCACAAAGGGGCCGATTATATCCAGGAACGCTTCCCCAACATCAATGAAACGTTGATGAAATACGGGGTGGATATGTCCGTGCAACCGATTCCGGTCGTTCCTGCCGCGCACTATTTGTGTGGCGGTGTCAAAGTCGACAGTCATGGTCAAAGTGAAATCCGCAATCTGTTTGCCATCGGTGAAGTTTCCTGTACCGGCCTGCACGGTGCAAACCGGCTGGCCAGCAACAGTTTGCTTGAGGGTGCTGTTTTCGGCGAACGGGCGGCTGCCAAAGCGATCGAAGTTGTCCGTAAAGAGACGTTTGACTATCCCTCTGTCGAACCCTGGGACTCCGGCACCGCCACCAATAGCGACGAGGAAGTGGTCGTCAAGCACAACTGGGATGAAATCCGCATGAGCATGTGGAACTATGTCGGGATTGTCCGCTCGGACAAACGGCTGGTTCGCGCCCTGCGTCGCATTCAAATGATCCAGGAAGAGATCGCCGATTATTACTGGGATTTCTATGTGACTACCGATCTGCTCGAATTACGCAATCTGGCAACGGTGGCCGAGCTGATTATCCGCTGTGCCCTCAAACGGAAAGAAAGTCGGGGGCTGCACTACACCATTGATTATCCGCAAACGGATGATATCCACTGTAAGCACGACACCATCATACGTAAAACTTTTTAGGGGGTCTCTTGACTATTGATGACATCCGCCAGGAAATTGATCACCTGGACAATGAGTTGCTGAGAATCTTCAACCGCCGGGCCGAACTGGCTCTGGCCATCGGCCACTTGAAAAAGGAGCTCAATCTGCCGGTTTATGATCCCGAGCGGGAGAAGCGTATTTTCACCAAAATGGCCGAAGCCAACCCGGGTCCACTGGATGATCATGCCATCAAACGTCTCTTTGAACGCGTTATCGATGAATCGCGTACACTCGAACGAATCAAGACGAAAGGACGATAATCATGCTGGTGGTGATGAAAAAAGAGGTGTCTGAACAGGAACTGCAACAGGTGAAACAATACCTGATCGATGAGGATTTTGACTTTCATCAATCAACCGGTGCCAACCGCACGATTCTTGGCGTTATCGGCGATACGAGGAATTTCAGCACGGCACTTCTCGAGAATCTGCCAGGAGTCCATGTCGTTTTCAAAATTCCACCTGAATCCTGACTCGGTTGCACATAAACAATAAAAAAGCCATCATGCCCCCCAGCGATGATGGCTTTTTCCATTGCCCATAACATTTCATTACATAGTTTCAACTCTGTTACATCTGACACACTTCCAAACTCTTCACTGCATAACTGCAGTTATCGACATTGTGCCGCTCGATATGGTGCTGCGACAAAATAACGGCAAACAATTCGGCCAGCTGTTCGATCGCCTGCAATTCGCGCTTACCGTAACCATGATCATTGTTGGCCAACGCCACCTGCCCGATAATGCGCGTGCGGTCACACACCGGAACGGCCATAAAGTGGGAAATTTCCTCACTGATCCCGTCCGCAAGACTGACCACACTGAGTTGTTCCAGCGAGTTGAAGTAGACACCGCTCTGCCGGTTATACACTGAGTGGAGAAGCGAACCACGGCCATTGGCAGGAGCCGGGATAATCGGATACCCCTGATGACGCTGTAATCCGTTGAACATCGGAGTATGGTCCCACAAGCGCTGGAACTGATCTTCTTCATCAAGCTCGGCAACAAAACCGTGGCTGCTGCCGGTCAGATTGCGGGCATATTCGAGTAATTCACTGGCCACTTCCCGGACATTTCCGGCATTGTGCAAAATGGAATGGGACAGTTTGGCCAGCCGGCTGTTGAGGGCTAACTCCCACTGCAGCGCTTCTTCAGAGCGTTTTCGGGTAGTGATATCTTCAAAACACTCGATCCCTCCGACAATGCGTCCTTTGGCATCACGCAGAAAATCGGCATTTTTACTGATGGTCAGAATCGAACCGTTTTTATGCCGGATGGTGCACTCCCGACCCATAATCGGTTTATCGACACCTTCATCGAACAAACCACAACTTTCCTGACAAGGGGTCTGGGCGAACAGAAAGCAGGTGCTGCCAACCATTTCGGCGGTGCTGTATCCGGTGATCAATTCGGCGCGTGCATTCCAGCTGGTGATCACTTTATTACTATCCACCGTGAAAATCGCGCTGGGAACAACCCGCTTGATCAGGTCGGTTTTTTCTTCGGAAAAAGTCTGGTGGACACGACTTTCCTCAAGGTCCGTCAACAGGTAATTGAATTCCTGTACGAGTCCACCCATTTCACCTTCATACGACAACGTCACCGGCAAAGCGGCCAAATCGTTTTTGCGGAAATTATGAATAACATTGGAAAACTCTTTAAATGGTTGCAAAACCATACGGCGAACAGCAGCACCAAAGACCAATGCCAGAGTCAGGATGCTCACCAGTGCAAACCCCAGGGCTGAAATCATGATATTGCGCGTATGGATATAAAGGGTCCGCGGCAGTTTGAGTTGCACCATGGCAATCTCATTCTGGTTCAGGTCTCTCAATTTGGCATAAGCATCCAGAGAGGTGTTACCGGAGGCATGGATCACAATGGGAGTGGTCCGTGTGATGGTCTTGAGGCGATCATGAATGTCATCGGAGACCTGCTCCAGCGGTGTGACCTGAATATCAAATCGAAACTGGCGAGACAATTCATTGACCAGTGACGAATCAAGAGGCCGGGTAAAAACCATCGTGCCACGTACCGGACCGCGGGCATCACTGGTCATAATGGAGCGTGCCGCTACCATCTGCAATCCATGGCGACTGGCCAGAAGTCCGGAGGCAGGGCGTATTAGACCACCTCCCAGTTCCGCCAGAGCCTCATTGTACATAGAATCATCAAGCGGCCGCTCCACACCCGTTGTCAAATCGAGCTGTTTGTGGAAAATCAGGGTTCCTCTTTCGTCAAATATCGCCGTGCCGTTCAAGCGATTATCGACCATCATCTCATCAAGAAAGTTACTTTGCAGATAGTCTTGATTGCGGTGTTTCACAAAGGCGTAACTGTCATCCCAAAAGGCATAATCGCGCACCATGCGATCGAGATTGACGACCTCACGATCAATGCTGGACATCACCCGTTCCAAGTGGTGGCGGGCATCCTGTTGCTCTAACAGAGCATAGCCGGGGAGAACAAAATAATAGTAGGAGAACAGCGCCACGGAAACGGCGACAAAGACAAAGGCAGAGTAAGTGATGAGAAGTCGAGATTTAATATTTAGTGCCATAAAGCAGGGAAGCCTCGGTTTTCAGTAAATGACTCAAATAAACAACTTCGGTCATAACACTCACTGGCAGTGTTGACATACGATAGTCAACCTAATCAGCAAAATGAGTACCAACTCCTTGCCCTACTTTTTTTTATTGCTATTTTTTTCAGCAACCCCTAAGAAATACTACTGTCAGCATAAGAAACGCTTTACCAAAATGTATACACTATTAATTTTATCAACTTTGCTGATGGGGGAAATCCCCCAAACCAATCCATTAAAATACGATTAAAGTGGGCTGAAAAACCCTCATTTTCGAATAAACATTTCTTAAAGAATCATCAGCCGCCAACCCGCTTTACTGTCCACCCCTGTTGTTGCAACCAGGGAATCAGCCGCTCGCGCTGGTCGCCTTGGATCTCAACAGCGTTCTCTTTTACGACACCACCACTGCCACATAACTGCTTCATCTTCTTGGTAATCGCCTTCAATGCTGCGCTATCGCCGGGAATGTTGCGAACAACGGTTACACCCTTCCCTTTGCGCCCCTTCGTCTCATAACTGATCCGCACAATACCGTCGGTAGTTGTCACCATGGATTGGCGTAAATCTTTACAGCGACATTGCCCCACAGCGAAACCACACTCCGGGCACAGTCGCCCCTGTTCGGAGCAATAAACCGGACGGCTTTCCGAATTGCCCTTTTTAGCCATACATCATCCTTTCATATCTCAGCGTCGAAGATTGACAGCGACCTATCAGCTGTTAAATATTTAACTAAGAAGCGACGTTAGCACGCATTGCCAAGGAGGTCCGCCATGACAACACAACAAGGAGTCTGTTACACATTTGAGACAGCACTGGAGATGGCGTTAACCATGGAGCAACGCTGCTTCCGGGCATATCTGCAAGCGATCCGTACCGTCAAGGACCCATCCGCGCTACTGATCCTGAAAGATGCCGCCCTTGAGGAAATCAACCACAAACAACGGCTGGAAAAGGCACTTATCGAAGGTGGTATTGACCCGAATGAGCACCTGCAACAAACCATGCCGTTGATGAATCTCGACGATCTGCTGAAACAAAGTGAGTTAAAAGCGGATGCTGACTCCCGACAAGCCCTGGCCTACGTCATTCATCAGAAAAAAGACAGTCTCGGCTTCTACGACAAACTGGCCAAGGGATGCAGCGGTGCCCCAATGGCTCCGGTTTTCCAGCAGTTTGCCAACGATGAAAGCCTCCATCTACAAAAACTTGAAGACCTTTACGAAGCCCACTTCCTCACGGAAAACTAAACCACCCCACGACAAACAAAAAAGGCCGCAACAACGTTGCGGCCTTTTTTTATTTACATGCCAACGGTTAGCCGATGCGGGCAATCGCATCCTTGAGACGTTGAATGCTGCGCTCGCGACCAAGAACCAGAATCACTTCGTAAATTCCAGGAGCACTGGTTCCGCCCGAAAGAGCAACACGGGTCGGTTGACCAACCTTGCCAAATTTAAGCCCGGTCTGTTCGAGAACAGTCTTGAATGCCGCTTCAACACCCTCGGCGTCAAATGAACACTGCTCTAATTGAGCGACTAGGGCTTCAAAAACCGGCACCTGTTCCGCGGTCAGAAATTTATCGGCCGCGCTTTGATCAAACTCAACAGCCTCAGTGACATAAAATACCGCTTTTTCGGCCATCTCGACCATGGTCTTACTGCGATCCTGGAGTGTTTTGACCACTTCGGCAAGATCAATCCCGTCAGTGGAGGGATGCCCCAAGGTCGTCAGATACTCTCCCAGCAGTTCACCGAGGCGCTGCGGATCGCCGGTTTTGATATAATGCTCGTTGAGCCACAACAGTTTTTCCGGATTAAAAACGCCGGCAGATCGACCGACATTTTCCAGAGTGAACTTTTCAATCAGGTCATCCATGGAAAAGATCTCTTCATCTCCAAATGACCAGCCCAACCGCACCAGATAGTTGACCATGGCTTCAGGCAGGTACCCCATGTCGCGATACGCCATCACGGATGTTGCCCCATGACGCTTTGACAAGCGTTTTTTGTCGGCGCCAAGAATCATCGGAACATGGGCGAATTCAGGTACGGGATAGCCCAACGCTTCGTAGATTTGAATCTGACGCGGCGTATTGTTAACGTGATCATCACCTCGCACGACCAGGGTCAATCCCATCTCGGCATCGTCAATCACAACAACAAAATTGTAGGTAGGTGTCCCGTCGGTTCTCTGGATGATCATGTCATCCAGTTCTTGATTATTAAAGCTGATCGTCCCTTTGATGCGATCGTTGAAACTGGTAACGCCCTCTTTCTTCGATTTAAAGCGAATAACATAAGGGGCATCGTCATCACGCGGATCAAGATCACGACAGGTGCCATCGTACTGGGGCTTATCGCCACGGGCCATCGCGGCTTCGCGCTTGGTATCCAGTTCATCGGCAGAGCAATAACATTTGTACGCTTTGCCCTCGTCAAGCAACTGTTGAACTTTCTCTTTATACAAATCGAAGCGCTCGGTCTGGTAAAAAGGGCCCTCATCATAAGACAATCCCAGCCAGTCCATGGCCTGGAGAATGGCATCTACTGATTCCTGCGTTGAGCGCTCCACATCCGTATCTTCAATGCGCAGAATAAACGTGCCGCCCAACTTGCGGGCAAGCAGATAATTGAACAGAGCAGTACGGGCACCGCCGATATGCAGATAACCGGTCGGGCTCGGGGCAAAACGAACGCGTAGATCAGACATGAAAAACTCCAAACGGGTAAAGAAAAAGAAAGTCGACAACGACCTTGGTTTTATACTGCAACCAATCGGGGGAAACAAGGGGATTTATTGGAGACAGGATCAATCGACAACAACACCGGCGTAACCGACAACAGCCGAGTGATCGCCATTGACATCACCCGAATCGCCGTAACGGATCAGACGCGCCTGACGGGCGCCGAGAATACGGGCAATCAACACCATCAGGACTGCAGCACACACCCCGCACATGGAGATCTTCTCCTGCTTCACCTGATGATACAAGGCCAACGGATCGAGTTGAAGTAACGCGTCAAGCGCCAGCTGGTCTTTTTTACGGGCGACAGAGGAAGGCTCATAATGGGTCATATCGGAACTGGCAACGATCAACACCTTACGCCCACTCTGTTTAAGGACCGCGCCAATACCCTCACCCAGCTGTTGCAGAATCGGGTAGGACAATGGACCAAGCATCAAAGGCAAAATTGTCAGCGAGGGATTTTTGACCTGGAGAAACGGCAACAGCACTTCGAGAGAATGCTCACCACGATGTGCGTGCAATTCCTTGGTTAACTGGGGCACCGCATCCAAAAGTTGCTCCGCCAGAGATTCGGCAATCGGCACCTCTCCCAGGGGTGTTTTCCAGCTTCCCTGCGAAAACAATGCACATGGATGACCGACACCGCGGTGATTCGGTCCTAGCAGCAAAACGGTATCCGGCACATCAACACCGGCCAGCGTCTCTCCGGCAATCGCACCGGAATAAACATAACCGGCGTGGGGCATCATCACACCATAAGCCGCCTGGCTATCGGTGTCTGTCTGCAGAAACAATTCCACCTGCTGACGCAGTTCAAAGGGATCATCGGTATAAAATTGTCCGGAAACAGCCGGCTGGCGAATCATCGTAACCTCCGGGATACCGATCAAAAAATCGGACGGGTTAATAGGCTGTTGTCATTAAACGAATGGCGACAAGGACCAATAACACAGCAAAGACTTTAACCAGTCTAGCATGGGAAAAAGTTCCGGCAAGCCGAACCCCCATCCGCGAACCAACCAGCGAAAAAGGCAGCACCAGCAACACAACAGGGATGACAACAAAGCCTACGGCACCATGAGGTAATTGCGGCAGATTCCAGCCATTGTAGATATAAGCCAGCGTGCCGGTAAATGAAGACACCACTATCAACGCACTGGAATTACCCACGGCCAGGTGGATGGGAAAGTTCAACAGTAACACCATTAAAGGCACGGCAATCACCCCGCCGCCAATACCAAAAAAGGCGGAGAAAGCGCCGCTGACACAACCAACGGTAAATAGTGTCGCAATAGTGTCTTTCGGCGGTTCTTCCGCTGGTGCCATCCCGCCGAAAACCAGCTTGGCCGCAACCGCCAGCTGCATCACGCCAAAGAGAATTTTCAACACCGGGCCACTGAGCAGCGTCGCCCCCCAGGCCCCCAACAGTGCGCCAAGAGCCGACCCTACCGCCAGATAAATGACCTGTTGTAGATCAACATGCCCGCGGGCACGATGACCTAACGTGTTACTGATTGACGTGGGAATAATGATCGCCAGACTGGTGGCAAAGGCGCAGTGAACCAGGACATCGGAAGAAACACCGACCAAGTGAAAACACCAGAGAAACAGGGGAACCAGAATGACCCCACCGCCAATCCCCAGTAATCCAGACAGACATCCGGCGCAAACACCCAAAACGGCAAAGCCGACAAGAACCTGTGGTGCCCAGAATGTCATGACATCCTCCCGAAATAAAAAAAGCCAGCCTGTAAACAGGCTGGCTCAATATGTTGGAGGCCCCGCCCAGATTCGAACTGGGGATAAAGGCTTTGCAGGCCTCTGCCTTACCACTTGGCGACGGGGCCGTGACGTCTGAAAATAGCTCCTTGCGTCAAGGCCCGCTAGTGATATCAAATCACTGCGATTACTGTCAAGAAAAAAGTCTTGAAAACCTTTCCTCCAGCCACAATCTTGTCACACATAATTTATTCAGCCAGTTGCTCTTCAACGGAGCGCAGCTTTCGCTCCATCGTATGTTCCCGATCACGCCGATCATCGATTTTTATTAACGTCGAAACTCTCTGCGCCCCGGCGTTAAAAGGAGACTCGTGCATCTTGCGCACCAGAGCGAAAATTTCGTCCAGCTCTCCCTCAAGAATGGTCCCCATCGGGGTCAGCTGATAATTCAATCCGGATTCTTTGACCAACTTCAGACACCCGGCGACAAACTTGGACAATCCTCCGCTCCCCTCACCGAGGGGCGTACAACTGATTTGAACAACGGCCATGCTATTTCTCCTGTCCTTTTTGTAAAATCACAACGTGGTTCAGTTTAGAAAAGCCACGGGATGATGTAAACGGAAAAACAGGCTTTTAATAGAGTTGCCCCTGACCCACCTGATAATCACGCAGCAACTGCACCGCCTCAGCGCGACAAATATCCTTGTGTACCGTGATCCCACGTTGTTGCAGTTTCTGCGACCACCGCTCGGGCTTATCCCCTTCATCAAAACCGATGGCGCGAGCATCCTCATCCCGAGCCCCACAGACCAGCTGGCTGATCCCGGCCCAGGGGATCGCCCCAAGGCACATGGCACAGGGTTCCGTCGAACTGACCAGTTCAAAGCGCCGCCCCTCAATCAGATCCAGACGATGAACGCCCAACTGGTGCTGAGCGCGCATCAACGCAACAATCTCGGCATGCAGCACCGAGCAGCCCAGCGGCATTACCAGATTCACTCCGGCAGCAATTAAACGGTGATCCTCGACATCAAACACCGCTGCAGCAAAAGGGCCACCCTGCCCGTTGTTTTTCTCCTCAATATTGGCAGAGCCCAGACTCAGTACCCAGTTCATCCGCTCTTCAATCGAAACAAGCGGCATAACAACCTCACCTTCGGCAAGCAGCAACCAGTCCGGAGGGCAAAAATGCAGCGAGGGGAAACACATCTTGTCGGTCATGCGGGATCTCCTTTTTGATATCACGGCTCTACGATAACAAAGTCCGGGAATTCATCCACGTTGAAAATTTCGTAAAAAGAGAAAAGAGCTATGCCTGGGCCGCTTTTCTTTCGTGCCGTAGGTCTTTCGGACCCAAACCACCCCTCCGTTGTGAAAGCAACTTGCCAGAACGGAAATAAAAAAACCCGACGCTTTGCAGCATCGGGTTGTTTTTATTTGGTGCCGAAGGGGAGACTCGAACTCCCACGCCCTAACGAGCACATGAACCTGAATCATGCGTGTCTACCAGATTCCACCACTTCGGCTTGAAGTGGTGGATTTATAACAAACCACTGCGAGAAATGCAATCATATTCAGCGCACAATTTATTTCCATGAGGAACTTCTTCACTGAAGAGACACGTTTGACATGCCACGTTGAGCATCTATAGTCGGTAGACACCCTCGATATTGGCACTTGCCAATAATTGCACATTTCCCCCACGATGAAAGGAACGTTCGATGGAACAAAAGATGTTTTGTTATCAATGCGAACAAACGGCGCGTGGCACCGGTTGCACGACGATGGGCGTCTGCGGGAAAACCCCGGAAGTTGCAGCACTTCAGGATCTCATTATCCACGCTTTGAAAGGAATGGCATTTTGGGCGCATCAAGCACGCCTCCAGCAACTCAGTGACCCGGACATTGACTTGCACATGATCGAGGCACTGTTCACGACGGTAACCAATGTCGACTTCGACCCTGAGAACCTGGCAAAGGTGGCACAGAAAACGGTGCAGATGCGCGAGCAAGCCAGGACTCTGTTTGAACGCAGCGGCGCCACTTCACCCGGAGCTATTCCTCACGCCGCTAAAAAATGGGCTTTAGCACAAACGGTCGAAGAGATGGTCGAACAAGGCAGACAACACCCGGTGATTGATCCTCAACTCGACCCGGACATTCAATCCATGCGCGACACATTGTTGTATGGCTGTAAAGGCGTCGCGGCCTATGCCGATCATGCACATATCCTCGGCAGTGACAATGATGAGATTTACGCCTTCTTCCATAAGGCTCTCAGTGCTCTAACGGACACCACATTAACCTTGACCGACTATATCAATCTGGCCATGGAATGCGGCCAGATCAACATCAAAACAGCCGGATTGCTTAATCAGGCCCACTGTGAGCGTTACCAGCCACCCCAACCGACGTCGGTAAACATTGGCACCAAAGCGGGCAAAGCGATTCTGGTTTCCGGTCATGATCTGAAAATGCTTGAAGAATTGCTCAAGCAAACTGAAGGCAAAGGGGTCAACGTCTACACCCATGTGGAAATGTTGCCCGCCCACGGCTATCCACAATTGAAAAAGTACCCGCATCTGGTGGGTAATTTTGGCGGGGCCTGGCAGGATCAGCAGAAAGAATTTCCCTATTTCCACGGTGCCATCATTTTCAACACCAACTGCATCCAACGACCGGGAGAAGTTTACAGAGACCGCATCTTCACCTGGGGGCGTGTTCACTGGCCGGGAATCAAGCATGTGGAGGGGTGGGACTTTTCTGAGGTGATTGAAACGGCATTAAATTGTGAAGGTTTCCAGGAAAAAGAAGACAAACAGATTCTAACCGGGTGTGGTCATCATGCCGTGGTAGGTCTGGCCGATCAGGTGATTGCAGCCGTAAAATCGGGAGCCATTAAACGATTTTTCCTGATCGGCGGTTGCGACGGTGCCAAACATGGTCGTGACTATTACACCCAATTGGCGGAAGGTCTGCCCGATGATACGGTCATCTTAACTCTGGCCTGCGGCAAATACCGCTTCAACAAACTCGACTTTGGGGATATTAACGGGATTCCGCGGCTATTGGATGTCGGCCAGTGCAACGACGCCTATTCCGCCATCCAGATCGCCCTGGCGCTGGCGGAAGCCTTTGAATGTGAGGTCAATGACCTGCCGTTATCCATCGTCCTCTCCTGGTACGAGCAGAAAGCGGTTGCGGTCCTGCTCTCCCTGCTGTCGCTGGGATTGAAAGACATGCGGATCGGCCCATCCTTACCGGCGTTTGTTTCGCCGAATGTCCTCAACTTTCTGGTTGAAAATTTCAACCTCACCCCCATCGGCAATGCCAGTGACGACATGGCAACGATGCTGGGTTAACTGCGCAAAACGCCCTGTCCGTTCAGACAGGGCGTTTTTTTTGATCGTGTAAC
>PKUE01000107.1 GCA_002869685.1 Desulfuromonas sp.
CAACCATTGCTTTCCCCCCTGCTGCACGAGAGCGACACCATTTTCACCTCGGTGATCCTTATCCTCGGCGGCATTTCCGTCGCCACCGCCCCGGCAGCAACCATGGCCGTTATGCACGAGCTGCGCGCTCGTGGCCCACTCAGCACCACCCTGCTCGGTGTGGTTGCTCTGGATGATGCATTGAGTATCATCCTGTTTTCGGCGTCGATCACCATTACCGGCCAACTGCTGCTCAGTAACGCCGACAACCACCTGATCATGCAGGGCGCGCTGACGATTGTCGGCTCACTGCTGATGGGCGGAGTCGGCGGCCTGCTGTTTGGCCACTTCTTTCAACCGGACAAACGGCCGGAAAGCAACCTGATGCTCAGCCTGGGTGCCATCCTGCTAATCAGCGGCATTTCCAATCATCTCGGTTTCTCACCACTGCTGGCGAATATGACCATGGGCTTTTTTATTATCAACCGGGTGAAGCACGCCGACGATCTGTTTCACCAGCTGGATATCATGGAAGAAACCATCTTCTGTCTGTTCTTTACCCTGGCGGCGGCTCATTTTGACCTGAAGGTGTTTAAAACGTCTGCCGTGCTGGGTGTCATCATCCTGTTGGGCCGCTTTGCCGGCAAGCTGGGCGGCACCTTTATCGGTGGCCGAATTTCCAAGGCGTCACCACAAATCTATCGCAACCTCGGCCTGGCGTTGTTACCACAGGCGGGTCTGTCACTCGGATTGGTGTTTCTGGCCGAACCGATTTTGCCGACAGAGATTTTCGACATGCTGCTCAGTGCCATCCTGGTGTCGATCATTGTCAACGAGATGATCTCGCCACCACTGGTGAAATGGGCGATCAGCAATGCGGGTGAAGCACATGTGGAGGAATCTGATGAAGATTAAAGAGATCATGCAGCGCATCAGGGAGCGACAAATTCCCTGCGTCAATGAGCATTGCGACATCCGCGAAGTGGTTGAGGTGGCGGTGCGTTTTCCCCACTCTCGGCTGGTCTATGTGGTTGATGAGCAGCGTCGGCTGCTGGGCGCGATCACCATCGGCGCGCTGCTGCGCTTCCTCTACCCCTATCATTACGAAGACAAAATCCACTCACGCGACATCCTGCGCCGCCTGACCGTCAAGAAAGCCGCCGACCTGATGAGTCACGGCAACGTCAAAGCGTCGCCGGAGGAAAGCGTCGATACCATCCTCAAACGGATGGCCAAGACCGGGGTCAAAGAGCTCGCCGTGGTCGATGATGAAGGTCATATCCTCGCCGACATCACCGTCATCGACCTGCTGGCGCATAGCGATCCGGCCTAGAACACCACCTGACACTTGAGCCCGGCGGGCAGTTTCATATTGGGGTTAGCCATCTCCAGGCGGACACCAAAGGTGCCACTGGCCGCATCAAGCACATGATCAACGATCCCCACTGTCGCCGTATAAGTGCCTCCCACCGGCTGTTCCAAAGTGACTTGAGCCTTGGCTCCCTCTTTAATTTGGCCATAATAGGCGATGGGTACGACCAGCTCGATATTAAGCGGATTGATCTGGGCGACAACCAGAAACGGTTCTTCACCGACGTATTCGCCCGGTGCGCCCATCCGTTCAACAACGATGCCATCGACGGTACTGGTGATGGTGCGCAATGCCAGCTGTTCGCGTGCTTCTTCCAACTCCAGTCGGGCCAGTTGAATCTCGGTTTCCAACTCATCTTTTTCGTGAATGGAGATCAGCTGTTTCTTATACAGTTCACTGTTACGTTGTGCTTTGCGCTCACCAAACTCAACCCGCGCTTCGGCCACTTTGACCGCGGCCTCTTCAACACCGGATTTCAACCGAGCAACAACCTGCCCCTGGCGCACCCGGCTACCGCGTTCCACCGTGACCTCGGCGAGAATCCCTGCGACCTGGCTGCTGAACTCAACGGTTTCCTTCGGCTCCACCAAACCTTCAAGGGCTGGCAGAGCTTCCGCCACAGCGGGAACGACACTAAGCAGCAATACAGCAACAATCAACAGACTTTTTTTCATGATGTCCTCTCTTATTCCAGACGCCCGGAAAACGACAACAAGCTGCCCTGGGCTTGATCACGGCGAAACAGCTCTTTGCGAATTCGGGCATGATACCGTTCAACATGGTTTTGCGCCAGCCGGATGGCCCAACGGGCCATACTGGAGCGCATCACGGGAACAACCGTGGCCAGACGACGCACCAGATGAGCGACCACACCGGCTCGGTTGCCTTCGAGAAGCGGGTCTTCAAAACACAGGAACGCCTGGCAACTGCCGGGATCGCCCTGACGGCCACAACGACCGGCCAGCTGACGGTCGATACGCGCGGCATCGTGACGTTCGGTAGCGACCACGTGTAATCCGCCGAGCTTTTTCACCCCCGGCCCCAGCTTGATATCGGTGCCGCGCCCGGCCATGTTAGTGGCGATGGTGATCGCTCCAGCCTGACCGGCGCGACTGATAATCTCCGCTTCGGTGGCATCCTGCTTGGCATTGAGCACCTGATGGGCCAAGCCGTGTTGTGCCACCAGTTTCGACAGATGCTCGGACACGGCAACCGAGCGAGTGCCCACCAGCACCGGGCGACCGAGCTGATGCTGGTGACGGATCTGCTCCACCACGGCCTGCCACTTGTCCTGCTCGTGTGTGAATACCTGATCGGGCCACAACTGACGGATTACCGGACGGTGGGTCGGCACCCGGCAGGTGTGCAGACGGTAGACCGCCCACAACTCGGCGGTGACCTCTTTGGCGGTGCCGGTCATACCGGAAAGATGCAGGTAACGGCGGAAGAACTTCTGAAAGCTGATCTTGGCCAGCGTCTCGCGGCGTTGGCTGAGTTCACAGCCCTCTTTGAGCTCAATCATCTGGTGCAACCCCTGCTCCCAGGAGCGATCCGCCATCACCCGGCCGGTAAATTCATCGATGATCTGCACCTTGCCGTCGCGGAGCAGATACTGCTCATCGCAATGGAAAAAATGCAGGGCGGTCAACGCTTGATAAATGGTCGATTCGCGTCGCACCAGACCATTCCACAGCGGGCCAAGCGGCTGTGTTTGTTCTTCGATGGTCTGCTTGCCCTGATCCGTCAGCAGCACCTGACGCCGTGCCACATCGAGAACAAAGTCTTTATCCTCCTCCAGGGTTCGAGCCAGTTCCAACGCCTGCTCAAGAAACTCGCGTTCCTCGCTGCCCCCCTCGCCACCGGAGATAATCAGCGGCGTGCGCGCTTCGTCGATAAGGATACTGTCGGCTTCATCGACCAGGGCAAAGTGCAGCCCACGCATCAGGACACGCTGACTGCGTGGCGCGTTGCCGTGGAGATATTCAGCCTGCAACAACAACGGGTCGAGACGTTCGGCCAGGGTCAGGCGATCGCGCAGATAATCGAACACCAGCTCTTTGTTGGTGGCGTAGGTGATGTCACAGCGATAGGCTTGACGGCGCTCTGCCGGACTCTGGCCGTGAATCACCCTGCCAACCCGCAACCCCAGCGCCTTGTACAACGGCTCCATCTGATCAGCATCACGGCCGGTCAGGTAGTCGTTGACGCTGATAACATGCGCGGGGATACCGGCCAGGGCGATGGTGGCCGTTGGCAGCGTGGCCGTAAGGGTCTTGCCTTCGCCAGTCTCCATTTCGGCAACCAGCCCTTGCAGCATGATCAGGCCACCGGTGAGCTGGCTGGGATAATGACGCATGCCGAGAATCCGCTCCGCCAGCTCGCGGATCAGGGCAAAACTTTCGGCTACCGTCTGTTCGGTCAGCCCTTTTTCATACAGCGCCAGACGCAGCGGCTCAATGCGTTGGCGCAACTGCGCCTCATCCAGCGATCTGAGAGGTTCCCCCAGTTGATCGATGGTGGTCACCATGCGCTGCAACGACGGGCCGGAGCGCTGCAAGCGCTTCAGTTGGCCGACCATACGGTGGGCCACCATCTCCAGACGCGACTCGACGCGATCCGGTCGTTCCGGGCGCAGATCGTGACTGGCGGGTTGCTGCTGATTGGGGAAACGCAGTGCCATAACAGACCTAAACGGCAAAGCGGCTGAGCAACACACGCCGCACGGCCCGATAGGCCCGCCGAATTAATGGCTCGGGTTGGTGGACAAAACGCACAAACACCCGTTCGTCAACATTGCGGGTCATCCCTTCAGGCAGGGCCAGATCAAACTGAAACAGCCGTTCAACGGCCATCGCGCGGTCCTTCTCACGCGGATCGAGGGCGAACAAGCCTCCCCCTTCGAGACTTAGAGCCAAGCTGGGAAGTTCATGACTGGCCGCCGGAACTTCACGCAACACCTGCGCTTCAACCACATCATCGATATTCTGAGCCAGACGGCATTCAACGCGCGTGGTGTCAGCACGCACTCGGTCAATATCCGACTGGCCAACCAGTACGCGCACCTGCATCTGTTGGTCATCGAGGACATAGCCGAGAGCCGTCCCACGTCGGGCAAAATGGCCGATCATGTCTTCCGGCTGGGGCACGATAAATACCCCGTCTTTGCGACTGTAGATGGTCAGAGCCTGGCGTCGCTCCTGAGCGCGTTGTAATTCGGCCGTCACCTGAGCCATGGCTTCTTTGAGCAAGATGGCTTCGGTGCGATCACTAATCAGACTGACATTGTAGCGCGCCTGATATTCTTTTTGCCGGGCTTCAAGCAACCGCACATGGGCGTCAAGTTGGGGATCTTCGCAGCGCAGCAGGGGCGTTCCGGCAGTAACCTGCTCGCCGCTGTCGGTCAGCAGTTTGGTGACAAAACCATCCACCTCGGCATGAACGCGTGCTTCATCCGGCGCCCAGGTCACCCCTTGGCATAACGTGGAAAACGGCACCGGTACCAGGCTGATAAAGGCCACGATGGCGACAACCGGCACCACCACTGCGCCAAAAATTCTCATCCGCTTTCTGCGCATTTCTCCATCCTTGATCAAATACCGCAACACTTTGACTGTCGGCAACACCACCAGACCAATGGCCGCCCACAACGCCAGCACAACACCGAACATAAAAAACTTGCCAGCGACAAACAGAATGATCCGCACCGAGATAAACAACCGATAAACAAACGACGCCAGGGCATAGCCCGCCAGCCAACCCGCTTCGCCCGAGGTCGTCGCCGGTGACGTCAGGCCACGCACTCCGAGCACATGCCGCTTGGCCAGATACGCCAGATAGGCGGTACTGCGCTGACCAAGGTTGGGAATCTCCAGCGCATCGACCAGCACATAGTAGGCATCAAACCGCAGCAGTGGATTGCCGTTGAACAGCACCGTCGACACCCCGGCGATCAGCATGACATTAAATGCCGCCGCCCGTGCCGCCCCCGGCTCCATCTCCAGCCACAGCAGCAGGGCCACGGCGGCAATAAACAGTTCTATTAGAATACCGGCAGCCCCGACCAGCATCCGTTTTTTCTTGTCGCGAAACGCCAGTGACGCCGACGCTTCAACATAGGGAATGGGCATAAAGACCAACAGCATGATGCCCATTTCATGGACCTCGCCCCCCCACTTTTTGACCATATAGGCGTGGCCGAATTCGTGAATAATCTTGAGCAGCGGGTAGATCAGGCTGATGAGAAACAGGTTCTCCAGCCCGAACAATTTATCAGTAAGATTGTTGGTCAAGTCCGTCCAGTGACTGACCATCATCACTACAGCGAACACGACCACTAGCAGCCACACCAGCAGGGCCGGCCAACTGAGTAACGGCTTGACCACGGGCAGGGTGCGATTGAGAAAGCGGTCCGGATCAAGCAGGGGAAAACGTACCGCCATGGGTGACAACAACGGTGTCAGCCAACGATTGCGCCGCCCCTGCAACAACCGTTGCTTGAGATCGGCGAAATCGGGCAGCGCACAGGTTTGCAACAGATCGCTGCGGTGTAACTGCGACACCAGCCCGATCACTTCATCCTGAGTCGGCATATGGTCACCGAGTCGGCCGCACGCCGTGGTCCAGATAGCACCAAGGGTACGGCGACCATCCATCAGGCCGATCAATTGATAGGCTTCCGGAGAAAAGCGATGATGGCGGCCGGTGAACTGATCCTGAATGACATACCAGTCTTCACCGCGATACTGGTGGCGGTAAATCTGCACATGGCTGCGTAACCGCGGCTTGAGCGGTGCAACGCGATACCAGGACTGGCTGAACAGCGATTCACTCATGGTCGCACCCTCACCTGATCACCGATCAGGCCGTCCATTTCCACAGCGTCAACTGCAGCCATTCGACAAAGTCGCGCGCCCAGATACCGATCAGCTTGCGCCGGTCGATATCAATTTTGCCGACCCCTTCCATCCCCGGGCGCAGACTGTCATCGATCTGTTGCAGATGGGCCTCGACGCGAAAATAGTTACGCCCGTCTTCTGCCTTGGTGATGGGAGTGATTTTATCGATGATAAACGGGTAACGATTATCCGGCAGTGATGACAACACCAGGGTGCCGCTCTGGCCGACAGTAACATCGGCAATGCGTCGTTCATCCACCTTGAGGATCACCCGATAGGCATCCAACGGGGTCACTTCAAACAACACCTCGCCCTGTTCAACAGCACCACCAAGGCGTTGGCTGAGATCGCCGCTGACCACCAGCCCGGAAAACGGCGCCACCAACGTGGTGCGCGCCAGCCGCGCATCAAGCAGATCCATCTCGGCTTGCGCCTGCGCCAACTGAGCTTTGATAATCACCGCCTGAGAACGATCATGATTGGCCACCGCATCCTGATACTGCCGTTCCATCTGGCGGTGCTGACTGACTTTGGCCAGTTTTTGCAGGCGCAAATCACGATTGTCGAGAGAACACAACAACTGCCCCTGCTCGACCAGATCGCCTGCGCGGCCCGGTGCCTGATCGATATAGCCGTCAAACGGCACCACAATCGCCCGGCGGATTGCCCCTTCCAGCGAAACATCCGCACTCAGCCGATAGTCACCGCTGGCCGTCGAGAAAAACATCACCAGGCCGAGAACCAGCGTGGTAAACAGCTTACGCCCGACGTGCCCGGCCCCAAACAGTGCTTCCAATTGCTCGAGCAATGCCTGCCACACCACCACCGGCAATGGCCGGTCGAGACGGTATTTTTCCTCCATGGCTGGAGCGACCAGTGCGGAGACGGTGCGTATAAACTCCATATCGCGCGTGGTAAACGGCTGATCTGCAGCCCGCTCACAGGTCAGGGCGCCAACGTATTGATCACGGCAGAATAACGGAAAGGTGGCAATTGACGCCATGGCTTGCTGACGCGACAGCGCTTCGTGCTCACGGCAGATCAGCACCTCATCATCCAAAGCGGGATAGGCCACTTCATGGCGCTGCAGAACGGCTTCTTCCATCACTTGCTCGATGGCGCGGGTCAGGTTCATCTTCTGGCCGACTTCGGCACTGTGCGACACCGACTCCAGCTTGATATGGCCGCCACGCATGAAACCAAGACTGACCCGTTCACAGCCGCTGGCTGCGGCCAGCTCGGTGGTAAAGGCGATGGCCGCCTCAGCAAACTGCTCTTTGCCCAGGGTCTCGGCCAACAGGTCTACGGCAGTTTTCAGCCGATACAGCGTGGCCTGATCCAGTTCGGCCTGCTTGCGACGCACCAGCAGTTCCAACCAGGCCGTGCCCCACTGCAGCTGCTCCATGGCCTGCTGCAACTGGGCTTGACCTGAAACCGCAACTTCGACCGCCACCACCGCGTGAAGGCGTTCTTCGATAAACAGCGGATAGGCCATGGCGTAATGGGGCGAGCCCGGCATCTCCACCAGCAGACCACACTGCTCTTCGAGCACCCGTTCAGCCACATCGGACAACCGTACCGGGTCGCTCTCCTCCTGCGGCCAGCTGGCCACCGGCGTGAACTGCTCCGGCTGAATGGCGACAATCAACAGGCTCTGAACACTGCCATTAATCCAGCCACTCTGTAGAGCCAGCCAACTCTGATAATACTCGTCTTCACTGCAGGCGGCGGTAAACGCCTCCCATAGATCCGGAGCGTCATTCTCCTGTGCTTGTGCAATCACCGATTCCATGTTGTGCCCGTCTGCTAAGTGAGTCTCCGCAACAAGGTTCTGACTTATGGTTTCGCCAGAGCCCAGATTCCTGATTTAATCATGAAATACCCCACCGGCCAGGTTTAAAAACTTTTGCAACCATTTTGTGACCGGACTCGGATACCTTCAAGGGTAAACACTAATAAAAACAGATTCATACTAGCACACAAACTTGGGCCGGCAGAAAGATTCTGTTACAGGAATTTGGCACGGGCTAGCGCCCCACTACCTGTAAGGACATGCCATTCAGTCTTCAGCTGTAGATGAACTTTGTTGCTTTAAAACCTGAACGATTTTTTTATAGAGATCAGAGGCTTGAAACTCGTCATCAGACGAGCAGTTCTTTTCATAGCACCAGACTAAATTGGCCATCAATTTAGAAAAATATTGGGGAGATTGAAGAAACAATCGAGACAAAGTTTCTATGCCACGCTTAAAAAACACCGCTCCGTCGAGAGGTTTTCCTAACTCCACGTAGATCGTTCCCAATGTTCCAAAACTATTTGCTAAATTTGGCTCGTAGGCCGCCGGGTTTTCTGTCGCTAGGCGTTCATAGATGTCTCTGGCCTTTTCCGCTGGAGCAATGGCTTCGTTGCGACGCCCACTTTCAGAATATCTGTTGGCGAGGTTGTTAAGACTTCCTGCCAGATACGGCTCGTAGGCCGACGGGTTTTCTGACGCTAGGCGTTTTCTGATTGCAACCGCCTTTTCCGCTGGAGCAATGGCTTCGTTGCGACGCCCACTTTCAGAATATCTGATGGCGAGGTTGTTGAGGCTCGCTGCCAGATCCGGCTCGTAGGCCGCCGGGTTTGCTGTCGCTAGGCGTTGATAGATGGAGGTTATCTCTTCGCTAATTTTCATAGCACGCTTATAGTTTCCGTTCTCAGCAAAAATTACCGAGGCAGTCAACCTGAGACCGAGATTCTCCTCCCAATATGCCTCAGTTTCCGTGAGTTCGCAGATCTTCACTGCATAGGCGGTACGAACCAAGTGCATTTTGGTATGGAGGGGCGAAACGAGCGTTGAAAGAGGAGCTAAGGTTTCCTTATGGTCTATCTCTTCAATCAACTGCTCGAACCAATGTTGATAACGCTCTTTTTCCTGTTTGCTCCCCCAGCCGTGCAGGTCGATTCCGTACAGCCAGAGTTTTTCCCAAGCGTTTTAAGGATTTCTTTCCACGGCCGCAGACAGGATTTTCCGTCGCTGTGAGGCGTCTATACCCAGGATCTGAAAAATAAATGGCCCGGCAATAAGGTCGGGACCGACCGGAATCAGACGGTGTGTTCTATCGCCATATTCGTCCTCAACAACCCGGCTACACACCTTTCTCAGCCCTTCTTTTAATGACACAGCATCGCAACCGATGGCCTGAGCACAATGGTGCACAGCCTGTCGGCAGTCATCACTTTCTTCCGATTGACTGCCGATCAAGGTCAGAAAGGCGACAGCAAGACTGAGATGCTGTGAAGAAATGATTGAATCCGCGGCACAGAGTTCAATATGCCTTCTCTCTTTTTCAACGACATAGAGGAGCAAGGTTTTAAGATTTGCCGACAACAGGGTCCGCTCATCGCCGGTTTCCGCATACTGAAGCCCGGCTATGATCAGACAGAGCGGACGCAATCCGGTTTGTTCAGCAAGTTGCAGCCATTCCGATTCCTCCCAGGCGGGTAAAGCTCTTGGTGATACATGTTGCAATTCACTGTAGGCGTTTAGTGTCCCTTGCAGCAGGGCTTGTGTGAAGATTGATTTCTCTTCAGGGCTTTGTTCAGTATCCGAATCCAGTTGCCAGTGGTGATAAAACAGAGACTGAGCTGCGACTCTTTGTGGAGCTTCGAGATTGATATACAAATCAAACAGCCAGCCGCTCTCTCTTTCCGCTTCGCGTTCAAGCAGAAGCAAGCGAACGGCATGTAGACTTTCCTCCTCGGCCAGGATCAAAAGTCGCTGCAAAAGTTTTGTCAGCGCGCCCCCTTTACCGCTTTTCGATTGAGCATAATCAATGACAATCAAGGTGTTGGGCGGCGGAGTCCAGAGGTCAAAGCAGGGATGTGAGACCAGCGCTTCAAGGTCGTCGCTAGTGAGAAAACCTGAAGTCCAGCCCTCTTCCTGCATCGCATCACAGAGACTCAGGGCTAAACGTGTTTTTCCACTGCCACCCTCACCGCTAATAACGCCATAGAGAAAAGGAGCTTCTGACATGGCGAATCCCTGCAGTTCAGTCTGTTCCCGGTCGCGGCCAACAAGCTGTTTGATAAACCGGCTGTCCGGCATTAACAGGGTACTTGGCTTGTCAATCTCTGGTGCGGACAGGTTTTGCGACCGCAACGTGCAGCGTGCTTCAAGCCCTTGAAGTTGCAAGGTCAACAGATTGAGTTTTTCCAGAACGTCAACCCAGCGTTTATCTTCATCGCGCAGGGATAATGTCAGAGTGTTTGCTGAGAGGAGTGCATTGATGGTCGTTTGAGTTCGATATTTAGTGTGCAGTTCGACAAACAACTGCTTGGAGAGAAAGGTAGCAAGTCGCGCACATGCCGGGGTTCGCAGCAAAGAATCATAAAACTTCAGCAACCGGCTTTGAACCGCTCCGCCACCTGTTTTTACGGCTCTATTCACGCATTGAATAAAAATCCAATCAACGGGAACCGCAAGAAGGGTGGCTTTGCTTTTGCTGAGCCCCGCCGATTCAATCGCCTCGCTGATCAGCTTTTTGCGCTCTTTCTTGTCGAGGAGTTTCTGTAAAAAGACAAGAAAGGCTTCATCGGCTAAAAAATCTTTTACATCATCAAAGACAGCATTGACATCTACAGGTTCATCCATGAAAACAGCCTCTCAGGGTTTATTTATTGGCTGTTCATAATTTAACAGAAAACTCTTCAGCCTCACAGCATGTTTAGTCTGTATCGAATAGGGGGAGGTCAAAGAGAATAGAAGGGACACATCAATAAAAAAAGGGGCTTGCACGAAATCTCATGCAAGCCCCTTGAATGTTTTTGGTTGCGGGGGAAGGATTTGAACCTCCGACCTTCGGGTTATGAGCCCGACGAGCTACCAAACTGCTCCACCCCGCGTCAAATTGTGAAGCCCTGTTGCCAAGGCCTGCTATGTGTACCAAATCGAATCCTAACTGTCAAGGACTCATCCCAGATTTGTGAACCCCTGCCCTCCATGGGAAGAACAATAAAGAATCAGGGGGTATCGACAAAGCTGCGCAGGCGTTTGGCCCGGCTGGGATGACGCAGTTTGCGCAACGCCTTGGCTTCGATCTGACGAATCCGCTCACGGGTAACATTGAAATCCTGGCCAACTTCCTCCAGGGTGTGATCGGATTTCTCGCCGATGCCGAAACGCATACGCAAGACTTTTTCCTCACGCGGGCTCAAAGTTGACAGCACCTCGGCGGTCTGATCGGACAGATTGCCTTTGATCACCGCTTCGAGCGGTGAAACCGCCCCTTTGTCCTCGATAAAATCGCCCAAGGAGGAATCTTCCTCTTCACCGATCGGCGTTTCAAGGCTGATCGGCTCCTTGGCGATCTTCAACACGCGGCGCACCTTTTCCAGCGGCAGGTCCATGCGCTCGGCAATCTCTTCTGGAATCGGCTCACGACCGAGTTCCTGAACCAGCTGACGGCTGGTGCGGATCAACTTATTGATGGTCTCGATCATATGCACCGGGATACGGATGGTGCGTGCCTGGTCGGCAATGGCCCTGGTAATCGCCTGACGAATCCACCAGGTGGCGTAGGTGGAAAACTTGTAGCCACGCTGGTATTCGAACTTATCAACCGCTTTCATCAGGCCGATGTTACCTTCCTGGATCAGGTCAAGGAACTGCAGACCACGGTTGGTGTATTTTTTGGCGATGGACACCACCAGACGCAGGTTGGCTTCCACCAGCTCGGTCTTGGCGGCTTTAGCCCGCCACTCGCCACGATGCACTTCCTTGAGGGAATCGACCAGTTCTTCGGGAGAAAAACCGGTTTCCTCTTCAACGCGTTTAAACTTGCGCTGCGCACCTTTGAGGCGTTTTTCCACCACCTGCAGAGCTTCGGTGGTTGTCCCCAGCTCTTCGGCAACTTTCGCCGCTTCATCATCGCTTTTGTGAAAACGGCGCAGATGACGACGAATTTCCTTGTGGGGACATTTCAGTTCTTTTTCGCACGCCGTCACTTCGCTCAGCCCTTTTTTCACCTGGGCACTGAGTTCTTTGAGACGCTGGGCGATTTTCGACACGGTCTGCTCTTTGAGGCGGATCTGACGCATCAGGTCGCACAGAACATCTTTGAGGGCGGAAATCTGTTCCGGAGCCGCTTTTTTCTCGGCATCATCCCCTTCGGTGAGTAACCGGCGCTGCTCAAGCAGTTCCTCGTTTTTCTCCCGAATCTGGTCGATCAGTCCGAGAATGCGCTCATACTGCTTTTCTTCGGCTTCAGCGCCCTCTTCCTCGTCGTAATCCTTGGTGATGTCGGTGATCCCGATCAAACCTTCAGACAGTTGATCGCCCAAAGAGATCACTTCCTGCAGGGCAATGGGAGTTTTCAGGACCACCTGGGTAATCAGGCCTTCACCTTCTTCGATCCGCTTGGCGATTTCAACTTCCCCTTCGCGGGTCAGCAGTGACACCTGGCCCATCTCACGCAGGTACATGCGCACCGGATCACTGGTACGGCCAATGACACCTGCTTCAAAACTGGCGCCTTCTTCCTTGCCGTCATCATCATCGTCACTGTCGTCTTTGCCTTGTTCTTCCTTACTTTCGTTATCGACAATTTCAATGTCCAGCTCACCAAACATGGTCATGACATCTTCCAGCTGGGTGCTGGACACCATATCTTCAGGAAGCGCATCGTTGACCTCATCGTAGGTCAGGTAGCCCTTCTCCTTACCTGTTTCGATGAGTTGCTGAAATTCTTCCTCTTTTGTTTTTTTTGCCATGGGTGTTTTTCTCCTGTCGACCACACGTCTGTGGCCCGTATTTTTGGTACTATCCTCGGCTCTTGAGCTCGCGATTGATCCGGGTCAGTTCCTGCAGGCAAGCTGTATGTCGATCCGAGTCTCCAGATTGCTCGGCTTCACGCATCTGCGTATGCAGCTCTACTCTACGTTGTTTTAGCTGACTACGGACAACCGCCTGTCGACAATCGCCGAAAATCTTTTCAATATCCGTACTGACAAGTTCCTGCTCTCGAACCAGTAATTGTGTCAATAAGTCCTGGTCCTGAGGGTCCTCGCACTGGTCGAGCATCCACTCTCCAGGCTCACGCTGATCGGCATGGGCCCGGTGGATCTGTTGTGCCACCCGCTGACATGCCGGGCTGTCAAACAGGCTGTCGATGCCTGTTTCTTCAACTCTAACGCCAACGCTGGCATCGGCAAGCATCAGAGTGAGCAACCACTTCTGCGCTTTAATATCGCCCGTTTGCTCAGCCACCGGCATTGGCGGGGAAACCGCGGGCGCTGGTCGTGGCGGTGGTGCCGACGGCGGTGCACTAGACTGCGGCGGTGTTTTCTCCAGCTGGCGTTGCAGCACCTCACTGGCAATGCCACAGTGGTGTGCCAACTGACCAAGATGGAGATTGCGCTGAATCTCATCCGGAACCTGCCGGATCATCTGAACGACCTGATCGATGGCGCGGGCCTGCTCTTCAGCCCGTTCACCAGCCTCGGCCAGAATCGTTTCCATATAGGTTTCAATAGCAGACCGGGCCCCGTTCAACCGTTCCAGGAACGCCTCGGCCCCTTCACGGCGCACACAGGTGTCCGGGTCATCCCCATCGGGCAAGGCCAGGGTCATTACCTCAAGCCCCTGTTGCAACAGACTCGGCATCGCTCGAAAACAGGCTTTTTGTCCGGCCTTGTCCTGATCAAACAGCAGGATCACCCGCTCGACGTAGCGTTTGAGAATCGCCGCATGATCATCTGTCAATGCGGTTCCACAGGTGGCGACGACCTGTTCAATCCCCGCCTGCACCAGCGCCAGGTGGTCAAAATAACCTTCGACGACAATCACGCTGCGCTCGCGGCGCATGGCCTGTTTGGCCTGATACAGGCCGTAAAGCAGGCGACTTTTGTGGTACAAACTCGATTCCGGCGAGTTGATATATTTTGGCAGACTGTCGTCAAGCACCCGTCCGCCAAAGGCCACCACCTGCCCGCCCAGATCCTCAATGGGAAACAGCAGCCGCTGGCGAAACATATCAAAGTCGCGCCCGGTTTTATCGCTGTTACGGATCAACCCCAACGAACGGGCCTGATCCGCATCAATCCCCGTGCTTTTAAAGTGTTCACACAGCGCATCCCAGCTGTCCGGGGCAAAGCCGAGACGAAAGCGGCGTACCGCCTCACTGTCAAAACCTCGCCGCCGGATGTAACCGCGAGCCTGAGCCGCACGGGGATCATCCAGCAACAGCTGATGATAGAAACGGGTCGCCTCTTCGTAAATCTGGCTGAGCTGTTCCCGCTCCTTGCGCCGCTGGATTTCATGGGGCGACGGTTCATCTTCGGGAATCTCGACCCCCACCTGCTCGGCCAATCGCTTCACCGCCTGGGGAAACGCCAGTCCCTCCATCCGCATGAGAAAGCTGAACACATTGCCACCGACGCCACAGCCGAAGCAGTGGAATATCTGCCGGCTGCTGTTGACATTGAATGACGGCGTTTTCTCGTTGTGAAACGGGCACAGACCAAGATGGTTGTCCCCCGAATGCTTCAGTTGAACGTAACCGGAGATCAGATCGACGATGTCAATCCGTTCACGCACCTGCATGATAATATCTTCCGGAATCCGTCCACTCATCATTCCCCCAGCTCAATGACCGTTACGGCCGTGCCACCATGGGCGTTATCTGCCGCATGAAAGGCTGTGACCGCCCGATGTTGCGCCAACAGTTCCTGTATAGCCTGACGCAATGCGCCGGTGCCACGGCCGTGTACCACGCTGATATCTTTCCAGTTGTGCAGCAGGGCATCATCGATCAACCGTTCCACCTGCGGCAGGGCGTCCTCCACCCGGCAGCCCACGACATCAAGACGGGGATTGAAACTGCTGCGCTCCACCTGGCTCTTGGTGCCGCCACGCTTCGCCTTCACCTCGGTAAAGCGGCGCGGACTGAACGCCTCCAAAGCGCTCATCGGCAGGCGCATCACCTTGCCGTTGACATTCAACTCCACTTCGCTCCCCGACAGCTTCTCAACGCGGGCTTCAGCGTTCAGGGCAACAATGCGGACAATCTCGCCGTCCTGAAGCTGCTGCGGTGCCTGTCGTTGACGGCGGCTCTCCACGGGCGTCGGCAACTCCTGACGACTTTCCCGCATCTGTCGCATCAGCTCGGCTTGTTGGCGGCCGTCACCGCCCTGCATCTCGCGCGCCTGCTTAAGCAGGGTTTTCATTTTGCTCTGGGTTTCGCTCACCAGCTGTTCGGCGCGTCGCCGGGCTTTGTCGAGCAATTTCTCCCGCTGCGCCTCAAAATCTTTGAGCAGCTTGAGCCGTTTACGCTGTTCGGCCGCCGCCTGATGCCGCAGTTCCTCAGCTTCCCGCAGCTGCTGCTCCAGACGGGTCTGAACTTGATTGAGTTGTTCAACCATCGCCAGACCATCACGCTCCTGGCTGCCCAGGTACTGATTGGCTTTATCCAGCACCTTGTCCGGAATCCCCATGGTGCGGGCAATGGTAAAGGCGCTGCTCGCCCCCGGTACCCCGTAATGAAGGCGATAGGTCGGTGCCAGCGTCTGCGGGTCAAACTCCACCGCCGCATTCTCAACCCGTGGTTCCAGATAAGCGTAGCTCTTGATCATGTTCAGGTGGGTGGTGACCACCGTGCGCGCGCCAATGGCCCGCAAGCGATCCATGATCGCCAGCGCCAGGGCGCCGCCCTCAGCCGGATCGGTGCCAGTGCCAGCTTCGTCAAACAGCACCAGCGAATTTCCGTCCACCTGTTCGAGAATGCGTCGCATCCGCAGCAGATGGCCGGAAAAGGTCGACAGATTCTCTTCAATGCTCTGTTCATCGCCGATATCGGCAAACACCCGGCTGAACAGATACACCCGGCTGCTCGGATGACAGGGAATCGGCAATCCTGCCGACACCATCAGAAACAGCAGACCAACAGTTTTCAGCGCGACCGTTTTACCACCGGTGTTCGGACCGCTGATAATCAGCGTGTCATGTTTCTTGCCCAGCCGCAGATCAATCGGGATGGTCTCCTGCTGACGCAATTGACCATCGTGATCCAATAACAGCAACGGATGGCGCACCTGGTGCAGTTCCAATTGCCGCTTGGCCGTCAACTGCGGCGATTGCGCTTCGGTCAAACGGGCGAAGCGAGCCACCGCTGCGGTGTAATCGAGTCGGGCGAGAATCGCCTGGTTGCGCCGCAACGGTTCGCGGGCTTCACCAACCAACGCGGCCAGTTCAAGCAGAATCCGCTCGATCTCGCGTTGCTCTTCACGCCGTAACGACTGCAATGTATTGTTGCGATCCAGCACGGCCGCCGGTTCAATAAACAACGTCTGGCCACTGGAAGACTCGTCGTGAACAAATCCTTTGACCCGGCCCCGGTAATCCGCCCGCACCGGCACAACATAGCGGCCACTGCGTTCGGTAACGATATGATCCTGAAACACGCCGTCAAAATCGCTGTTGCCGAGCATCGCTTCAAGAGCGGTGCGAATCCGGTTCCGCAACACCTTGATCTCACTGCGCAAATCCGCCAGGCGCCAAGACGCCTCATCGAGCACTTCACCACCCGGCCCGATACTGTGCTGAATCTGATCACGCAATCCCGCCAGCAGTTCCAGCCCGGCGACATCCTCACATAACAGCGGCGCGGCCTCCTCGCTACCGAAATAACCGCGACAGGCCCGGGCGGCTTCAAGGCTGCTGGCAACCTGCATCAACGCATTGGAGGACAACCAAGCCCCGGCGGTTTTCACCCGATCCAGAATTTCCCCCAGATCATGGCTGCCACCCAACGGCGGAGACCCTTTGTCATCCAGCAGCGTTCTGGCCTGTTCCACGCGCTGCAACGAGGCACTGACCGCATCCTGCGACTGCAGCGGTTGCAGCGCCAGGGCCAGGGTCTTACCCGGCACCGTCACAGTAAACAGCCCGATAAGCGC